>JAFXJH010000064.1 GCA_017532425.1 Clostridia bacterium | reverse complement strand
TACGAGACCTCCTTGATCTTAAGCGACGCCTCAACTGCGACGTAATAATCTATCCCGCGTCCTACGCAGAAAAGATCTCTTTTATCCTTGAAATATTCGGATGCCTCATATATTTCCGCGCGCATACCGAGTATTTTTTTGATATCCGACGGCAGATCGCAGAAAAGCTTTTTTGTAAGTACTTTAACTTCGCTCTCTGTCAGCGTATTTCTTTCGAGCGAGAGTGCAAGCGAAAGCAGAGCCATCAGCGCAGACTGCACGACGTATGCCTTTGTGCTTGCTACCGCTATTTCGGGTCCTGCCCAGGTATATATCACCGAGTCCGACTCTCTCGCTATCGTCGAGCCGACTACGTTCACCACTGAGGTGACAAACGCTCCCTTTTCTTTTGCAAGTCTGAGTGCCGCAAGAGTATCCGCCGTTTCGCCCGACTGTGATATCACTATCAGTGCATCCTCGGGAGAGATAAGCATATCTGCATATCTCATTTCCGATGCTATTTCCACGTTTACCGGCAGACGTGCATATTTTTCTATAAAATATTTTGCAATCAATCCTGCGTGCATAGCCGTGCCGCAAGCCGTTATTATTATTCTTTTTGCGCTTGATAGGCGCTTTACGTCGATATTTTCACTATCGAAGCTCGGGAGCATATCCGCACTTATACGCGGAGCGAGAGTTTTTTCAAGAGCCTCTGGCTCTTCGTATATTTCCTTGAGCATAAAGTGATCGAATCCGCCTCTTTGCGCCGAGCTTGTATCCCAGAGTGCAGTTTCTATCTGCTTTTCACAGATATTTCCATCCTCATCGTAAACGCTTACAAGCTTTCCCGAAAGGATGGCTATCTCGTTTTCCTCAAGCCGTATATACCTTCTCGTATAAGGAAGTATTGCCGTAATATCGGATGCGATAAAGCCTTCGTTATCCCCTACTCCTATTATAAGCGGATTATCCTTACGCATCGCGTATATATTTCCCGGGCGATCCGAGAGGATCACTCCCATAGCGTACGATCCCGCAAAAAGCTTTCTTGCCGTGCATAGTGCCCTTAGCGGATCGTTTTCGCTGTTTTTATAGCAGAAATCTATCATAAGTGCCGCTGCCTCTGTGTCAGTTTCAGATGTGAAGGTATACCCCTTCGACAAAAGCACTTCTGTCAGATCTCTGTAGTTTTCTATGATCCCGTTATGAACTATCCTTACGCGGTCGTTTCCGTGCGGGTGTGCATTTTTCTCCGACGGCTCACCGTGAGTCGCCCAACGCGTGTGACCTATTCCGCAAAAAGAAATCTTTTCGCAGCTCTTCATACTATCAAGCTTAGCCTCGAGATTTTTTATCTTTCCCTTCGCCTTTACCGTTACTATATCCGAGTCTGCATTAAAAAACGAGATGCCCGCAGAATCGTATCCGCGATATTCAAGTGCACGAAGTCCTCCGCTCAGCACCTCAAGTGCACCGAGCTCACCGGTGCATCCTATTATTCCACACATTTATTCTGTATAGTAATATTGTCTCACGCTTATATGGTATTTTTTACCATTTATAATTCAATTTTATCCTACTGAATACCGACCGCGAGACAATATCTTTTCCTTTCATTTTAATAAAAAATAATGAAAATTACAAAAATATATTATTCTGCAATCGATAAATTTCCGTCACAGACCCTTTGTTACACGGTTACCCCTGCTTTTACTGCCTGCGTACGCGCCGGAAAAACACGGGAAGACATCCGCCGAAAATCTCGATACTTCTTCCACCTCGTTAACCGTCCGTAGACGGTCTGGCGCTTATTTTAAACATCCTCGGCTACTTACTTATGACAGTCCGTAGCCTCTCGAAATAATAGTTCCGATGATCTCATCCACAAAAGTGTTACACTCGTCTTCTCCGCCCGCTTCTACCATTATGCGTATAAGAGGCTCTGTGCCGCTCTTGCGCACGAGCACGCGTCCGTTTGTTCCGAGCTTTTCTTCAACCTCTGTGATCTTTGCTTTGACAACTTCGTCGTTTACCGCCGCATTAAGGTCTGTTACCCTTATGTTTTTGAGCACCTGCGGATATACGGTAAAGCCTTCTGACAGCTTACTTGCAGGGACTTTACTTTCAAGCAGGGTCTCCATAAGCATAATCGAAGTAAGGATTCCGTCTCCCGTTGTCGCATACTTACTCATTATGATATGTCCGCTCTGCTCGCCGCCCAGTCTGTAGCCCTTTTCAAGCATACATTCGTATACGTACTTATCTCCGACTGCCGTCTTTTCATAGGATATTCCGAGAGCATCGAACGCTTTATAAAGTCCGAGGTTAGACATTACCGTCGTAACGACAGTATCGCCTGCAAGCTTACCCTCTGCCGCGAAGCTCTTTCCGAGTATGTAGAGAATATGATCGCCCGTAATAACGTTTCCCTTTTCGTCTACTGCTATACAGCGGTCTGCGTCGCCGTCATATGCAAAGCCGATATCGAGTCCGTTTTCGACAACTATATTTCTGAGCACGTCGATATGCGTTGAGCCTGCATTTACGTTGATATTTACTCCGCTCGGATCTGCGTTGATCACGAATGTCTTTGCTCCGAGAGCCTCAAACACGTTTTTAGCTATCATCCACGAGCTTCCGTTTGCACAGTCAAGGCCTACGTTTACAGTACGGTAGGAATGTGATGCAAGCGAGATAAGATATCCGACGTAGCGGTTTCTTCCTGCCATATAATCGACTATCTTTCCTATCGATTTTCCTGTAGCGAACGGAAGCTCACCGTTTTCGCCAAGCTCTCCGGCGTCGCCGTCAAGATATGCCTCGAGAAGGTCTATGACCTCGTCCTCCATCTTTTCTCCTCGTGCGTTTATCAGCTTGATACCGTTATCGCTATAGGGATTATGGCTTGCCGAAATCATTATTCCGAGATCGAATTCATCCACTCTCGTAACGTACGAAACGCCCGGAGTAGTAATAACGTGAAGCATATACACGTCTGCTCCCGATGCAGTAAGTCCCGCCACTATCGAATACTCGAACATATAGCTTGAGCGTCTCGGATCCTTTCCTACTACCGCGCGGCATTTTTTGCCGTCTTTGCCGAAATATCTTCCGAGAAATCTGCCGATCTTATACGCGTGGTCTGCAGTAAGAGTGACGTTAGCCTCTCCTCTGAATCCATCTGTACCGAAATATTTTCCCATTTTAGTTCTCCTTTCAGTTATTTTCCCATTTACGGTCTGTTATCTCACCGTTCGGTTTTACTATGCTGTCCTCCGGTACTATACCGCGAACACCCGTCAAAGGATAGACAAGGCATCTTCTTCCTACGACCGTGCCCGGATAAAGCACAGAGTTGCATCCTACCTCCGAATAGTCGCCGAGTATAACTCCCATTTTGCGAAGTCCTGTGGATATACGCTCTTCTCCGCGTCCGACGTTTATAGTCTTCTTATCAAGACGGAAATTCGACGCCACGGCACCTGCACCCATATGAGATTTGTATCCGAGTATTGAATCTCCGACGTAATTATAATGCGGAATCTGAACGCCGTCCGAAATTATCGCATTTTTCAGCTCACAAGAGTTGCCTACTACCGCACCGTCACCTATAAGAGCGTTTCCGCGTATGTACGCGCAGTGTCTTATCTCGGTATTTTCACCGATTATCGTCGGTCCGTCTACGAGAGCACTCGGAGCCACCTTGGCACTTTTTGCTATCCAGACGTCACGGGACACCTCTGTATACTTATCTCTGTCGAGCGTAGGGATAAGAGCTTTTATAAGTTCTCCTATTTTCGGAAGAGCCTCCCACGGATACTCGCACTCGCTTAGAAGTTCAGACGCAAGCGTATGCCCGAAATCTATGAGATCGACCGTTTTGGGACAGAAATTTTCTTTTCCTTCGTTACCCATTATATTCTCCTTTCTTTCTTATTTTCAGCCATAAATAGCTATTATTATTATAGCCGACAATACTCTTTTTGTCAACCGAAAAGAAAGAGCAGATATTAAACAATTTGTATACATTTTTTGAAAGCATTAAGTATAATATGAACTCTTTTTTTAAGTATTTTACCTTCTGTACTTGATTTTGACATACTTGTGTGTTAAAATAATTTATATTATTATTTTTGACACGAACCTTTTCGGTTCATATACAAAACGGAAGGACTTATTTACAAAATGAAAAAAATTTTATGTCTTATTCTTATACTCGTTTCGATATTTACTCTCGCCGCCTGCTCACGTGAAGAGGGTGAAGCTCCCGTCGGAATGAAAAATGCCGCAGGAAAAGCAAACGATTTCTATCTCTACGTACCCGACGAATGGATAGTAAACACATCCGACACCGACCTTATGGCATCGGCTCGTGTATCCGAAAACGATTCGAGCAACGTTACTATGATCGGATACGCCGACAGCGAAAATGAATACAAGGACATTGACAGCTACTGGAATTATTACTCCTCCGAGCTCGAGAACCGTATTTTTGACAAGATCAAGGACAGCGAGACCGGTGAAGAAAAATCAAGCTTTACTCTGACAAACGACGGTGAAAACATCCTTGTAAACGAAAAAGCCGCAAAGAAATACGAATACACCGGAAAGGTTGCGGGTCTTGATCTTTCTTATATGCAGATAATAATCAAGAGAGACAACGTATTTTATATATTCACCTATACCTCTACACCCGAGCTTTATTCAAAGCATGACACAGAGCTTGAGATGATACTTAATTTTATCGAGTTTAAATAATATCGAAAGGAACAGTCAGCTTTGGAACGCGAAATCTATCTTGACAACAGCGCGACCACCCCTCTCTGCGATGCGGCTATCGAGGCTGTAAAAGCAGCTATCGAAAATTACGCAAACCCATCTTCCCTGCACGCTCCCGGTCTTGAAGCTCACAAGCTTATCGACGGTGCAAGAAGCCGTCTGCTTTCTTCGCTCGGGCTTTCCGCAGACCGCACACGCAGAGTTATTTTCACATCGGGCGGAAGCGAAGCGAACAATCTCGCCGTTTTCGGTGTGATACGCGCAAAGAATTTCAAATTTTTACCTCAGATAATAACGACTGACAGTGAGCATCCTTCCCTGCTCGAGCCGATAACCGCGCTCGAAAAGGACGGTCTGGCAGAGGTTATAAAGCTCCCTACCGTGGGTGGAAAAATAGATATTTCCTACCTATCCTCCATTATATGCGAGCGCACCGTTTTGGTGTCAATAATGAGCGTAAACAACGAAACGGGTGCAATTTATGACGTAAAAAATGCCTTTGACACGGTAAAGCGCATAAATCCCGCTACGGTTACTCATACAGATGCCGTTCAGGCTTTTCTTAAAACAAACGTTAATTTCCGAGCGCTCAAAGCCGACCTTATAACTGTCAGCGGACACAAGATAAACGCACCCAAGGGTGTCGGCGCTCTGATCGTTTCCGGCGACGTCATAAAGACAAAGAAGCTCGTGCCCATTATCCTCGGCGGTGGTCAGGAGGGCAACTTCAGATCGGGCACGGAGAACGTCCTCGGCATAGCTGCACTCGGCGCGGCAGCTCAGTACAACAAGGAAAAGCTTCCGAGCTTTATAGAGAGAACGGGCGGTCTTTCCGAGCTTCTCATATCGCTTCTCCCCGACTCGGTCAAGGTCAACCGCCCCGAAGCTCACGCGCCTCACATAGTAAGCATTACCCTTCCCGCCATAAAGAGCGAAACGGCACTTCATTTTCTCTCGGGCAAGGGGATCTACGTATCAAGCGGCTCGGCTTGCGCTTCAAACGGACGCCACAAGAGCCACGTGCTTGTCGCCTACGGACTTTCTGAGCTCGACACAGACTGCACGCTCCGCGTAAGTCTTTCGGACAAGGTGTGCGAGGACGATATCCGCTATACCGCAGAAATGATCGGCGAGGCGATACGTACGCTTGTTAAAATAGGATAATAATTCTATATAGAAGAGCCCCGACAGAAAATCTGTCGGTGCTCGTTTGTTTTATTCACTGAAATATGATTGATTTATATTGGCTAATTCTTTTTTTATCCTTTTGTATTGTGATTTTTCAAAAAAAGAAATTCTATAGAATTTGTATTCTATCTTTTCCACACAGTTATACTTATAGTTAATGACATATATCATACCCAAGTTATCATCAAGTTCGACATTGATAGAGACAATATTGCTTAGGACGCATTCCTTTGTAGCTTTTTTCGAGAATCCTGTAACAATTCTTAATTTATCCTTATTCCTGTCTATAAATATCCCCAATGAATATATATATATTGACCAAACAGCCGCAAAACAAATTGAAATCACTAATAAAAACAAATTAAAAAAATCAAAATCGTTTTTTACAATATCAAACATACAACAAACTAAAAAAGCCAAAGATATCAAAAAAAGAATTCTGAGAGTTCTGCCAAACAGATATATTCTTTTCACATTATCATTCTCCTTATCTAGAGGTTTGTTTTATCGCTCTTTTTACAGCAACGGTTTCACTTTTATATCACAAACACATCAAGCAAAGATTATATGTCATCAGTTGCGAGAACACAAAGGCGCCCTCTTGAGGGAACTGTCGCCGAAGGCGACTGAGGGATTGCCTTCTGATATTTGGGACTTTTTTACAATCCCTCCGTCAGCCTTCGGCTGCCACCTCCCTTTACACAAGGGAGGCTTTTCGTTTTTTCGTTGCCCTCATTATAACACAAATCGGCAGAGGAAGCAATCCCTCTGCCGAAATTTGTTCGCCACGGACCGTCGGGGACGCCGGTCCCTACAACTTGCAAACTTCCTTACGGAAAATTTGTAAGTCCGTCGGTATTTCGTTATATTCTAATTAAAACTCAAGCTTCTTTGCGATATAAGCCTTAACGTCAGCCATAGGTATACGGATCTGCTCCATTGTATCTCTGTCGCGGACTGTTACGCAGCCGTCTTCCTGAGAATCAAAGTCATAAGTAATGCAGAAGGGTGTACCGATCTCGTCCTGACGGCGGTATCTCTTACCGATAGAGCCTGCGTCGTCGAAGTCAACGCTGAAATCCTTTGCAAGATCAGCGAAGAGCTTTTCCGCATCGGGTGTGAGCTTCTTGGAAAGAGGAAGAATTGCAGCCTTGAAGGGTGCAAGTGCGGGATGCAGGTGAAGAACTACGCGAACGTCATTCTTTTCTGCGTCAACCACTTCTTCATCGTACGCGTCGCAAAGGAATGCGAGAAGAACACGGTCTGCACCGAGCGAGGGCTCAACTACGTAAGGAATATACTTTTCGTTTGTTTCGGGATCGAAATATTCGAGCGACTGACCGCTTGTATTCATATGCTGTGTGAGGTCATAGTCTGTACGGTCTGCAACGCCCCAGAGCTCGCCCCAACCGAACGGGAAGAGGAATTCGAAGTCTGTTGTAGCCTTGGAATAGAAGCAAAGCTCTTCGGGAGAGTGGTCGCGGAGACGGAGATTTTCTTCTTTCATACCGAGGTTAAGAAGGAAGTTCTTGCAGTAAGAACGCCAGTATTCGAACCACTCAAGGTCTGTGCCCGGCTTACAGAAGAATTCAAGCTCCATCTGCTCAAATTCACGTGTACGGAAAACGAAGTTACCGGGTGTGATCTCATTTCTGAAGGACTTACCTATCTGTGCAACGCCGAAAGGCACCTTCTTACGGGAAGAGCGCTGAATATTCTTGAAGTTTACAAAAATACCCTGTGCTGTTTCGGGACGGAGATATACCTCGTTTGTGCTATCATCGGTAACGCCGATAAACGTCTTGAACATAAGGTTGAACTTACGGATGGATGTGAAATCACCGCTTCCGCAATCGGGGCAGGAAATGTGATTTTCCTTGATATATGCGCTCATCTGATCGCTGTTCCAGCCGTTAGGGTTGATGTCAAGTCCCTTTTCGTTTATATAATCCTCGATAAGCTTATCTGCGCGGTGACGGCTGCGGCAAACCTTACAGTCCATAAGAGGATCGGAAAAACCTGCAAGGTGTCCCGATGCTACCCACGTCTGAGGGTTCATAATAATTGCGCTGTCAAGACCTACGTTATAGGGAGATTCCTGAACGAATTTCTTCCACCAAGCCTTTTTAACGTTATTTTTGAGCTCTACTCCGAGAGGACCGTAATCCCACGAGTTGGAAAGTCCGCCGTAAATTTCGCTTCCTGCATATATTATGCCGCGATTTTTACAGAGGGCGACAATTTTGTCCATAGTCTTTTCGCTGTTGTTCATTGTTTTTTCCTTTCGAAAACTTATATATTATTGATTTAATTTAAATACTCTTTGAATTTCTTCACGCTTCCGCTACTGTTTATATGGAAGAAAAGATCGCTTTCATAAGCGCCGAGCATCGGTACTGCCGATTTTTCGGAGGTCTCATAGCTGAAGAATATCGACGAAAGTCTGCTCATATCGTTTGCCGTGAAGTCGGTTTCCACGTACTTAAGCATACTTCTTACCTTTGATACGATATTCGGCTTAAACTGCTTACATATACTGTCAAGCATTATGCGCGAAACGTCTACAAGTATCTGCGAGGGTCTGTATTTATCCGCGTAATCCTCATATTCGAGAAGTGCACTGAGTCTATCTGTCGAAAGATCGATATTTCCCACGGGGACTGTTATCTTTTTGTCATTACGCTTAAGCTCTGTTGTGATCCTCAGATCATTCTGATATTTAAGGTCGTCAAGCAGGTCTGCAAGCTTAACGAAATCGTCGATATCAACGTATCCGCAGAAATCGGGAATCACGCCCGTTGTTGCCACAACCATCGAAGGAATATAATTTTTCAGGTCGAGCGATGTATTTTCAGCAAAATAGAGAGCATACGAAAGGGGCATATCTACTCCGCCTATCGACGCAATACTGTCACCCGGAATTACCGTAATGAAGGATTTCGACGTTGTTGCATTGATCGAAACCACGCATATGAATTTAACTTCAAACTCGAGGTTTATTTTATCGTCCTCTATTATCTGTGCAAATTCCTTGACAAAGTCGGGAGCATTTTCCATATCCGGAAATACTATACCGGTGTCAGGCGTTTCAGTATCGGGATTTTCGGTATCGGGAGCTTCGGTATCGGGATTTTCGGTATCTTCTTCTGCATCCTCCTCGGATTCCTCATCGTCCTCTTCTGTAGCGGGCTCATCTGTTATTATAAGCGCAAAGGAAAATGTATTTTGTGTTGTATTTATTGACGCTCCGTCTCCGGGTCCGTCAACAATTTCGTTATCTCCGTTTTCTATAAGGCCGTTCTCTTTTTCCTCTATCAGCGAAAGAGCAAACGAGCCGCCGTACAGTATTATCGTTGCAAACGCGAGAAATGACAGTATAAACGACGGAATAAAGCCTTTAATGAAAGACATAAACACACCTCCTGCAAAATTAGAAAAGCTATCGCATTTAAAATCATTTTATTATATAACATTATAGGGAAAATTTCAATAGCAAAATAACACCAAAACTCCGAATTTTCAAACAATTAACAAGCATTTAATAAATGTTTTAAACAAAAAATTCCTCAAAAAGCAAAAAAGCACTTGAAAATATTTCGATTCTGTGGTATAGTTATGTAGTCGTTTATATCTGCCCTCATAGTTAAATGGATATAACAAATCCCTCCTAAGGATTAGTTATGGGTTCGATTCCCGTTGGGGGTGTCAAGAAAAAAGCCTAACGCAATCGCGTTAGGCTTTTTTCAACGATGTGTTCCGCAAGAGGAACGTGATGTTTCCTTCGGAAGTGATGTGCGCTTCGCGCGTGAAGTGTGCCTTCGGCACGTGAAAAGGAACAGATCACATCACTGCGACCGTAGGGAGCAACATCACTGTGCATAGCACAACATCTCTTTGGCGTAGCCAAAACTTCACTAAAAGCTCAAAGCCCTTGATTTCGGGGGGCTTTTCGTGTTTTTAGGGGAAAAAACACCCCCCTTTCACCATTACACCTTTCCCCGACCTTTTGGACTCGAACTTGCGACTTTTTCGCACATTTGAGAAATGTTGCGACGTAAATGATGAATCAACGGTGTGCTATTTTCCTTGCGGCAAAGTTAACAATTTCATGAATATAACAAACAATGTTGACAATGTTAAAAAAGTGTGATATAATGTAAAAAGGAGGTGATATACTTGAATTCAAGGCAAAAGAACATAATACAGATACTTGAGCGCGAGGGGGAGGTGACTATAAAGGCGCTTTCTGAGCGTTTGGATGTGTCTGAAATGACGATACACCGTGATGCTGAGGTGCTTGAAAAGCAACGTTCTTTATATAAAAAACGCGGTGCGCTCGTTTATATCGAGAATTCTGACAGGGATACGACGGATGATTATTTATCTGAAAAGCGTGTG
>JAFXJH010000063.1 GCA_017532425.1 Clostridia bacterium | reverse complement strand
TATCCCCATTCCTTGGCTGATATCATTTTTAGGTGTACTTTGCTTTTAATTTAATCAGGCGCTCATTTGCGAGAGCCTGCAGAAATTGACTGAGGAAAAGAGAAAACCATCTCAAACGCCGAAGTTTTTCCCCTTTCCTCAGACTCCTATCCCCATTCCTTGGCTGATATCATTTTTAGGTGTACTTTGCTTTTAATTTAATCAGGCGCTCATTTGCGAGAGCCTGATTAAGTAAGATTATTCACTTACGGTGATCTCGATGTCACCCGTAGACGTGGTTATCTCGCACCGTCCGCCTTCCGTGCTTTTGGGAACGTCAACGTCGCCGGTGTCCGTTTCGGTTATAAAGACCTTGCTTGAGCGAAGTGTTCCGCTAACGTCTCCGGTTGACGTTTTTGCCGAGATCTCAGCGGCATCGCAGGCATCAAAGATAACGTCGCCCGTGCTTCGAGTGACAGAAAGCTTTTCGGTCGCTACAACCTTTTTCAGCGTTATATCGCCCGTGTCTCCCTTTGACGTGAGATTTTTACAGCTTACCCCTACGAGCTTCGTTCTGCCCGTCGATACTTCGATCTTTATATCACCGTCGCACTTTGCCTCGCTTACGGTAATATTGCCCGTGGAGACCTTGAGGTCAAGCGAGGAGCATTCTATGCTTGTAAGCTCGATCTTTCCAGTGCTCGTTCTTATCTTTATGCTTTCAGCTGTGGCCTCGCCGCAGTGTACGTTACCTGTGCTTGACTTTATATCTATCGTTTCAAAGCCGAAATCGCTCGTGAGCACAACGCTTCCCGTGTCTTCTCTTATCGTGAGTGACGAGAACTCGTAGGCAGGCAGATAGACCGTTACTCTGCTTGAGCCGATATTTATTCCGATATGTTCATACCACTCTCTTTCGTCAACGTATGTGATCTTAAGAGTGCCGTTTTCGACCTTGACGGTATGTATTTCGTTTTCTCTTTCGTAGCAGGTGACCTTGCAGCTGCTGTCATCCGAGGGGTAAAATACTATGTTTGCAGTTGTGGTATTTATCGATATATCTGTGAACTGCTCGCTTATTTCGTGCTCGTTTGTTTGATATTTAACGGTGGAGAAGCTTGAAAAATCTCCGTTATATGCTATCAGCGATACTGTGAAAATTACAGCTCCGATAATGATAAGCAGCACCGCCGCGATAAGCCATGATTTAGTTGTTGTCTTCATTTTATATCTCCTTTTTGGTAAAAGCGTTTTTAATGCCGATGACTGTTTTTTGGGCAAGAATTAAAGTGCCCTTTGTAGCGAGATGACAGGCGAAGAAGACGAAAATAGAAAGTCCTGCCAAGATGATTCCCACACCTATCATAGCAATTCCCGTAAACGGATTTGTGAAAAAGACAAGTGCGATTCCCGATACTACTCCTGCAAGGGCGCAGGCGACAAAGGAAGCAAATACAGCCCACAGAGAAATTATTACCGCCCAAAGAGCTCCGTAAAGCGAAAAGATAACGGAAATGACTGCTACAGCGAGCGAAAACCATATAGGCGAGCCGAGCACGAGGAGAACTATCTCCCAGGCTTTCATTCTTCTTTTTTGTACCGTCTTTTCCTTTTTTACGCTTGATGCTTCGGGTATTATCTGCGAAATTATCGTGTCAACGTCACCGACAGAAGCAACGGCGTCGGCTTCGGAAAATCCTTCTTCGATTTTGTCATCTATCATTTCGCTGTAAAATATCACGCGTTCTTCGATCTCCTTCTGCGGCAGACCCTTAAGACCTCTGCGCAGACGCGCGGTGAATTCCTTTTTATTCATTTTCCGTGTCCTCCCTCATTACAAACTGATATATCGACATAATTTCCTTCCAGTCGAGCTTGAATTCTTCGATACGCCCGAGCCCCTCGCGCGTGATGTGATAATATTTGCGAAGGCGACCGCCGTGCTCTGCCGTGCGTACGGTGAGCATATTTGCCGCCTCAAGACGCTTTAGTATCGTATAGAGAGTCGATTCGGAAAGCTCGATATAGGGCTTCATATCTTTAATTATCTTATATCCGTATGAATCCTCATTTTTTATAGCCGCGAGTACGCATACGTCGAGCAGCCCGCGCTTTAACTGAATATCCATTTATATACCTCCCATTACGAAATACATCATATCACGAAGTATCGTGTTTGTCAAGAGGATTTTGTAAAAAAATAAAGGCTGAGAGAAATGGG
>JAFXJH010000062.1 GCA_017532425.1 Clostridia bacterium | reverse complement strand
GAAAATATTACAGCGGTCGGAATAAGTATCATAGTGATAACGGCAAAATATTTTCCGAGAATATAATCTGTCGTGCTGAGCGGAAGAGAGCGCAGAAGTATGCTTGTACCAGCACGCTTTTCCTCGGACATCGTCTTCATTGTCAGTATCGGTATGGCAAAGAGATAGACGAGTATCGTGCCGGTATATGAGGCTTCAATAGAAGAACTGCCCACGAAAAGATTGCTTACGGTAACGAATATTCCCGCAAACAGAAGAAAAAACGCGATCGTTATATATCCTGTAAAGCTTTTGAAAAAGCTTTTTATCTCGCGCGTATAAACTGCAAGCATATTTTTAGTCCTTTCTGAAATGATAAAAATGAGTTATTTGCGTCCGAAAAGAGGCTTGTAATCGTCATCGTCGTCGCTGTCAGTATTGCTGTCATCATCGCGTACGCTTTTGCGGGAGGATGCGCTCAGAAAATCCTTTAACGAAGGCAGGGAAGAGCGCTCCTCCTTGTTTTCCTCTTCGTCGGGATACTCTGCAGCTTCGCTGTCGGTAGCTTTTAAGAAAAGGTCTTCAAGCGACGCTTCTTTTTTTGTCATCGCAATTATAGGACGCTTTGCCTCTGAAAAAGCAAAGAAAAGCTCTTCGCGGATATCTCTGTCCTTAGGTGATTCTATAGATATCTCGCAGATGCCGCCGTCCTCTTCGCTAAGAGAAATCTTTCCGAGCCGTCCGACTCTTTTGAGTATTTCGACAGCCTGCTTCGGATTTGCCTTTACGGATACAGAGAGTAGGTCGGGTCCAACGTATTTCTTGTGGAGATTTTCGATAGTGTCACACGCGATAAGCTCGCCCGACGAGATTATTATTATTCGGTCGCAGATCTCCTCGATCTCTGTGAGGATATGGCTTGAGATTATGACCGTGTGATCCTTGCCGAGCTCGGAGATAAGCTCGCGTATCTCTATTATCTGACGCGGGTCAAGACCTGCAGTCGGCTCGTCGAGAATGATTATTTCGGGGTCGCCTATTATAGCTTGGGCTATTCCGACACGCTGTCTGTAGCCCTTTGAAAGGCTCTGTATAAGCTTGTCCGAAACACCCGAGACCTTTGTTCTCGACATTATCTCTTCAACGTGAGAGGGGATATTTTCGCGCTTAACTCGCCTTGCCGATGCGACGAAGGTGAGATATTCACGAGGGGTCATATCGGTGTAGAGAGGCGGTATTTCGGGGAGATATCCGATAAGAGCCTTGGCTTTTTCGGGCGCGAGAGCAAGATCGTGTCCGCCGATAACTATGCTTCCATCTGTCGGTGCAAGACAGCCGGTAAGCATATTCATGGTAGTCGATTTTCCCGCACCGTTCGCACCGAGGAGTCCGTAAATATGACCGCGATCAACGTCAAAGGATATATTTTTCACGGCGGTAAATTCACCGTAGCATTTCGTCAGATTTTTTACTTTTATCAATTTTGGACCGTTCCTTTCGGTTTTAGTGATTTAAATAACAGAGTAAATGACCGTAAAAATTCCGTATAATGAAATTTTAAAACAAAATTGTGAATAATATGTGTTTCTAACCATTTTATGGCGATAAAAATTGTTAATTAACTGTAAACATTTTGGAAGGACTCTTTATTTACCGCTTTTTGCTATTATAATAAAAAAAGGGTTTTTTGAAATTTTTGCGTATATTATAAGTGTAATATTTAACGCATATTGTCACCGTGTGTTTAAAAATGCGGAGTTTTTCGCATTTTTCTCTAATATAATCAATATCTTGAATGTATTTTAGCAGTTTAAAACTATTGTCTGTTACATCGGAGGATAAGATCGTGTGTACAAAAACTGACGGTATGATAAGCGGCGAGCAAAGCATAAGAAAAATGCTTGAGGAAAGAGAACGCCTTACCCTGTCGCAGTATGCTTTTTTGTCGGAAAATACTCAGGGGAGACTCTATCCGCTGAATTTTGACGATACGCGTACAGAATTTCAAAGAGACAGGGACAGAATAATTCACTCGAAATCGTTCAGGCGCCTTATGCATAAGACGCAGGTATTTCTCTCGCCTGAGCACGACCACTACAGAACGCGTCTGACGCATACGCTTGAGGTAACACAGATAGCGCGTACGATATGCCGCTCGCTTCGCCTTAACGAGGATCTTGCAGAGGCTATCGGTCTCGGACACGACCTCGGTCATACTCCCTTCGGACACGCGGGCGAAAGAGTTATTCAAAGATGCTATAGCCCCGATTTCACACACAGCAAGCAGAGCCTCAGAGTTGCGGATAAGCTTGAAAGACTTGACCTTACGTACGAGGTGCGCGACGGAATACTTATGCACAGCGGTAACGATATGGCGAAAACCCTTGAGGGCAGAGTAATAAGATTTGCCGACAGAATAGCCTATATAAATCACGATATCGACGACGCTTTAAGGGCGGGCATACTTTCGCAGGATATGCTGCCGAGGTACGCTACCGATATACTTGGAAAGACTCACGGTGAGCGAATAAACTCTATGGTCACGAGCCTTGTACGTGCAAGTACGGATAAAAATGATATTGATATGGAGCCCGAGTTCCTTAAGGCAACAGATGAGCTCAGAGCCTTCCTCTTCAGTAACGTTTATTTCAATTCGGAGGCGAAATCCGAGGAATCAAAGGCAGAGGCGGTAGTGGAAACTCTGTATACATATTTCACTCAGAATCCCGAAAAGCTCCCCGAAGAATTCACACAAACGGTGGAGGATGAAGGCGTTGAGCGTGCGGCGTGCGACTATATCTCGGGAATGACCGACAGATATGCTATAAGAACGTACAGCGAAATTTATGTTCCTAAGCTTTGGATGGGATTTTAGTACAGGAGAAATGACATGAAACCGATCAAACTTATTCTTGATACCGACGTAGGAAGCGACTGCGACGATATGATGGCTATATCTTATATGATAGCTGCCGAGAAAAAAGGACTTGTAGAGCCTCTTGCAATAACTCTTTCGCATCCGGCAGACTACGCTGCTGCGGGAATACGCGGTCTTTACCGCTCTTACGGAGCAAAGGTGCCCGCTATGGGACAGATGTCGAAGGAAAATCCGAGAGACGATTGGTACTGCAAGAAGATATACGAAAAATTCGGAGAAGAAAGCGACCTCGAGCCCGTCGGTGATGCGGTTGCGCTTCTCAGAAAAACGTTTGTAGAGTCGGACGGAGACGTTACACTTTGCGCGATCGGACCGCTGAATAATATTGCAGACCTTCTTGAAAGTAAGGGCGATGATATTAGCCCGCTTTGCGGTGTTGAGCTTGTAAAGGAGAAATGCAGCAGAATAGTACTTATGGCAGGCGGATTCCTTCCCGATGAAAACGGAAAGAATGTTCCCGAATGGAACGTAAAGGTCTGTATCGAAAGATCTCAAAAGACCTTTGAGCTATGCAAAAACGATATCTATATGCTTCCTCACGAGGCCGCACATACTATGGTAACGGGTAAATACGCGGTGGAAACACTTGGAGACAAGACTCCGCTTACGTATGCGTTTTTGAGCTTCTTTAACTCGGTCGGAAGATCTTCGTGGGATCCGGCAACAATGCTTTGGGCAGTCGAGGGAAACAGAGATCTTTTCACACTGAGCGAAGCAGGAAGGGTCACAGTTGACGATATAGGAACGACAGATTTTTGCCCCGATGAAAATGGAAACTGCTATATAATCGGTATAAATCGGCTTGAAAACGAAAGCTTCACGGATGCTCAGAAGAGAGCCGCCGCGTATATCGACGGCGCGGTGAACGAAATACTCGGTATATAGATTTCGTTTACGCTAAGACTTTTTCAGTAAAGCTTTTGGGATTCTAAAAACAAAAGTTGAGATGTAATAAAATACTTGCGGATAGATTTCATTTGCGTTAAAACTGTTTTCAGTAAAGCTTTTGGGATTCTAAAAAACAAAAGTTGAGATGTAATAAAATACTTACGTATAGATTTCATTTGCGTTAAAACTGTTTTCAGTAAAGTTTTTGAAGATTCTTAAGAAACTTTTTTCAAAAAGTTTCTTAAGCAAAAAGTTTCTTAAGTAAAAAGTTTCTTAAGTAAAATAAAATAAAGGAGAAAGATATGGCGATAGAGCAGGCGGCTATTGAAGAAATAAAATTTCGAAATAATATAGAAGATGTTATATCACAGTACGTAACACTTAAGCGTGCGGGCTCAAATCTTGTCGGTCTTTGTCCTTTTCATAGCGAGAAATCACCCTCCTTTACGGTGTTTTCAAACGAAGGTAACTTTTACTGCTTCGGATGCGGAGCGGGCGGAGACGTGATAACCTTCATAAGACGCGCAGAAAACCTCGATTACAGATCGGCACTTGAATTTCTCGCAAAGCGCGTGGGGATCACGCTCACGCAAAACGAAACGGACAGGCAGGAAGCAAGACGTAAGGAACGCGTGCTTGAGATGAATAAGCTCGCCGCGCGATTTTTTCACGAAAAGCTTATGTCACCCGAGGGAAGAGAAGGCTACGAGTATCTTACAAAGGCTCGCGGACTTTCAAACTCGCATATAAGACATTTCGGTCTCGGCTTTGCACCGAACAGCTTCGGTGCACTGACCGATCTCCTTCGCTCAAAGGGGTATGCAGATCACGAAATGGCATCGGCGTTTCTCTGCGGAGTCAGCCAAAAAACGGGCAGACCGTACGATTATTTCAGAAACAGAGTAATATTTCCGATACTCGGAGTGTCGGGAGATGTTATTGCATTCGGCGGCAGAGTTATGGACGATTCAAAGCCGAAATATCTTAACTCGTCGGATACTCCCGCCTTTAAAAAGAGCAGAAATCTCTTTGCAATGAATTTCGCTAAAAACTACTGCTCCGAGCAGATAATACTCTGCGAAGGCTATATGGACGTTATAGCACTGCACTGTGCGGGCTTTACAAACGCGGTGGCAACGCTCGGTACGGCGATAACACCCGAGCACGCGCGTATGCTTAAGAGATATACTAAAAAAGTGGTTATATCATACGATAGCGACGGTGCTGGACAAAATGCGGCTGATAAAGCGTTTAAGCTTCTCGGCGAGGTCGGAGTGGAAACGAAGATACTCCGTATGAATGGTGCAAAGGACCCGGATGAATACATAAAAAAGTTCGGACCGGAAAGCTTCAGAAAGCTGATAGAAGGCTCGGAAACCGAGTTCGATTATAAATTCGGCAAAATACTTGCAAAATACGATTTCGGAATTACGTCCGAAAAGATAAAGGCACTTGATGAAAGCGAAAAGCTGATAGCACAGGTACCGTCGGCGGCGCAAAGAGAAATATATATCTTCGATACGGCACCAAAGCTCGGTATCACTCCCGACGTTATGAAGAGAGATATCGAACGCTTTATATCAAAAAGGGATAAGATTGCGGCGGCAGAGCAGTCGAAAAAAATAATGCTCGAAAGCGAAGGCTACGGAGACCGTACGAATCCCGACTATATAAAAAATCCAAGGGCGGCGGCGGCAGAGGAAGCGATACTCGCGCTTATCATACTCCATCCCGAATATTTGCACGAAATTTCCAAAAACGGAAATCCTCTTAAGGAGGATGAAATGTTTACACAGCTCGGCAAAAAAATATGCTCGGCTGTGCTTGCATCGCTTTCCGAAAACAGTGAGCACGATACGGATATCGAAGGTAAACTTGGAGAATTTTTAGAGGTCGATGAAATAGCGCGCGTCACGAAAATGTGCATCGCAAGACGCTCTCTTACAAATAATACTCTTGCGGTGCTTCAGGAGTGCAGGAAAACTCTTGCGGATGCAAAACGTAAATCCGAGCTCGATATACAGGATATCATAAATATGAAGCGAAAAAAGTCGGATACGGTAAATAACTGAAAAAATAATACTCAAAGCCGAGTGTTGTTTATATAAAGAACGGTAAAACGTTCGGGAATTTTAAAGAAAGGCAATAAATGCATGAAAATGCATACGTCATAAAGAAAGGAAGAATTAAATGAAGATCACTGATGAAGACAAGATTGTCGATGTGAATGATATAATCGGCAAAAATGACACGCAGCCCTGTTATTCTGAAAGCGGTATCATTTCCGCTCTCGAGGATGAGGATCTTAATCTTGAGCATATCGAGCAGGCATTCGACGGCAACGATGAGCTCGCAGAGGATGAGATCGACGGTTATATCAAGCACGGAGACGCAAGCGAAATAGAAAGCGAGATAGAGCAGTATGAATCCGCTGAGGATATGGAAAAAATGCTCGCTCAGGAGGGTCTGGCAATCGACGACCCGGTAAGAATGTACCTCAAGGAAATAGGTAAGGTATCGCTGCTCAGCGCTGAAAAGGAAGCAGAGCTTGCACAGCTTATGTTCGACGGCGACGAAAAGGCAAAGAACGACCTCGTTGAGGCTAACCTTCGTCTTGTTGTAAGTATAGCAAAAAGACATTCGGGCAGAGGTCTCTCTTTCCTCGATCTTATTCAGGAAGGAAACCTCGGACTTCTTAAGGCAGTTGAAAAATTCGACTACCGTAAGGGATATAAGTTCTCTACTTACGCTACCTGGTGGATAAGACAGGCTATAACGAGAGCTATAGCAGATCAGGCAAGAACTATAAGAATTCCCGTTCATATGGTTGAAACTATCCATAAGGTGTCAAGAGTTTCAAGACAGCTTCTTCAGGAGCTCGGTCATGAGCCAACTATCGACGAGATAGCAAAGAAGATGGAAATATCTCCCGAAAAGGTTCGCGAGATCACCAAAATAGCACTCGACCCCGTATCTCTTGAAATGCCGATAGGCGAAGAAGAGGATAGCCACCTCGGTGACTTCATTCAGGATGACGATTCTCCCGCTCCTTCGGATGCCGTATCGCAGACGATGCTCAGAGAACAGCTTCTCGAGGTTCTCCATACACTTACCCCCAGAGAAGAGCACGTTCTTATGCTCAGATTCGGTCTTACGGACGGAAGAATGAGAACTCTTGAGGAGGTCGGTAAGGAATTTAATATCACAAGAGAGCGTATACGTCAGATAGAAGCAAAGGCGCTTCGTAAACTTCGCCATCCGAGCAGATCTAAAAGACTTAAAGATTATCTCGATCCGTAAAAAAATCGGCATAATTTCTAATAAACGCATTCGAAATTTGTTTCACTTCACCAAAAGGAATGGTAAAAGTGCTTAAATATAAGTGTGATTACTTGGTGAAAATGAATTAACAAAGTGTGAATATGCTGCTTTTAGTGTAAACGCCCGTAAAAATGTTTTCGTCAAGGATGAAAAAAGTCTCTTGACAGAATTATTCATATAGTGTAAAATAGTAATGTTATAAAAAGCTATACCGCAAAATGCGGTTTGTTTGACAAGGAGGAAATCCAATAATGAAAAAAAGATTTTTTGCCGCGATTCTCTGTTTGGTAATGCTCACAGGAGTATTGGCAGGATGTAATGACACTTACGTTGCGTCAAGCTCGTCTACACGTGCTATGACTGTAGTAATTGCGCTTGTGTCCGATGAAAAGCCTACGGAAGAAGCAAGACTTGAAGTAGAAGAAGCGCTCAGCACAATTACGAAACAGCTTTATAGTATAGAAGTCAGACTTGATATATATACACCCGATGAATATCGAGATGCAATAACAAAGAAGTTTGAAGCATACGATAATGACCCTAACATATACTCTTCCATTGCAGATACCGATTCCTACATAAAGAATGAGTTTGGAAGAGATGAGGTTCAGTATCCCGAAACGTATCCTAACCAGGTGGATATCCTTCTCGTTAACGATTCTCTTATGCTTCGTGAATTTGTCGAAAACGAATGGCTCTATCCGCTTGAAGGTGAAGACTGTATGAATTCGAGTGACGGCGAGGGTACACTTATTTCCAAGCATATCCCCGAGGCTCTCCGTAAGATCGGTATGATTGATGAGTCTCTCTACGCTATCCCCGGAAACTCTATATACCAGAACTACCAGTATCTCCTTGTTGATAAAGAGCTTTATACAAGCTGGGGAACAACAACAGCAGATCAGATAACAGGTCTCGATTCGATAAACGATTATCTCGTAAACCTTGCTAAAAACGAAAAGGACGTTATTCCGCTGTATAACATTACGAATTTCGGAGTAACTACGTTCGGCTCATCCGAAAGCGTTGTCGGACAGTATATTTCCGAGGTTGACCAGGAAAATATCCTTTCCTCTGCTTTCATGCCTATGAATATCCTCGCGCTTCCCGAGGTCAAGGCTCAGGTAACCACTATCTGTAACCTCAGAGCGGCAGGCGGAGATATGCCTAAGCATACATATAACGTTGACTTCTCCGAAAAGTTCGGTGCTTGCTACGTTACAGGAACAGCAGCACTTGTTGATAAATATTCGGAAGATTACCACGTGATCCCCGTGTATAAGCCCCATACAACAACAGAATCTGTTTATAACTCTATGTTCGCGGTTTCGAGCACATCCTCTGATTCCGCACGTGCATTCAAGGTTCTCTCCCTTCTCTATACCAACCCTCAGTTCGTAAATACACTTCTTTACGGTGTTCAAAACGTTAACTACACACTTGATGCTGCTACCGGTATGGTAACAAAGATGGAAAACAGCGGATACAGCATGAACAGATACGGCGTTGGTAACGTATTCCTTACAAAGCAGTCTACCGATATGACGGCAGAAGAGCTTGAGCTTTCTGCTAACGATTGGGCACATGCAAAGACAGCTCTTTCGCAGCTCGTCGTTACTCCTTATCTTGGATTCGAGCTTAGCTATAATAAGATCTCTGATTTTGAAAATACAGCAGAGAATAAGTATCTTGTTAAGGATCTTGAGGAAAAGCTTGAAATGCTCTACGAAGAGATGCTGCTTAAGATCGAAGACTATCCGGATAGCCTTAACGAGACAACGGGTGCGCCAATCACCTTCAACGATTTCTATAATTCGCTTACTAAGTGGATAGGAAACAACGAATACGTTCTTGCAGCAACGGATGCGTTTGATGAGACCGGTTATTCCTTCCGTGTTCAGTATGAAACATGGTATGACCTTATGCATCCTGTTGAAGAAGAATAATAATCGGCTTTAATTTAGTATAAACGGGAGTCCTTTTTGGACTCCCGTTTGTGTACTTTTTGTGTAAATTTGTATAAACAATAAAAAATGCGCAAGTTAATAACTGTAAAAAGCATAAAAGTTGTGCAAATAGTAGAAAATATTATAGCTTTAAAACTATGCTTGACATTTTGAAGATAAAATGGTATAATCTTAAAGTCTTATGGTGTAAAGTTATGTCAGCCGATAAGATTTGCACCTTTGAGATATAATATTAAACTTAAAATCAGCAGGTAAGGAGGTGCCATATGCCAACATTTAACCAGCTTGTCAGACAGGGCAGACACGACAAGATTTATCTGTCCAAGGCTGCAGCTTTGCAGAAAGGCTTCAATACACTGAAGAATGAGCCCACAAACCAGAGCTCTCCTCAGAAGAGAGGCGTTTGCACAAAGGTTTCCACAACCAGCCCTAAGAAGCCTAACTCGGCTCTTCGTAAGATCGCCAGAGTAAGACTTACAAACGGACTTGAAGCTACAACCTATATTCCCGGAATCGGACACAATCTTCAGGAGCACTCGGTAGTGCTTATTCGCGGAGGAAGAGTTCGTGACCTCCCTGGTGTACGTTACCACATCATTCGCGGTACACTTGATACACAGGGCGTTGACAAACGTATGCAGAGCCGTTCTAAGTACGGTGCAAAGAGAGCTAAGAAGAAGTAAGCTCTTGCTTCGGAGAGATCCGAAAAAGGTATTAAATTTTTTATCGTTTAAAGCAGAGTGCCGAAACTGTTGATTTTAAATAACGTTTATTGTTATATTTCACATTATCGACTTTGCATTTACGGAAGAAATCTTTCGAGTACCTATGATATCATTAATTATTATGAAGGAGGGAAGTACAGTGCCGAGAAGAGGACAAATTTCCAAAAGAGACGTATTACCGGATCCTATGTATAATTCTAAGCTCGTAACAAAGCTTATCAATAACATAATGTATGACGGTAAGAGAGGCGTGGCTCAGAAGATCGTATATGACGCTTTCAAAGAAGTCGAAGAAAAGACAGGAAAGAGCGGACTTGAGGTTTTCACCGAGGCTCTCGAGAATGTAATGCCGGTTCTCGAAGTAAAGGCTCGCCGTCTTGGAGGTTCTACTTACCAGGTTCCTATGGAAGTAAGACCCGAAAGAAGACAGACCCTTGGACTTCGTTGGATCAGAAATTTTGCCAGAACTCGTAGCGAAAAGACAATGGCTGAACGTCTTGCAGGCGAGATTATGGACGCTGCTAACAATATGGGTGGCGCAATTAAGAAAAAAGACGAAACACACAGAATGGCAGAGGCGAACAAGGCGTTTGCACATTACAGATATTAATTGTAGCGGCTGTGTTTTTCGAAGGGCAGCCTAAATAATAAAATATTAAAATGTTTACGCTTTGATGAAAATAAAGGAGAAAAAAGTCTATGCCTAGAGAATATTCACTTGAGAATACTCGTAACATCGGAATAATGGCGCACATCGACGCCGGAAAAACGACTACCACCGAAAGAATTCTCTACTATACCGGTATAAATCATAAGCTGGGCGATACCCATGAGGGTACGGCAACTATGGACTGGATGGAGCAGGAGAAGGAAAGGGGAATAACCATTACCTCTGCCGCTACCACCTG
>JAFXJH010000061.1 GCA_017532425.1 Clostridia bacterium | reverse complement strand
TCTTGAAACACTTTATCCTGAAATCGAATATGTCAATCATCTGATGACACACAGTTGGGGACAAAAGGTGGTCAGATTCTACGATTTAGATGGCAACTTAATTGAAGTAGGAACACCTGTGTAATTAACAAATTCCAATTTATCGAATAGTAACCCCCGACAGATTATTTACAATCTGTCGGGGGTTATCTTTGCTTACTGCAGAGCAATTTTATGTTTGAAAGTAAACTTCCTTATGAGAAGAAGCCCTTTGTCGGGATTTTTTTATTCTTCTTTAATTTCACAGATTATATATTATTTACATTCAGTTATCCGAAAAATTACGCTTAAACTCTGAAAATCTTCTGATTCCGTAAATAACAAATCTGTCTTTTTCTCTCACCTTTTCGAGATCGCGCTTTGCTGTAAATCTTGCTTTGCCCGAAAAAGAGATGCGCCCAACGTTGAAAAGCTTCTCAATGAAATTCTGATGAAGTGCAATATCTTTTATTTGCGAAACACAATAACTGATTTTAAGCCAACCCAGACCTCGTGTGCGTATTACTCCGTTATGCGGCTCTATATATTGGTAATCGTCAAACTCGATAGTATCTTTGCTGATAAGAACTTTTTTCGGGCATAAGAGTGAATGAATAACTATTACAACTACGTTTCCCAAAGCTGCTGATTCTATATATGAAATCAAGGAAAAGTCTTTAGTCAAATATTGATATATCCCGCTGATAAGAAGAACTGCGTCTAAAATGATCAACGTTATATACACCTTCGGATTAAAAATATTAAAAAAACGATTTAATCTGAATTCTTTTCTTTCTTCGTTATATACTGTCATCGCATTCTTACCTTTCTGTGAGATTCAAGCGTGTCAATCCCGTCAAGTTACATATATAGCGCTCTATAGCGCTTTGGCGTCATACCCATATGGCGAGAAAAGAATTTTATAAAATACGAGGAATCCGAAAATCCACACGCCCTTGATATCTCGTAGACGGGTTTTGGTGTAGTCGCAAGCATTTCTTTTGCGTGTTTAAGCCGAACAGATTCAATATAGGAGTGTAGCGTGATCCCCTCGGATAGCAAAAAAAAGGAACTCAGATAATACGGATGATATCCTATTTCCTTCGCCACAGATGAATTGTTTATGGGTTGCGAATAATTACATTCGACATATGCCTTGACCCGCTGTATTTGTATATTTTCCTCAGTCCTTTTTCGCGTTTCAGACAGAAACGCGGCCTTTACAAGCAGATATTTCATCAATCCCGAATGGATATTCCGAGCGGTGAATTCATCTGTCTCTCTTGCAATGTCTATCTCGCGAAGGATAGATTCAAATTCATATACACCCGGCAAATGGAAGAGCGATTCAAAAGGCGGGATAGCGAAACGTGAAAAAATCTCCTGAGGATCAAAAAAATCTTTTATGACGGGAGGCCTGCAGACTGTTTCACTTCGGGAGGAATCGAAATCAAAATTTACGATGTAAAATTCAGCGGGCTCATCACGTACGATCAAACGATAACCGACTCCCGGTGGAATAATCAACAGTGCGAACGTCTCAAGAGTAATACATTTCCCACCTGTTTCTACATCAATGGAGCCGTTAACGGTATAAAACAAACGATAGTCGAATGCGTAAATAAGATTTGGATACGAATTGGCGAGGCTTCGCCGATTGATAAAACGAACGTAAGGATCAAATGAGTTTTGTTCATATTTTTCCATCTTTGTTTTTTACCATTTTTCCTTCATATTGTACATTGATTATACCATACGAGTGTGATATAGTCAAGACAGTTAAGAAAAACATTTGGAGGATAGTATGGAAAAGACTTCTCATAAACTACGTGTAGCGATTATCGGTTGTGGCGAGTTCGCAAGGCATTTTGTTCCACTGTTCTTAGCACATCCTACCGTTGCATGGGTAGGTGTATGCGATCTCGTTGAGGAAAAAGCACAAGAATATCAAAATCGCTTTGGTACCGCAATCATCCCAAGCTTTGAGGATGCAATATCAAGGGACGACATAAATACGATTGCAATATTCACGCAGCGGCATACTCATGCAGATCTTGTCACACGCGCTCTTTTGGCGGGAAAAGATGTGTATTCAGCAGTTCCTATGGCCATTACTGTCGAAGACTGTCGTCGTATCATTGAAAGTGTTAAGTGTACGGGAAAGATTTATATGATGGGAGAAACCTGCATCTATTATCCCAGTGCGATGTACTGTAAGGAAGCTTTTGAACGTGGAGATTTTGGTAAGTTCGTTTATGCTGAATCACAGTATTACCATGATTTATCGCATTTTCCAAAGGATTTCAGGGACGACAAGCCAAAATCCGCAGTGCCTCCATTCTTCTACCCTACCCATTCTACCGCGATGGTACTGCATGCTACCGATGCATACGTGCAAAAAGTCTCTGCAATGGGGTATTGTGATTCCGAACCCGACACGCCGTTTGCCGAAGGAAAAAATCCGTGGAATAATACCTTTTCTAACGAATTTTCTCTTATGAGACTCTCCAATGGCGGTATAGCGCGTGTATCCGAGTGCCGTCGCATAGGTTACAAGGCACCAAGCTCCTCGGTGCAAAGCTTTTATGGAACCGAGGGCTCATATCAGTTTTCAAACGCGCAACATATTACACAGAAACTCACACTTGATGGAGTTGTGCTTAGAGACGTCAGCAATTATGTGAATCCTATAGCGATGACCGAAAACAACGACGGAAGCGTAGCGTTTAAAAACACCGTTGCAAACCACGGTTATCAATGGTCACATATCGCACCTATTCAACACAAAGAATACGAACGTATACCCGAAAATTATCGAAAAATTCCGAATGTCAATGGACATATGGCGTCTCATCAGCTTATTATCGACGATTTTTGTACCGCTGTTTCAAAGCGTAAAATGCCATACGTAAATGCTTGGAGGGCCGCACGTTACACGATCCCGGGTCTGATTGCTCACGAATCGGCAAAGCTCGGCGGAGTTTTACTAGACGTTCCCGATTTTGGTGAAGCGCCTGATGATGTATAGATTACTTCATAAAGCAATATCCATTTTGTAGTAAAATCGGCAGAGAAGCACTTGTTTTCTCTGCCGATTTTTATATTATTTTATTCTCTTATAAACAGGAGTATAATCAAGCGGTGCGCTTGCTACAACAGTTTCTCCGCGGCTCTCGATAACGCCGCCTCCGTCCATTGCTTCCCATTTGCCCGCGGGAAGGTATACGCTTCTTTCTCTTGCACCGTATTCCGTTACGGGTGCAACGAGATAATCGCTGCCGAACATATACTGATCGGAAAGCTCCCACGCGTTTTTATCGTTCGGGAATTCAAGGAACATAGCTCTTATCATAGGAAGTCCGCACGTCTGCGCTTCCTTTGCCGTCTTTTTGATATATTCCTTCATATTTTCGCGTATATCAAGGTATTTTACAAATATCTCATACGCTTCCTCACCATAGCTCCAGAGCTCGTTAGACGATCCCGAATGGCAGAATCCGCCGCCGTGATCTGTTCCTCTTTCAACAGGTGCAAGCGTAGGCTGTCTGTCACCGTGCATACGAAGAACAGGTGTATATACCGCCCACTGATACCAGCGGACGATCAGCTCCTTGAAGACGGGATCGTTGATATTTCCGCCCTCAAATCCGCCCGTATCCGAGATCCAATACGGAATACCTGCGATACCCATATTTATTCCGATACCGATCTGATTCTTCATCTGTGCAAACGAGCAGTCTATATCTCCAGACCAGACGAGTGCTCCGTATTTGGGACTTCCAACCCACGCGCATCTTACAAGGTTGAGAACGTCCTTCGCATTGTCCTCAACAAGTCCTTCATATACCATCTGAGAATAGTTGCGCGGATATATATTTCCGACCTCCAAAGCCGAGCCTATGCTGTAGCGGTAAATATCGCGGTCGTATACTGTGAATTCGGGCTCCGCCACGTCAAGCCAGAACATATCTATGCCGTATTTACCGTAATTATGCTTGAGTATTTTTGCTCCCATACGGCGTGCATCGGGATTTGTTGCATCGAAGAATTGCATACAGCCGTTGAAATCCATCATTGCGGGCAGACCTCTGTCTGTAAGCACAAGATATCCGTTATTATTAAGATCTGCGAAGTTTTTGCTTCTTCTGTCGACAGTCGGCCAGATAGAGACCATAAGTCTTGTTCCGTACGATTTCAGTTCATCGACCATTGCCTGCGGGTCCGGCCAATATTCAGGGTCGAAGTCCCAGTCACCCTGATAATCCCAATGGAAAAAGTCTATAACGATAACGTCAAGCTTGATATTGCGGCGGTGATATTCTCTTGCTACTTCGAGGAGTTCATCCTGCGAGCGATATCTCAGCTTGCACTGCCAGAGTCCCATAAGTGATTCGGGAAGCTCGGTTGCTCTTCCTGTGACCTCTGTATATTTTTCGATTATTTCAGCGGGTGTATCTGCCGCACATACCCAGTAATCGATCTGCTGTGTTGAGATTGCCTTCCACTCTGTAACGTTTTCAGCGAAGGTCACGCTTCCTACGGCAGGATTATTCCAGAGAAATCCGTATCCGCGGTCGGAAACGAAGAAGGGGATAGATATCTGCGCGTTTCTGTGCGCAAGCTCAAGCATACATCCCTTGAGATCGTATTTTGCCTTGCGGTATTCACCCATACCGTGTATTTTTTCGCCGTCCTGAGCCTCAAATCTGATAGTTGCCTCAAAATTATTCGTGCCGAGTATTGGGCGGTAGGTTCTTGCCCTTCCGTTCGAGTGCGACAAATGCCTTTCCTCTTCGAAAAGGAGCTTTCCGTCCTTGTAGAAAGAGAGGTGTCCGCCCGAAACGTTACATCTTATACCGCTGTTTTCTATATACGCGCGGTTTCCCTCTGCACTCTGGATCTCTATCGTTACTTCTTTAGCTTTGACTGCTTCGAGCGCCCAAGCGTTTTCGATAATTTTTCCGTATGGAACTGTACGTACTCTGAGTCCCCTGCCCCACGCTTCTATCTTTAAAGTTTCGCTTGCGCAGGTTACGGTAATTGAATTCTGATTACTTGTTATCATAGCGATCGTCTCCTTTTTTATATAGCTCTGATATATGCAAAGAATAATTATCACAAAAAGCTCCTGTAGTATACTGCCGAGAGCGAATTTTCGATATTCTTCCGCATTTATCCTGTTACACTCGAATTATATCACATTTTAAGTTGACTTTTCAACTCACTGTGTAGTATAATATGATCATAAATTAAGATTTTGGAGTGTTTATATGATACTTTACGAATCGGAGCGTGCCGACCCGTCGGGTGGAATTTATCACCAGCGGAACGAAGGTCTTTATTTCATCCCTCACCTGCACGACAGCTTTGAGTTTATTTACGTCTATGAGGGCGAGCTTCACGTTTCTGTTGACGAAATTCCTCACACCGTAGATTCGGGGCACGCGATTCTGATATTCCCGAATCAGATACACAGTATTACCAAAGCAACGAGCTCAAAAACATATCTTTGCATATTCCAAAACAGTCTTGTCGGAGAGTTTGCGCAGATAGCGAAAAAGTCCTTTTCCGAGTCTCCCGTTTTTTCTATCGACGGGACAACAATAATAGACAAGCTCACTACGCCAAGTATTCCAAGATATCTTCTCAAGTCATATCTTTATGAAATAATAAGCATTTTTGACGCAAGCTGTCCAAAGTATCTGCCGCGTCAAAAGCGTTCATCCGAGCTTATCGGAAAAATGATCGTTTTCATTGAAGAAAACTACGCAAAGGATATCAGCATAAGCGACGTTGCAAGCGATATAGGATATGACTATCATTATTTATCAAATCTTCTGAGCAAGCACCTTAAAACAACCTTCCGTACCATTTTAAACGAATACAGAATATCGCACGCAAAATATCTTCTTACCTCAAGCGGTAGTCCGATTTCTGTGATATCGCGTGAATGCGGATACGATTCTCTCTGCTCATTCAACCGAAATTTTAAGATGATAGTCGGATGCACTCCCTCGGAGTACAGATGCAGACACTAAGCAAAAAGATCCTTACGAAGCCTCGTAAGGATCTTTTACTATATTACTTGACCTGGAAGAATTCAACCTCTTCGCCTACCGGTCCGATGCAGAAAGCAATTCTTGCGGGATATGGAGGCTCGGATGCGATAACGATATCGGTCGGCTCCATTGTGACCTTATATCCTGCCGCACGTACAGCCTCGATACAAGCGTCTGTATTTTCAACGTCAAGAGCCATATGGCGGAGTGCGCCCTGACCGGGATATTCCTTTGCGTTAGCGAAAATCTCGAGAAGTCCTGCGCCCGTATCGAGCATAGCACCCTGATTTATTCCTTCTCCCCACGTTCTTACGATAGGAAGACCGAGAATTTCGTGATAAAACTCAAACATCTTTTTGTAGTCCTCAAGTCCGCACGCTTTAAGTGCAATGTGATGAACTCCTGTAATCTTAGGTTTCATAATTTTCTTCCTTTCCTTCGGCAAAATTTGTTATTTTACTTACTGCGTTTTTATTATAGCTCAAAAACGGACAAATGTCAACGCGATGCGAAATTTATTTATCCTTCAGCTCGGAATTTATTTCCTCTGCGTATCTTACCGTTTCCATAGCGTCTGCGGCATACTTATCAGCACCTACGAGCTCGGCGTATTCGCGGTTAAGCACAGCACCGCCTACCACTATTTTGCACCACGGTGCGTGAATACGAAGCTCTTTTATCGTTTCCTCCATCGCGGGAACGGTAGTCGTCATAAGCGCGCTGAGTCCGACTATCGGAGCTTTTGTTTCTACAACCTTTGAAACTATTTCCTCGGGCGGCACGTCTCTGCCAAGGTCTATCACTCCAAATCCGTAGTTTTCAAGCAGAAGCTTTACTATATTTTTACCGATATCGTGTATATCGCCCTTGACAGTCGCTATAACGAACGTGCATTTATCGCTCGATCTTCCGCTCGGAAGAGCCGATTTAATGCGCTCGAATGCAGATTTCGCCGCCTCCGCGCTCATAAGAAGCTGCGGGAGATAGACGGTTTTCTTTTCAAATCCGACACCCACGGTGTTAAGAGCGGGGATTATCTCGTCTTGAACTATCTGAAGTGGCGGAGTGTTTTTAAGCAGCTCTGACGTGATATCTGCCGCGCGCTCCTTAAGCCCCTTTACGACCGCCACTTGAAGCTCTGATCCGACGTGCTCCGCTTTTTCTGCGCTCGTGGATTTTTCTATGCTTACTGCTTCGATCTTTTTCGGAAGCTTCTGTGCAAACGTGATATAACTTACGCAGTTATCATCCTTGCCTGCAAGAGCGAGGAAAGCGTAGTAAGCCTTCATCATATCTATAGAATAAGGATTCATAATAGCGGCTGACAGACCGTTTTGCATTGCGAGAGTGAAAAACGTGCTCGTTATTATCTCTCTTTCGGGAAGTCCGAAGGAAACGTTCGACACTCCGAGCGAGGTATGGCATCCGAGATTCTCGCTTATAAGTCTTACTGCACGTAAAGTTTCCTTTGCCGCGTTACTGTCCGCACTTATAGTAAGTGCAAGCGGGTCGAATATGATATCTTTTTTATCAATTCCGTATTTTTCTGCTTCTTTAAGGATATTTTCAGCAATTTTCAGTCTATCCTCCGCCTTATCGGGAATACCTTTTTCGTCAAGCGTAAGGGCGACCACAAGTCCGCCGTATTTCTTCGCAAGCGGAAAAACTGCATCCATACTTTCCTTTTTACCGCTCACCGAGTTTATCATAGCCTTTCCGTTGTAGCGCCTGAGAGCTCCCTCCATCGCTAAGGCATCCGAGGTATCTATCTGAAGCGGAAGATCGATTATCGCCTGAAGCTCGCAGACAGCCGTTTTGAGCATTCTTGCCTCGTCGATATCGGGAAGACCTACGTTTACGTCGAGGATCTCTGCTCCCGCGTCCTGCTGTGCGATACCTTCCTTCAGGATATAATCGATATCGTTTGCCTTGAGCGCTTCCTTAAAGCGCTTTTTGCCCGTCGGATTGATACGCTCGCCGATAAGTACGGTCTTATCACCAAACGTGACCGCGTGCGTATACGATGAAACGCAGGTAATATTTTTCTTTTTTACAGCCTTTGGCTCTATATTTTTTGAGCTTTGAACGAGCGCTGAGATATGCTCGGGAGTCGTACCGCAGCATCCGCCCGCTACCTTTACGCCTTCGGCTATGAGAGCCGACACGTCTGCGGCAAATTCTTCGGGAGTTACGTCGTAAAGAGTCTTTCCGTTTTCTGCTCTCGGAAGACCTGCATTCGGCTTCAGTATAACGGGCAGCGAAGAATATGCAAGATATTCCTTGACCACTCCCGAAAGAGCCTTAGGACCGAGCGAACAGTTTACTCCGACAGCATCTGCTCCCATACCTTCAAGAAGCGCAACCATAGCTGCAGGAGATGCACCTGTCATCAGCTTACCGTCCTCGCCGTAGGCGTTTGAGACGAATACGGGAAGGTCACAGCTTTCCTTTGCGGCAAGAAGAGCGGCTTTGGTTTCGTAGCTGTCGTTCATGGTTTCAATGAAGACAAGGTCGACCCCGTATTTTACGCCGAGCTTTATCGTTTCGGCAAAAACAGAGACCGCATCCTCGAAGTCAAAATCTCCGTAAGGAGCAAGCATACGGCCTGTAGGACCGATATCGAGTGCTATAAATTTTTCGTGGGCAGTATTACTTTCATCGCGCGCTTTTTTCGCGTTTTCAACAGCCGCTTTTATTACAGCGTCAAGCTCGTCCTTATCAAATTTAAGTATATTTGCGCCGAAGGTATTTGTGTTTACCACGTTACTTCCTGCGTCAAAATAGTCGCGATGGATATTTGTAATGATATCGGGATGGGAAATATTCCACCTTTCGGGAAGCTCACCGGGAAGAAGACCGGATTCCTGCAGAAGTGTGCCCATTCCTCCGTCGAGATATAAAATATTGTCTTTTAAAAATTCTTTTATATTCAAAGCTTTTGTCATACCTTTCTGTATGCACAGGATTTTATGTTATCTTTTTACTATTCCTATTATCGCGCTTACCGATTTCGTGGGTGACATAAGGAGATTCTCGTTCAAGGTAAGCCCTATTCTTCTCGGGCAGTCGAGTGCGCGGAAGATATCCTTTTGAATTTCTATCGGCAGGTCGCCGTATCCCGGGCTGAATCGAGGGCGTATGACCCCTTTTTCTTTTTTTATATCGTCGTTAAATCGGTCGCACAGACTCTCAATGCGCTCCGCGCCTATAGCCTGAAGCATCAGCGCTTTTGCGGGAGATACGGATAAATACCGTGCGACAAGGCGGTCTATCTCGAGTCCGACGCTTGCGGCAAAAAGAATTATACTGTCGCAGGACTGTAGATTTTTTCGGAGATCCTTTGATGGGGTTTTCGCAAAGGTAAGGTCGATCTGATCTTCACTCAGATATATCGGCATTTCCGCGTAGCAGACCTTATACGAAAGTCTGCCCTTTACCTCTGAAAGAGCATCTGCAAGAAGAGAATCGATCTCTTTCGTACTCTCCTTAACTCCCGCATAGCGCAGTATCTCTTTTATATTATAATCGGGCTCACCGTACGTTTTTGTATATACTGTGTATGCCATACGCGGTCATCCCAAAATGTCGGAGAGATTACTCTGTATCTTCGCGGCAACGTCCGGCTTATTCATCGAATAGACGTGAACGTTTGTGATGCCGTTTGCAAAAAGATCTATTATCTGATCGGTTGCATATGCTATTCCCGCCTGCTTCATAGCTTCGGGAGAGGTACCGAATTTATCCACGAGGCTTTTAAAGCGTTGCGGCATAAACGATCCCGACAGCTTTATCGCGCGCTCGACCTGATTGCCGTTTGTTATCGGCATAACTCCGGGGATGATCGGCACGGTTATTCCCGCCTCACGTATCTTGTAAAGGAAATTGTAGAGAAGATTATTATCAAAAAACATCTGTGTGGTGAGGAAAGAGCATCCTGCGTCCACCTTTTCTTTAAGATATTTGATATCTTCCTTCTGATTCGTGCTTTCGGGATGTATTTCGGGATAGCAGGCGCCGCCTATACAAAAGTCTGCTCCGCTTGTCTTTATATCGTGTATCAGGTCTACTGCGTGGCGGTATGCCCATTTACTGCGGTCGCTCTTTTCAAGCTCGGGAGTGAGGTCTCCGCGAAGCGCCATAACGTTTTCTATTCCTGCATCCTTCATAGCCTCTATCTTCTCGAGCACCGTTTCCTTTGTCGAGGAAACGCAGGTAAGATGCGCGAGCGTGGGCACGGAATAGTGCTCTTTAATATTTTTTGCAATTTCAAGGGTATAACGGCTTGTACCGCCGCCCGCACCGTACGTAACGCTCATAAAAGACGGGCGAAGCTTCGCTATCTCCTCTGTCGCGCTTTTTACGCTGTCGAATGCCATATCCGTCTTTGGAGGAAAGACCTCGAATGAGAGAGAAAGCTTATCGTTTTTAAAAAGTTCACTTAATTTCATAAAGATCACTCCGTTCTGCTAACGCATTAAAGAAAGGTTTTCTATAATTATTAATTATATCACACTATACTTCAATAAATCAACATATATTTTGTGTTTTTTCGAATTTCAGCATCATATATCTGCTTATTTAAGATATTTATCAAGTTTTTGACTTTTTTCTTGACATTTTTTTGCTCTTATGATACACTGATTTTACAGTTATTTTTAAAAAGGAACTAAAATTATGGAAACACTTCGTTTGGGACGAACAAATCTCCCAGTTACTAAAAACGGCTTCGGTGCGCTTCCCGTACAGAGAGTCGGGATGGACGAGGCTTGCCGAATTCTCCGCAAGGCTTACGACGGCGGAATAAATTATTTCGACACCGCTCGCGTCTACACGGACAGCGAGGAAAAGCTCGGCAAAGCGCTTGCCGACGTCCGTGAAAATATAATAATATCCACAAAAACAATGTCTGTCACGGTTGAAGGCTTTTGGAAGGACCTTAACACCAGCCTTTCCCTGCTTAAAACAAGCTACATCGACATTTATCAGTTTCACAATCCCGATTTCTGTCCGAAGCCGGGAGACGGCTCGGGGCTTTACGAGGCTATGCTCGAAGCGCGTGAAAAAGGACTTATAAAATACATAGGTATGACAAATCACCGTCTTTCTGTTGCCGAGGAGGCAGTAAACTCGGGACTTTACGACACTCTGCAGTTTCCTTTTTCCTATCTCGCAAGTGAAAAGGAAGAGGCTCTCGTCCGTCTTTGCGAGGAAAAGGACGTAGGATTTATCTGTATGAAGGCTCTTGCGGGCGGTCTTATCACCCGTTCTGACGTCGCGTACGCATATCTTGCACAGTTTCCCGTCGCACCCATATGGGGTATACAGCGCGAGAGCGAGCTTGACGAGTTTCTCTCGTACAATGACGACCCGCCCACACTTACAAACGAGCGCAAGGCTTACATAGAAAGCGAAAGAAAAGAGCTCGTCGGCGAATTCTGCCGCGGCTGCGGATACTGTATGCCCTGCCCGGTCGGCATCGAGATAAACAACTGCGCGCGTATGTCCCTTCTGCTTCGCCGCTCGCCTACCGCCGCTCACCTCTACGAGGCAGGTCAAGCCAAAATGAAAAAGATCGAGGACTGTATAAGCTGCGGTCTTTGCAAATCAAAATGCCCTTACGGACTTGATACGCCGAGTCTGCTTCGCAGAAATTACGAGGATTACAAGACCTTTTTGAAATAATAAATCAGATGAGGTAAACTCTATGCACATACCTGTTTGCGAAACACAAAAAGTAAACATTCTCACATTCGACGATGCGCTTGCCACCCGAGAGGAAAGCGCGGTATACGACCGCGAAAAATGGCTGTACATACCCGATTTTTACTCGGAATACCGTTATATTCTCGGCACTGTCGGCAAAAAGCCGCTTATAACCATCGGAATAAATCCGTCGACCGCCGAGCCCGACAATCTTGACAATACGCTGAAGTCTGTCAGCCGTATCGCCGAAGGAAACGGATTCGACTCCTTTATTATGTTCAACGTATATGCGCAGCGTGCAACAAATCCCGACCATATGGACAAAGCACTTAACGAGAATCTTCACCGCGAAAATATGCGTGCCTTTCGCTACGTGCTTGAGCGCGGCGGAGACGAGCCTGCTGTATGGGCGGCTTGGGGTGCTATCGTTGAAAAGCGCGATTATCTCAAAAAATGTCTGCGCGATATGGTAAACGAGGGAAACCGCTACAATGCCAGGTGGTATATGGCGGGCAAGCCGTCGATAAAAGGGCATCCGCATCATCCACTCTATTTAAAAAAAGACTCGAAGATCGAGCCTTTTGATATGGAAAGCTATCTTAACAGCATATAAAAGTAGAAAATACACCCGAAAAAATTCGGGTGCACAGACTTAAAACATAATAATAAAAGAAAAGCTTTCAGCCAAGGAATGGGGTTGGAAGTTTGAAGGAAGGGGAAAAACTTCGGCGTTTGAGATGGTTTTCCCCTTCCTTCAATTTTGAAAGAAATTTTATTCACTTCAAAGCACCCGTTTCAAGTGCATTGTTTCATTATTCGTCATCTTCTTTTTCAAGCACAAGCTTTTCGATAGCGTATCCGACTCCGCCCTCGTCGCAGTCGAGAGTTACAAAATCGGCTTTTTCCTTCATATAGTCTGGAGCGTTGCCCATAACGACAGATATTCCTGCAGCTTCAAGCATCTCCGCGTCGTTATCGCTGTCGCCCATCGCTATAACGTGTGAAATATCAACTCCGAGCTTTTTTCTCACCATTTCCATTGCGACAGCCTTGCTGTTTCCTATAAGCGTGACCTCTGCGTAGGTCTTGTGATTATATACTGTAAAATATCCGGTAAGCTCGCTCACCTCTTCGTCTGTAAGCTGACGCTCAAACGAAAATTTCGCTACTTTTATATTGGGGAAACGATTATACATATCTTCTATCGAAAAAATTTCATAGTCTTTGCCGAGAAAACAAAGTCCGCAGTAGCTGACAGAGTAATTTTCTCCGCCAAGAGTAACACGTACCGAATGTCTTTCGCAAAATGCCATTACGTATCTGATTATTTCGTCCGAAATATACGTAGCGTACAGCGTTTCGTCGCCTATTCTGACAAGGCTTCCGAGTGAAGAGATTATACCGTCGGGATTTACAGCCGCGCGTATATGCTCGTAGATAGTGCTGTTTGCTCTGCCCGTGTTTATAAATACCATATGGCCCTTTTCTCTCGCTTTCGCGATAGCCTCTACCGTGCGCTTGTGAAAGCCTTTTGACGACATAACGGTTCCGTCTATATCAAGAAAAATAAGATATTTCATACTAAAATTCCTTTGATTTATTTTTATTCTCCGAGAAGAAGCTTTTCGATAGCGTATCCGACTCCGCCCTCATCACAGTGGAGAGTCACGAAATCGGCGTTTTCCTTCATATCCTCGGGTGAATTTCCCATAACGACCGCAATATCGGCTGCTTCAAGCATTTCTATATCGTTATAGCTGTCGCCCATCGCTATAAAATGCGGATCGTCTATGCCGAGTATATCGCTGACTGCTCTCATTCCCGTTGCTTTATCGTATCCCGCAATGCCGACCTCTGCGTAATGCGGATGATTGAATACTACAAAATGATCGCTAAGCTCGTTTTTCTCTTCCTCGCTCAGTCTTCTTTCAAACGCGAATTTCGATACCCTTATATCAGGATATCTTTCGTACATATTCTCATACGAAAACACCTCGAATTCTTTTCCGAGGAAGCAAGGTCCGCAGTAGCTGACGCAGTAGTTTTCGCCCTCTATATTTACTCGGTTGGAATGTCTTTTTGCAAAATCCATTATCGTTTTTACGTCTTCCTTGCTTACACATTCGGAAAGGAGGAATTTGCCGTCCATCACTATGCAGGCGCCGAGTCCGCAGACTATACCGTCAAGCTCGAGCATAACCTCTATCTCTTCGGGTATAATGCAGTAGCTTCTTCCGGTATTGATAAATACCTTATGACCGAGAGCGCGTGCTTTTGCGATAGCGTTGACAGTGCGCGGATGTATTCCTTTTGACGAACGCACAGTGCCGTCTATATCGAGAAAAATGAGATATTTCATTTATTTTGTCCTTTTTATTTAACTGAGTGGCACGGGGCACACAGTAGGGATTATATCACACCCCTCTTTTTTTGTCAAGTAACGACTTTTTTCTGAAAGCTCTGCATCTATGGCAAAACCCTTTGATCACTACTTGATATTCAAAAAAACATATGATATAATAATTTTCGTAATCAAGAGAAAAGGTGGGTATGATTTTATGAAAAAAATACAGTTTTGCTTGACCCCTTCGGCGGGAAAGCGTCTGATCGCCAAAGCTATCGCACTTTTACCCGACGTCACAGATGCTTTAAAGGAGCACACGGTAGTCGTTATCGCAGGAACGACAAACGCGCCTGTCGCATATGAGCTACTGAACATTATCGGCGACACCGAGGGCTTCTCGGCAAAGAATTTCTTCCGCGGTCTTACAGTCCCCGAGCACACGAGCACAAGATCGGAATTTATCGGTGACGTTGTTATCGAAAAAGGAAAATGGCTGAGAGGCAAAACGATCTTTGATATAGCAGACAACCTTTCAAGCGATGATATAATATTCAAGGGCGGCAATGCGGTAAATATTGCCGACAAAGAGGCAGGCGTGCTTATCGGAAATCCCAAGGTAGGCACGGCATTCCCCATTCTTTCGGCGGTATACGGACGCCGTTCAAAGCTGTACGTACCCATCGGATGCGAAAAAACGGTCAGCGACAAAATCTCAGATATTGCTTCCCTCGTCAACGACAGAGAGTCTGAGGGATTACGCTTTCTCCCCCTGCCCGGCGAGGTCATCACCGAGCTTGATGCCATACGAATTATCAGCGGCGCGAGGGGTCATCTTATTGGCGGCGGCGGAGTCCTCGGCGCAGAGGGTTGCTCTTACTTCACGGCAGAAGGCAACGACAATGAGCTTGACGCACTTCTTGATGCAGTAAAAGAAGTAAAGGGCGAGCCTCGCTACAGTCTTGATTAGGGCGAGAAGATATTTATATCATTTTTCAAGCTTTTTTCTGTATATGCTCGGTGCCACTCCGAATTTTTTCTTGAATATTTTGCTGAAATGAAATTCATCATTAAAGCCGAGGCAATCCGATATCTCATATATCTTGATTTCATTTCCCGACGTAAGCATAGACACAGCCTGACCGAGCTTATAATCGAGCTGGAATTTATAAAAAGACTTATTATATCTCTTTTCAAAAGCTTTTCGTAAAGTCTTATCGGACACGAAAAGCTTTTCTGCCATTTCGGCTTCTTTAAAAAAGACACTCTGATTTTGACGCATTATTTCAATACACTCATTTACGATATCACTCTTTTTTACCACCGTTTTATTTTCGCAAGTATAGATAAGACATAACAGAGATTTAAAAAGTGCGTTTATAATAGCATTCTTTTGAGGCTTATCCGAGCATTTTACAAGTGCAATTTCGTAAAAAAGTTCTCTTATCGCAGCATCATCTCCCGTATGTATCAAAGTTCCGACAGGAACATGAATTCTGTCTGCCTCTCTCTCGCTGATGCAATTTGGAATATCGCTTTCAAGAGCTTCGGAGTGTATATAAACCGTTCTTGTATCTTCAGCGCAGAAAGAGACCCCTTCATAACTACTACCCGCAGGAAGGACGAATACGTCTCCCGGATAGGCTTTGTAGATACTGTCATCAAGCTTGAAATCAAAAAATCCTTCCACCATATAAACGATATCGTGGAATTTTACATTTTCACGCGTCGGATGAAGGATCGGGTCTTTATACGTCACGTCAACAGCTTCAAATATTTTTCTGTTATTTTCAATGTCAAAGCAGGTCCTCATAATTTCTCTCCACAGGGAAAAATATACATCTTTTTTTCTTTATTATATATTCTTTTTCACGATATATCAAGTATAATAATGATATAAATTTCAAAAAAGTATATCGGAGGTAACAAAATGAAAAAAATAAACGTCGCACTCGTCGGGCTCGGATTCGGCGGTGCATTTGCCGGAATATACAAGGCTCACCCAAGCGTAGGCGAGCTCACCCTTTTTGACACAAACAGTGATCAGTCAAAACGCACCTGCGATTTCATCGGAGGCGCGCGTATTGCATCATCCTTTGATGAGATACTTAGTGATCCCACAATAGATGCCGTACATCTCGTCACCCCTATTCCCTGCCATGCAGAGCAGACGGTAAAGGTTCTTAATGCAGGCAAGCACTGTGCCTGCACGGTACCTATGGCAACAAGCCTCGATGACATTCAGGCTATCACCGATGCCGTACGCCGTTCCGGCAAAAATTATATGATGATGGAAACTACCCTCTATACCTATCAGTTTTTCTACGTTTCCGATATGAAAAAGAAGGGCGAGCTTGGAAAAATACAGTTCCTTCGCGGAAGCCACTATCAGGATATGGCGGGATGGCCTTCATATTGGAATGGACTTCCTCCCATGTGGTACGGAACGCACGCTATCGCTCCTATGATCGCAATATCCGACTCGAGAATCGAGAGGGTAAGCTGTCTCGGTTCGGGAAGTATGGCAGAAGAGCTTACAAAGCAGTACGGGAATCCCTTTCCCGTCGAATCCGCCCATTTTACTTTTGCAAACGGACTTAAGGGCGAGGCTACACGTACCCTCTTTGAGACCGCAAGAATGTATCAGGAGGGAATGTTCGTATACGGCTCGAAGGCATCCTTCGAATGGGGTTTTGCCGACCACGACAATCCTTATATAACGAGAGTTTATCCACCCTCGGAAAATTGCCGCGGAGGACGTACGGAAACGGTCATTGAGGAGATGCCAAACTATTACGAAAAGCTTCCCGAGGAGCTATGGCAGTTCACGGTAGGCGCAAATTACGATCCGCTCAACCCACAAAAGTCACTTATGAAGGGCTCGGGCGGCGGACATCACGGCTCTCATCCGCACCTCGTTCACGAGTTCGTTTCGAGTATAATAGAAGAAAGAAAGCCGTGGATAGACGAGGTTCTCGGGGCAAACATCACTGCCGCAGGCATCTGCGCTCACGAAAGTGCGCTGAATGACGGAAAGGTCATCTTTATTCCAAAGTTTTGAAAATCGCTCATAATACAAAAATCCCAACAGAGTTTTAATTCTGTTGGGATCTTTTTTGATATTCTTTAATTAAAAGCGGCTGTATTTGCGGATAAGTCCACTCGCTTGGCAGAGAATCGAAGAGTCTGACAAGCTCTATCTCGCTGTTCAGCTCGTTTGAAAAGTCGAAAATTTCGGCAAAAAACAACATTCCGAATGTTTCTTCGCCCGTACTGTTTACTCTGTTTTTTCCCGTGACCGAATAAACGCATATCGGCGTTATCGAAAATTTCAGCGCCGCAGTCTCTTCTGTCAGCTCTCTTTCGGCACATTCGAGGACGCTTTCGCCGTCTTCCCTATGTCCGCCCGGAATTTCGTAAGTGTTTCTCTCTTTATGCTTACAAAACACCCATTTACCGTTATATTTTGACACAACAACGGCAAATTTCAGGAGCTTATCTTCTACATTATCGTAAAATCTGATTTCCATATATTATTTTTCTTCAAGCGTTTCGGGATAAAGCTCCATTCTTGAGGTATAGAGTCTGTCCGCATCCGAAAGAAGGGTATAATAATCCTTTCTCGTCGTCATCGCCCACGGTGCCGTCATATATCCCTTGAGACTTTCGGGAGATATGCGCTCTTTTCCGTATGCGAGCGTCTGATAGGAATTTACCTTTGTCTGCCACGTGGAGCAGGTAGGCACCTGCTCAAATCCGAGCTCGTTAAGAGTCTGATATGTCTCGATCTTTGTCGCGTTTAAATTATTTGAAGGATAATTCACAAACGGGCCGTAGAACCAGTTCGACTGAAGGATCGATTTCGACATATTCTTTATGAAGAGCTCTTTATTTCCCCAGCAGTAGTCCGACCATATCCACGGACGTGCGCCATGCTTTTCGCATTCCTTGCATATGAAATTAAAATCATGCCACCAGAGCTTTTCACCGCGCACCATTATTATTTCGTGGCGCGACTGCTTATCCGTGACCTCCTCGTCAAAACCTATATGGAAGAGCTTCGGATATCCGAAAGCCTCGCAAACCTCTTTTATAACGTCCGAGCACATCGTATAATACTCGGGAGTGGAGAGCATTCTGCGGTATTTCTTCATCCAGGTATCGTGTCCTGCCGAAAAGTTCAGCTTTGGAACAGGTGTCATACCGAGTGCGCGAATCTCGTCGAGCTTCTTTTTCAGAAAATCCTTATCCCACGCATCGGGAGCCGATATTTCGGGATGAGATTCGTATTTTATTGCGTCGCCCACGTCTATAAGCACGGTATTATATTTACACTCTGCGAGGAATTTTATTACGTTATCCCACGTTTCTATATCCACGTTATTATTTTCCGAATATCCCGACGGAGTAAACCAGCTGCTGTTTGGCGAGTTTTCATCGTCCCACATATGTGTGCTGAGGTGTATAAGATACGCCCATATCATATCGCTTTTCATAATTATCTCCTTAAAATATCACTTAAAACATCGCCTGGCGATCAGATAGCGCTGTTTTTGACAATAACGTCCATTGCCCACTTTGCCCATTCCGGGTCAACGCCTATATCGTTATAGGTAGGATAATCCTTTGCTATCCAGCCGCCGCCCGCTTTACGGAAGAGCTGACACATTTCAAGCGCTCTTTTTTCTATGATTTCTCTGTCACCCGTAGGAAGCACCTTCTGAATATCCACCGGCGAATAAAATACCGCGCGGTGTGCAAATTCCTCTGCCAAGACCTCTGTCGGATAGGTATCGGGCTGGTCAAACTGGAAAACGTCTATACCTACGTCAATAAAGTCCTCCATAAAGCCGTAATTATGACCGCACGAATGGAAAAGCACCTTCATTCCCGCCTCGTGTGCGGCGTCGATAACCTTCTTATATGCCGGCTTGAAGAGCTTTCTGAATGCTTCGGGCGAAATAAAGGTACGGTCCTGCGTGCCCCAGTCATCGCCAAACATCCAGCCGTCTATTCCGCAGCCTGCAATACTTTTTATGACCTCTACCTCGTGGTCGGAAATACGATCCATAAAATCGATGACCGCGTCCTCTTCAACTATCGTATCCATAAGAGCATTCGGCATAAGGCGTGCGTCACGCAGAGCGGAAAAAAGGAAATTTCCGTGTGCCGTTACGAATTTATCACATTCCGCAAAATTCTGACTGAGCAGACGGTCGCGGAATTTTGGGTCTATTTCGGGAATTTTATACTCATAATCCTCCCAGTCCTGAATAGTTCCTCTTACGCACTCGCCCTTGGTCTTGCCCTCGAATCTGCCGTAAATATTTCCGTAAATATCCATTCTTGTTTCGCCGTGAAAATTTGCCAGCTTACTGAGCTCGGGATAATTTCCCCAAGCGTTGTAGGGATTTGCGGGAAGATTTATGTAAGCGCGCGAGCCCGTGCCTCTGAAATCGCTCAGAGTATGAAAATCGTATCCTATTCTCGGCGGCGCATCGTGATCTATAAGACGTTTGATAATTTCTTTTGAAGTCATAATTTTCTCCTTTACTCGGATATTCTGCAAAAATCCTTCATTTATATTTCTATTATAGCAATTTATTTTTCTTATGTAAATAGTTTTTCATATTTTTTGTATAAATCCCGAAAAAACAACTACACCTCTTGGCGCACCTGCGATAAAGCAGGTGCGCCATTTTTTATTTTAACACTCAACTTTAGGTTGTACATTTTTCGAAAAACAAGTTATTGTTTTACTACACATAATATGTTATAATTATGGCAAGTATGGAGGTGTTTTTTATGACGATAGGTGAAAGAATAAAAGCGTTACGAAGGCAAAATGGTATGACACAAGAAAAACTTGCAGAGTATCTTTGTGTGTCATATCAAGCGGTTTCCAAATGGGAATGTGGATTGTCAAACCCCGACCTTTCCCTAATTTATCCACTCACTAAACTTTTCAATATCAGTGCAGATGAATTGCTTGGAATAACAGTAGCCGATAATGACATGACAATAAAAAAATACAATTCCGCCTTACAAAAATACAGAACGAATCAAGATCATAACAGCAGTTATTGGTGGGCAAAAGAAGCCTCCTTGGCATATCCTAAAAATTACAATTATTTGGAGTGGTTGGCTTTTGCAGAATATCAACTTGCATTTGACGAGAATCTATCTGAAAATCCAAGTAGTGAATTTTTTAATGAAATGATAGAAAATTCTTTGCGCCGTTATGAAATTATCATTGAAGAATGTACCGACACGGAGATTTATTCAAAAGCAGTATTGGGAAAAATAATGGTACTACGTTTTTCAGAGCGAATTGGGGAAGCTGATTGGAGTGCGGAATTTGAATATCCGGATATGAATATAAAAACTGCAACTCAAGCTTTATACCTATTTGAAGAAGGTCAAGATTTATTAAACTATTTAGAGAATGAAAGTAAGTAATTCTCGCCCCGCCTCGCGCGGGGCTTCGCTTTTGTGTCCACAAAAGCAGTGCTTGTCAGGAAAATTGACGGACTTTCAGGACTCACTAAATAAGCCTTCCCCAGCGGGGGAAGGTGGCAGCCGCAAGGCTGACGGATGAGGTGTCATTAGCGCAAAGCAACTCCTCATCCACCGCTATCGCAGTCCCCCTTCTCCCACAGGAGAAGGCTCATTGCCACCCGACAGTACACCTAAAAGGTGTAACACACTATACCTTGCAAGCAAGACGTGTGAAAAAGGAGTACGAACAAATTGCTCGTACTCCTTTTGATGTTTTCGGCAGGCAAAACCTGCTTTATGGAAAGCACCTCTTCCTATTGACATTTTCGCTTTTTTATGGTAATATACGATACGCAGAAAATCTTAAAAACAAACTGCCACCGGTAGTGAAATGCTTGAAGCATTCGTTTGTACGTCGTTAGGTCTTTGAAGACGTACTGCGAATGTTTATTTTTTTTGGAGAGAAAATATGAAACACAAGGAAAGCTATTTTACAAAACTTGAGAAGATATTGCTCTTTTCATCGATATTACTTATAAGCGTCACCTTTTTCGCCTTCAGATCCTCTGATTATCTCACGCTCGCAGCGTCGCTGATCGGCACGCTCTCGCTCATATTCAATGCCAAGGGAAATCCCTTCGGTCAGATACTTATGATAATATTCAGTATTCTTTACGGAATAATCTCTTTTACCTTTGAATATTACGGAGAAATGATAACCTATCTTTATATGACCGCTCCTATGGCACTTATTGCTCTTATCTCTTGGTTAAAAAATCCGTACAAGGGCAACAAAAGAGAGGTGAAGGTAGACAGACTCAAAAAGCGCGAGCCGTTATTTCTTTTCCTGCTTTCGCTTGCTGTGACCTTTATTTTTTATTTTATTCTCGCATATTTCAACACCGCCAACATAATCCCGAGCACGGTTTCGGTAACAACAAGCTTTATAGCGGCATATCTCACCTTCCGCAGAAGTCCTTATTTTGCTCTTGCGTACGCTTCAAACGATATAATTCTTATAATTTTATGGATCCTCGCCACTATCGAGGATATATCCTATATTTCGGTCGTCGTCTGCTTCATCGTATTTCTCGTCAACGACCTTTACGGATTCATAAGCTGGCTTTATATGGAAAAAAGGCAGAGATCTTAAATCTCTGCCTTTTCGGGGCTTTGCCCCAAACCCATTCAGGGAACTTTTTGAAAAAAGTTCCCTGAAAACCTTCAAAAACTTTTCTAAAACGTTTTTTGAAAAGTGAGTGTATATTTTTATCAGCTGAGCAGCGCGCGGTCGTTTGAGAATTCTTCTCCGCTTGTCTGCGAGAATTTCTGAATAAGACCGTCTATCGTCAGCTTTTTCTTTTCTTCGCCCGAAACGTCGAAAATTATTCTTCCCTCGTGCATCATTATAAGTCTGTTACCGTAAGCGATGGCATCCTTCATATTATGAGTTACCATCATCGCGGTAAGGCTGTAATCGTCGATAAGTCTTTGAGATATTTCAAGCACCTTTGCCGCTGTTTTCGGGTCAAGTGCGGCTGTATGCTCGTCAAGCAGGAGTATCTTCGGCTTCTTTATCGACGCCATAAGCAGAGTAAGTGCCTGACGCTGACCGCCTGAAAGAAGTCCCACCTTTGTCGTCATTCTGTCCTCAAGTCCGAGGTCGAGTATCTTCAGCATCTCGCGGTACTCGTCCTTTTCTTTGCGCGAGATACCCCATCTGAGTGTTCTTCTCTCGCCTCTTCTTGCGGCAATAGCAAGATTTTCCTGTATCTCCATTGTCGCCGCCGTTCCGTTCATAGGATCCTGAAATACTCTTCCGAGATATTTTGCGCGCTTATGCTCGCAAAGCTTATTTACTCTCTCTCCGTCGATTATGATATCTCCCGAATCGACAGGCCAGACTCCTGCCACAGCGTTAAGTGTGGTAGATTTTCCCGCGCCGTTTCCTCCGATGATAGTTACGAAATCGCCCGGATTCAGATGAAGATTCACTCCGCAAAGCGCTTTTTTCTCATTTATCGTACCTGCATTGAAGGTCTTTCTTACGTCATTCAACTCAAGCATTTTCAGATCCTCCCTTCTTTACGGAAGCGTCCGCTTTATCCTCTTTACAACGGTGCTTATGCTTTGCTTTTATGCTTGAAAAGTAGGTATGCTTCCAGTAAGGAACCGCAAGGAAGACAGCCACAACTATTGCCGACAGCATCTTGAGGTAGTTGGAATCGATTCCGAGGTAGATGACCGTGGAATAAACGATATAGTAAACTATTCCGCCCAGAATTACCGTAATCAGCTTCAAAGCGAAATTATTTTTAGCGAACCATCCGAAAAGAGCCTCTCCGATAATAACTGCGGCAAGTCCGATTACGATAGCGCCCTTACCCATATTAACGTCCGCGTTTCCGTTATACTGTGCGAGAAGCGCGCCCGAAAGAGCTACTATTCCGTTCGAAAGTACGAGTCCGACTATTTTTGTGGCATTTGTATTTATACCCTGTGCGCGGCTCATATTCAGGTTTGCGCCCGTTGCTCTGAGCGAAGAGCCGTATTCTGTTCCAAAGAACCAATAAAGCAGGATTATAAGAACTATACATATGACCTCAAGAACGATAAGCGAGCGATTCATATCCATCATCGTTACAAGAGTTTTGAAATTTCTTGATGAAAGGTTGAGGTTTGCCGCGCTTGATTTATCAAGTGCAAGTCCCATTACCTTCAGATTGACAGTCCACAGAACGAGCTGTGTAAGAATACCTGCAAGTATTGCGGGAATTCCCATAAACGTATGGAAGACACCTGTGAGAAGTCCTGCGAGAAGTCCTGCCGCAAAGGCAAATATCATAGCGGTCGGCAAGGAATACCCCATATTCATCATTGCCGCGCATACTGCCGCGCCCGTGCATATGCTTCCGTCAACCGTAAGGTCTGCAATATCAAGCACCTTATAGGTGATATAAACACCTATTGCCATAATTCCCCATATCATTCCCTGCGCGACCGCGCCCGGCAATGAGTATATATAATTCATAAAAGTATCCATAGAAAACTCCTTAACCATATGTCGGGGTGCGACGAAAAATGTCTCACCCCGTATATTATTTTGGTTCTGTTCAGCTTTAGTCGAGAGCTACGTAGCCTGCTGCTTTAAGAGCTTCGATATCAATACCGAGATCTGCGCAGATGTCGGCATTATACTTCTTTGTTTCCTGAGGAGCGTATGCTATAGCCATTGTGGCGATATCAGCTTCGCCTGTAAGGATCTGAGCTGCCATTTCGCCTGTCTTGTAGCCAAGGTCATAGTAGCTGATCGAAAGGGTCGCGATTCCGCATCCTGCACAGATTCCCGCTTCGCCTGCGATTATCGGCTTCTTGTTATCGCCCATTGCGCCGTAGATAATATCTGCGCAAGTTGCCGCTGTGTTATCTGTAGGAATGTAGATAGCGTCACATTCGCTTGCAGCCTTCTGTGCTATTGCGGTAACGTCGTTGGAGTCGGAGAACTCATAGTTCGTGCAGGTAATACCCTTCTTTGTGAGGTACTCTGTAACCTTCTTTACCTGGTAATCCGAGTTAGCCTCTGCCGAGCAGTAGATCATACCGACCTTCTTTGCTTCAGGAACGAGGTCGATGACCATCTGAGCCTGCTTTTCAAGGCTTGCAAGGTCGGAGGTTCCCGATACGTTTCCGCCTACTGTTCCGTTAAAGTTCTTGATACCAAGGGCAACGCCGTATTCTGTAACCGACGTGCCGAGGATCGGGATCTCTGTCGTAGCGTTGTAAGCCGCCTGAAGTGCGGGTGTTGCGTTAGCCATTATAAGGTCAACTCTCTTTGTTACAAAAGAATTAGCTATTGTAGCGCAGGTGTCGGGAGAGTTAGCTGCGATCTGAACGTCGATCTCAACGTTTTCTTCGCCGAGCTTATCCTTGAGTGCCTGAATAAAGCCTTCTGTAGCCGCATCAAGCGCGTCGTGTGTAGCAAGCTGAATAACACCAACGGTATATTTTCCGTCGTCGCCGCTACACGATGTGAGTGCTACTGTAGAAAGTATCATACAAGCAGCAAGAATAATACTTAAAAGTTTTCTGGTTTTCATTTTTTATGTCTCCTATGTAAAAAAATATTTATTTCAACAGGCATTACTGTCTGCGGGAATCGTAAATTAAAATAAAAAAAGTCTCTGCACCGAAAAAATCGGTGCAGAGACGAAAATCCGTAATGAAAAATCGTGTTACCACTCTGCTTTACTTAATACCTTACGGTAAAAGCCTCACGGGGCATCAATCAATGTCCCTTCGATATAACGGTCGACCCCGTCACAACCTACTTGCTTTTCCGAATCAAACGAAAAGTGTTCAGCGTGCAGCTCCCGAAATGTATTCACCACTTTACTTGACCATCGTTTCACACCAACCAACGACTCTCTGTAAGCTTTTCAAGCGGCTACTGGTTTTCGATCTTCGCTTTTCTTTGCTAAAGTGTCTAAAGTATAGCACACTTTTTCCGACTTGTCAACCCCTTTTTTTATTTTTTTTAATTTTTTTGTCACAAAGTATTTATATATCCCCGACGTTTGTTGACATTTCAACAAGTTTGTGCTATAATGCAAATTGTTATTTCAGACCCACGTTAAAAGATATTTGACAATACAAGTCTTCTAATAGCAAGATCGGCATCTATCTCACCGACGAGAAGCGAGTAATTTTCTACCGCGCTCTTACAAGCATAAGCGACAGTCTTGAAAAGGCTTGCAAGGAATTAAATAAACGAAAATAAAATACAATGTCAGAAAGGAATCATTTTATGAATCAAGCAGACGAAAAGTACGAGGCTCTGTTTACGCCTTGGAAGATCGGAAACGTAGAGATCAAGAACCGTATAGTTATGTGCCCTATGGGCGGCACTTCCCTTTTCGGTTGGTTTGAGCTCACCGGCTGTCACTTTGACAAAGAGGCGGCAAAGCTCTTTCTCGAAAGAGCAAACAACAACGTAGGTCTTATTATTCCCGGAATCGCTCCCCTGCGCGACACGTTTTGGGGCAAATGGCTCTGGCAGAATCCCAAGATGTTCGAGGATCTCAAGGTCTTTATGGACGAGATCCACAAGACGGGCGCAAAGCTCTTCGTTCAGCTCACCGCAGGAATGGGACGCTCCTGGGCTATTACCGAGCTTGTAGCACCCCTTCATAAAAACAAATTCACAAGAGCGATACTCAAGCCCATTCTCGACACGTCGCACGAGCTTGCATCTCCTTCGCCTCAAAAATCCCGTTGGGCGCACGACATTGAGTGTCCCGAGATGACCGTAGAGCAGATACACGAGATCATCGAGGCTTTTGCCAAAACCGCAAAGCTCTGCAAGGATGCGGGTGTTGACGGAGTTGAGGTACACGCTGTTCACGAGGGATATCTTCTCGATCAGTTTGCGATCGAATTCTTTAACAAGCGTACCGACGAGTACGGCGGAAGCTTTGAAAACCGCTACCGCTTTGCCGCAGAGGTCGTAAAGGCTATAAAAGAGATGTGCGGCGAGGATTATCCCGTATCCCTTCGCTATTCGGTAGAATCCAAGATGAAGGGCTTCTGCGAGGGTGCTATGCCCGGCGAGGACTACGTTGAGGTCGGACGTAATATGGAAGAATCCGAAAGAGCGGCGAAATATCTTCAGGATGCCGGCTACGATATGCTCAACGCCGACAACGGCACGTACGATTCGTGGTACTGGGCTCATCCCCCTATGTATATGCCCGAAAACTGCAACCTCGAAGACGTTGCTCACATCAAAAAATTCGTCGATATTCCCGTAGTTTGTGCGGGCAGAATGGATGCAGAGGTCGGCGCAAAGGCAGTAGCCGAGGGCAGAATAGACGCTGTCGGCGTTGCACGTCAGTTCCTCGTAGACCCCGAATGGATAACTAAGCTTATCGAAAACCGTCTTGAGGATATCAAGCCCTGCATATGCTGTCACAGCGGATGCTTCAACTTCTCATCCTCCAAGGGTCACGCAAACACGCAGGATCTCACCGACACTATGGGACTTGCACGCTGTGCTTTAAATCCCGAAACGATGCAGTCGAAGAAATTCCGCGTTGAAAAAGCCAAGGTATCGAAGAAAATCTCTGTAATCGGCGGCGGTATCGGCGGTATGGAAGCCGCTATCCTCTGTGCAAAGCGCGGACACAAGGTAACCCTCTACGAAAAGAGCGACAAGCTCGGCGGCGTATTTATCGCGGCAGCGGCTCCTTCGTTCAAGGAAAAGGACCGCGCGCTTATTGCTTGGTACATCCGCGAAATTCAGAAATATCCCATCGATATCAAGATGAATACCGAGATAAAGGACGTAAACGCTCTTGACGCAGACGAGATAATCGTCGCAACCGGTGCTACTGCGAAGAAAATTCCCGTAAAGGGTGCAGAAAAGGCTGTAGAGGCTGTCGATTATCTGCTCGGAAACAAGACGGTAGGCGAAAACGTAGTAGTTATCGGCGGCGGACTTACCGGATGTGAGATCGCTTACGATCTCTATCTTAACGGCAAGAAGCCGACTATAGTTGAAATGCAGGACGACCTTATCACGACCAAGGGCATCTGCCTTGCAAACACAAGCTATCTGCGCGATTTCTTCAAGACCAACAACGTACCCGTATATCTTGAGACCTCGCTTTGCGAGATCGGAGACGGCAAGGTAACTCTCAGAGGCAAGGATCAAAGCACCTTTAACGTGAATACAGACTCTGTAATTATGTCTGTCGGATACAATCCCGCGCCTCTCGCGCCCGGCGGCAAAAACGTTCACGTTATCGGTGACGCAAAATCTGTAGGAAATCTCCGCACGGTTATCTGGGGTGCCTGGAAGGTAGCAATGAAACTGTGATAAGCTTCATTGTCTACGGAGAAAATCAATAAAAAAGAAAGGTTTTTGTTATGATACTTACAAAAGAACAGCAGGCGATCCTCGACGGCGAAAAGGGCGAAACGCTTGCGAAGGTTATGAAAACTCTCGTGATGTACGGCGACGCCTTTGAAGCAGAAAAGCTCGTTCCGATCACATCGAAATACAATCACCTTGTAACCTCCTTCGGTCTCAAGGTCATGTCTCCCGTTTACGATCTTATGCAGAAGCTCCTCGACGCAGGCGTTTCCTCCGAGCAGAAATTCTCGGTAGACCCGCGTCCGCTCGACAAGAATGTACCTGCAAACTTCCTCCAGAATCTCGTATTCAACAAATTTATGTATACAAAGCAGGATTTTTACGAAAAGCAGCTTGAAAAGCTCGGTCTTATGGACAAAAACGCATTCAGCTGTACCTGCTATATGGACGAAATGGGCAACAAGCCTCAGAAGGGTGATATCCTCTCCTGGGCAGAATCGAGTGCCGTGGTTTACGCTAACTCGGTTCTCGGTGCAAGATGCAACAGAAACTCGGGTATTATCGATATTATGGGCTCTATCGTCGGATACGTACCCTATTTCGGACTTCTCACCGACGAGGGCAGAAAGGCGACTTGGGTAGTAAAGGTAGAAACGACCAAGAAGCCCGAGGCACAGCTTCTCGGCTCGGCTATCGGTATGAAGGTAATGGAGGACGTACCCTACGTTATCGGTCTTGACAAGTGGATAGGAAACGAGCTCACCGACTCTGCAACCTCTTATCTCAAGGATTTCGGTGCGGCTACAGCATCCAACGGTGCCGTCGGTCTTTATCACATCGCAGGACTTACTCCCGAAGCAGTAGAGCTCGGAGAAAGCCTTATCGCGGACGGCGCAAAGGAATATATCATCGACGACGCAGAGCTTGAAAGAGTTCAGAAGAATTATCCCGTTATCTGGAAGAATCCCGACGCTACCCCGAAGCTTTGCTTCGTCGGATGCCCTCACCTTTCTCTTGCACAGCTCACCGATTGGACCGAAAAGATCGAAGCCGAGCTTAAGAAAAACGGCAAGAAGAAGGTTACTATCCCCACGGTATTCACAGCCGCTCCCGGTGTGCTTGAAGCCTTCGAAAAGACCGAGTATGCCGCAAGACTCAAGGAAACGGGCGTTATTACATCCTATATTTGTCCTCTTATGTATATGAACAATCCCCTTTGCAAGAAAATGCCTGTAATTACCTCGTCAAACAAGCTTCGCACGTACACAAGTGCAAGATATTATACCGACGGAGAAATTTTGCAGACTATCACAGGAGGTAAGAAATAATGAAACAGTTTAAAGGAAGAGTTATAACTCCCGGAGAGGTTACTGCAGAAGCTGTAGTAACAAGAGAAGGCTTTAACACGCTTGCATCCTTCCAGATGGCTCTGCAGTTTGGCGACAAGGAAGTAAAGTGCGGTGACCAGAGCAACAAGGACCTTTACGGCAAGCCTCTTATCGGCAAGGCGCTCTGTCTGCCGCAGACTATCGGCTCTACTACCGGCGGACTCGTACTCTACTGCGCTTGCGCTATGGAGAAAAATCCCGCTTGTATGCTCTTTGCAAATCATATAGACTCGCTTGCAGCTGCAGGTGCAGTCCTTGCAGACGTATGGGTAGAGGGGGTATCTATGCCCGTTATCGACTCGCTCGGCGATGAGTTTCTCAGTTACGTAAAGGACGGAATGAAGATAACCATCAAAGCCGACGGTATCGTTGAAGTAGACTAATTTTCATAAAAGGATCGGTTGCCGCGCGTTTTAAATAATATTTCGCGCGGCAACGCCGATATTACGGCAAAAGTCACTTATCTGACTTTTATGCGTCATAGGACGTACAAAAACAAATTTCACAAAATGCCTTTACAGATTTTTCGGAGGTGAGTTATGAATATATCACAGAAATTTTTACTTACCGTAAACGCACTGACCGTTTCGGCTATTCTTCTGCTCAATTATTTTTATCAGAGCAGCGGCTTTGATTTCACTCTCAAATGTATATGCAGTGCTTTGTTCGCCTTGCTTGGCGTGATAAATCTCATATACGCTCTTGTCATAAAAGCGGACAACGCGCGCTTCTATATCGGAATGTCCGCAGGACTTATACTCGCCTTTCTCGGCGATTATCTGATCGGCTACGATTTTATATTCGGTGCGGCGGCCTTTGCTCTCGGTCACATCTGCTTCGTTATCGCATATTGCTTCTTGCACAAAATGCGCTATGCCGACCTTCTCATAAGTATGATCTTCTTTGTACCAGGTACCGTTTTTCTCCTCTTTTCTCCGCTTCTCACATTTGACCTGCCGATATTCAGAATAGTCTGCATAATATACGCGCTCATAATCTCGCTTATGCTCGGAAAGGCTGTCGGAAATTTTCTTCTTGAGAGAAGCCTTAACAGTA
>JAFXJH010000060.1 GCA_017532425.1 Clostridia bacterium | reverse complement strand
TCAAGGAAATTTGCGAGAAAACTGCGAGAAAGGCTTCTCGCAAAGTGCATCAAAAGATGCGAAAAACCCAATAAAATCAAGGGTTTTTAAGGGATTACATAAACAGACGAAGGAAGTTTTCAAGACCGCCTCGTTATGACCGCTTCGATATCCTTCCACATTCTGTTTATACTACAAGAGCTTACCGAAAGTTCTATTCCCGCGGCTCCGTGCCCTTCCGAAAATTACGCCAAAATGTTCAAACGAGCGCAGCTCGTTCTCCATTTGGGCTATTTTCGTTAACCGCTTGCAAAAACAACACACCGTGTTGTTTTTCCTGCGCGGACCCGTTATGACCGCTTCGATATCCTTCCATATTCTGTTCATGCTGCAAAGCAACCTATCTATCTCATCTGTAGCTTTACTATAATACCACAATCAAGGCGAGATGTCAAGTGTTCGCCCGATTTTTTTGCCTATTTTTTTATTTTTACTCGCTCTTACCGTTGAAATTGAGCTTTATATTTGTTATAATATACTTGTATTTATAATTTTTGGAGAAAACTATGCTTGACATAACACTTATCGGAACGGGCGGTGCGCTTCCGCTCAAGGACAGATTTCTGTCTTCCTGCATAATGAAATACAACGGTGCGAATTTTCTCTTCGACTGCGGAGAAGGCACTCAGATTTCTCTTCGACGTCAGAAGATATCGCTCAGCCGAATAAACACCATCCTTATCACCCACTGTCACGCCGACCACGTAAGCGGACTTCCCGGTCTGCTTCTCTCTATGGGAAACGATATGCGCACCGAGCCTGTCACCCTCATCGGTCCCGCAGGATTTGCCCGCATCCTTCACTCCCTTCTTATAATCGCGCGCGAGCTTCCCTTCGAGCTTAAAGTTATAGAGCTGAAGCACGCTCACGAAAGCTTCAGCATCGACGGCTGCAAAATAGACGCATTCCGTGTCGATCACTCTATAAGCTGTTACGGATATACCCTCGAAATAGAGCGAGTCGGCAAATTCTCGCCCGAAAAGGCTTCTCTCAACGGCGTGCCTATGAAGGCTTGGGGACTTCTGCAAAAGGACGAGCAGGTCGAATTTGATGGCAAGATCTACACGCGCGACATGGCGTTCGAAAAGGCGCGCCGCGGCATAAAGGTGCTCTTCTGTACGGACACCCGACCCTTGAATGTCATTTCGGATATGGCTAAGGGTGCTGATCTTATGATCTGCGAGGGAATGTTTGCCGAGGATGCCAAGGTCTGCCGTGCCGAGGAAACGAAGCATATGACCTTCGTCGAAGCGGCAAGGCTTGCAAAAGCCGCTATGCCCGACGAGCTCTGGCTTACCCATTTCAGCCCTTCTCTTCCCGACCCGCACAATTACATTTCTGTTGCGACAAATATTTTCCAAAACACGGTATGCGGCACGGACGGAATGTACAAAGAGATAAAATTCAAGGATTAGCAATTTCCGTAAAGCCTTAAAAGCTCAAACACGGCAGTTCGGTTGAACTGCCGTGTTATTATTTTATATCAGCGCTTTATTCCCCAGCGTCCATCATAGTTCCGATAAAGAAAGGAATGTTATTCTCGCAGTCGACGAGCATATAGACGAAAGGTCTGTTAAGATAAACCGTTTTGATCTCGGTAGGGATCTCAGCACACCCATCCTTCATCTCGACAACGGTTGCCGCGCCTGCTTTGGTGCCCCTTTCTCCTACCGACATAAAAGTCTTGTGGAGTACGCGGCTTATAAATATATTGCCCGCTGTGGAAGTTCCGAGCCCTGTAAAATCAGCAGCGTACATATCAAACGCATCGGTCATCCCCATTTTCGCAAGGATCTCAGCCATATCAACGTCATATTCGGTTTCAAATTTAGGAATACACGTGCGCACGGTTGCGATCTGAGCATTTGCGAGCATCTCGCTGAGCGATTTTCCGTCAAGCGAAGAAATATATTCGGACACGCTCACGCCCTCATTCGGAAGAAGCGCAACAAATGCGTATTTGCCGCCCTTGTAGTATTTCATAAATCCCGATGCGTTATCATCCTCAAGATATCTGTGCTCGGTGCTATACATAAACTCGACGTCCTGCTCGGTATTATCTTCTTTTATGAATTTTCCGTCGCGTATTGTGCCTTCTTCATAGATTTCCGCCCATTCCGCTTCAAAAGCAAGTGCGTTTACGAGGTACATAACCGCCTCGGAATTTATCTCATCCAAAATTTCGGGAATCATATCGTCGGTCTTTTCTTTTACCCAGTTATTTATTTCCTTCAGCGTCTTTTCATCAAACGGAGATTTATAGATATCCGCACCGTAATAATCGGCGTTTGTCTGCAAGAAATCGCGGTTTACCTTAAAACGCTCATCGTCTGTAAACCATATCGAATTTGCAAGGCTGAGCTTATACTTTTCGCCATTCGGAAGCTTTTTCATATAGCTGTAAAGATAGATATTCAGCTCGTCCTTTGTCATACCGAGCACGCTTTCCATCTGCGCGAGTGTTTCCTCTTTTGCTCCGTTTGCAGTCATAGCAAGCGCGCAAAGAACCGACAGCGGTGAGATAAGCGTATTCTTTCCGCTTTCCTCGCTCGCTTTGAAAAGACGAACGGCAAAATCGGTAACTGCGGGATTTTGCTCACTCAGGCTTTCTGCGGCGGCTATCTCGTTTGGCGTGATACCGTCCATAAGGTTTTTTGCACGTACCTGCATCGAGCAGCTTACAACGTTAGCCGCCATCGTCAGTAAGAGTATGAGTGCAATCAGTTTTTTCATGGTGTTTACCTCCTTGTCTTTACGTACGACCTTTTATTCTCCAACGTCCATCATAGTTCCTATAAAGAAAGGAATGTTATTCTCGCAGTCGACGAGCATATAGACGAAAGGTCTGTTAAGATATACCTTCTTTATATCCGTAGGAGGAGCAGATTCGGGCATCATTTCAACAGCGGTCGTCGCGCCTGCCTTTGTGCCCTTTTCGTCCACCGAAATAAAGGTCTTATGGATCACGCGGCTTATATAGATATTGCCGACGCTCGACGTTCCGAGTCCGGTGAAATCGGCTTTATCGCTATCGAATGCGTCGGGCATACCCATTTTCGCAAGTATCTCAGCCATATTAACGTCATATTCGGTTTCAAACTTGGGAACACACGTGCGCACGGTTGCGATCTGAGCATTTGCGAGCATCTCGCTGAGCGATTTTCCGTCAAGCGAAGAAATATATTCGGACACGCTCACACCCTCGTTCGGAAGCAGGGCAACAAATGCGTATTTGCCGTCCTTATAGTATTTCATAAAGCCCGATGCGTTATCATCCTCGAGATATACGTTTTCGGTGTTATACATAAGCTCGACGTTTTGCTCACTACCGTCCTCTTTTGTGAATTTTCCGTATTTTACAGACGATTCTCTGTATATCTTCGCCCATTCCGCGTCAAAAGCAAGCGCGTTTACGAGGTACATAACCGCTTCGGGATTTATCTCGTCCAGAATTTCGGGGATCATTCCGTCGGTGTTATCCTCGACCCATTTGTTTATCTCTTTACAGGTTTTCTGGTCAAAGGGCGATTTATATATATCCGCGCCGTAATAATCGGCGGTTGTCTGCAAGAAATCGCGGTTTACCGTAAAGCTCTCGTCGTTTGTAAACCATATCGAATTTGCAAGGCTGAGCTTATATTTTTCGCCGCTCGGAAGCTTTTTCATATAGCTGTAAAGATAAATATTCAGCTCGTCCTTTGTCATACCGAGCACGCTTTCCATCTGCGCGAGTGTTTCCTCTTTTGCTCCGTTTGCGGTCATAGCAAGCGCGCAAAGAACCGACAGCGGTGAGATAAGCGTATTCTTTCCGCTTTCCTCGCTCGCTTTGAAAAGACGAACGGCAAAATCGGTAACTGCGGGATTTTGCTCACTCAG
>JAFXJH010000059.1 GCA_017532425.1 Clostridia bacterium | reverse complement strand
GTGCAAGATGCAGCGGAGATGATCTTGTCATCAGCTGTGAGAGTTTCGTTGTTAACACCGAAAACGATTGTCTTAAGATCCTTTCCTGCGGGAGCGGAAATAACAACCTTCTTAGCACCTGCGTTGATGTGAGCCATGGACTTTTCTGTGGAGCAGTAGAAACCTGTGCACTCAAGAACAACGTCTACATCAAGAGCAGCCCAAGGGCAGTTAGCAGCGTCTTTTTCTGCATAGATCTTGATTGTCTTACCGTCAACTGTGATGCTGTCTTCTGTAGCGGATACTGTATCTGCGAGAGCGTACTTACCCTGAGCAGTATCATACTTGAGAAGATGAGCGAGCATCTTGGGGCTGGTAAGGTCGTTGATAGCAACGATTTCATAACCTTCTGCGCCAAACATCTGGCGGAAAGCGAGACGGCCGATACGGCCGAAGCCGTTAATGGCAACTTTTACGGACATTGGAAAATACCTCCTGAATTTTTAATTTACGGCTATATTTTACTCCAAATCCGATCATTATTCAAGTAGTTTTAGAAAACTTTTTCAATTTTGTTACTTTTAATCTAAATTTTATAAATTAGTACTAAATAATTCAATATTATGTTCATCTTTATGCTATATTATTAAGGGTGTAGTAAAGATATCGCGCTATGTTAACTTAAAGCGATATTCGTTACAAAGTGAATATGATTGTATATTTTGTACTATGTGAGGTGCTTATATGAATTATGCCGAATATATTTCATCTCCCGACGAGCTTGACACACCGATAATGATCTGTAATTCATCGGGGCTTGTTGTGTATAAAAATTACTCAGCGATGAGAAATATACGCTTGCCGAGAAGAAATACTCATATTCAGTTTCATCTTGACAGAGGCGGTCTTTCGGAATACGAAAATATTCCGTCGCGTAAAAAGCCGAGCGTAATATCGGTCGATACGGGGGACCGAAGGGCAAACGCATTCGTAATGCCATATAGAAGAGGTATCGAAAACTGCTCGCTGTGGGTGTTTTTCTCAATGCTTCAGATAAATGCGCTCAGCCGTATATTTACCGAATACGAGCGTGATCTTTGCGACGTCGGATACGAGATATGCGATATAATCAGATGCCTCGACGAAAAGACCTTTACACTTGACGAGAAGGTGCGCGCAGATGCCGATAAAAGAATAGAGCGCAGAATGGAAAAGATACTCGATTATATGTTTGTTGGCGGCGACCTCAGACGCGGATCGATATATAGCTTCGAAAATGCGATAAGCCTTCTTTCCGAGGTTACAGAGCGAAGTTTTGAAAAGATAGGATATGACGTCAGATTTTCTGCAAATAAAGACCACAATAATAAATGGGCGGTAAACGCGCTTGATTTCCGCGGATTTTTGATGCTATATCTTTATCTGACCTCATTTGCGGTAAAGCTCTCAAGAGACAGACGGGTAGATATAAGTGTTGATGAGGGTGAAGCGGATATAACTTTGAAGATTGTATTTTCGCTCGGATATCCGCAGTTTACAGTAAAAAACGGCAAGGACCTTGCGGATATGATATCAATTGCACCGAAATCGGCTCTGAATCTGCTTATAATATCGCGTATATGCGAAAATCACTCGTATGGATGTGTCTACGATATAACAGAAGACGATCACGATAACGTAGTGATAAATATAAAGGTACCCGCGTGCAAGTCGGTTATGGTGCATGCGGCGTCGGACAACCGCACAGAGCATATGCTCCTTGCAAGAGATTTTCAGGCGGCAATTTATTATTTGCTTCTTGATACAAATGAAGATCTTTCAAATTTTTAATATATACAAGCGTTTATACAAGGGAGAATGAAAAATGGGAAAGATGAAAAAGTTTTTAAGTGACAACTATACGATGCTCTGTGATTTTTACGAGCTCACAATGGGAAATGGATATTACCAGTGCGGAAACAGCGATAAGGTTCTCTATTTCGATCTGTTTTTCCGTTCGATACCCGACGGCGGCGGATTTGCAATAGCGGCAGGTCTCGATCAGGTTATCGATTATATCGAAAATCTGCACTTTGACGAGGACGATATACAGTATCTCCGCTCGAGAAATCAGTTTTCCGAGGAATTCCTTGAATATCTTGCAAACTTCAAGTTTACAGGCGATATTTATGCAGTTCCCGAAGGAACGCCCGTGTTTCCGAACGAGCCTCTGATGACAGTTCGCGCTCCCGCAGTAGAAGCACAGTTCATCGAAACCTTCTTGCTGCTTACAATAAACCATCAGTCGCTTATCGCGACAAAGTCGAGCAGAATAGTACGAGCGGCAAAGGGTCGCCCGGTTTCCGAATTCGGCTCGCGCCGTGCGCAGGGAACAGCGGCGGCAATATACGGCGCAAGAGCATCATATATAGCAGGATGCGCAGGTACAGCTTGTACGATAGCAGACGAGCTTTTCGGAGTTCCCGCAGGCGGAACGATGGCGCATTCTTGGGTACAGCTTTTTGACAGCGAATTCGAGGCATTCGATACCTACTGCTCAATATATCCCAATAACCCCACACTTCTTGTAGATACTTATAACGTACTTAAAAAGGGCGTTCCGAACGCTATTGCGGCATTCAAGAAGCACGGTATAACAAAATGTGCGGTAAGACTCGACTCGGGCGATATCACATATCTGACTAAAAAGGTCAGAAAGATGCTCGACGATGCGGGAATGACAGAGTGTAAGATAGTCGTATCCAACTCGCTTGACGAATATATTATCAGAGAGCTTCTTCATCAGGGCGCGGTCATTGACTCGTTTGGCGTAGGAGAAAGACTCGTTACCTCCAAGAGTGAGCCGGTATTCGGCGGTGTATATAAGCTTGTGGCGGTCGAGGAAAAGGACGGAAGCATAACTCCGAAGATCAAGATAAGCGAAAATCCGCAGAAGATAACGAATCCCCACTTCAAAAAGGTATATAGACTTTACGATAAGGAAACGGGAAAAGCGGAAGCGGACTATCTCTGCGTTTATGATGAAAGCGTAAATGATGACGAGCCTCTCACGATATTTGACCCCGTACACACCTGGAAAGAAAAGACCTTTACAAATTACCGCGCAGAGGAGCTTCTCAAGCCGATATTTATCTCTGGCAAGCTTGTTTATCCGAGATATACGGTAAAAGAGATAAGAGATTTCTGTGCCGAGCAGATAAACACTCTTTGGGATGAGGTTACACGCTTTGAAAATCCGCACGATTACTATGTTGACCTCTCGAAAAAGCTTTGGGATATCAAGCATGACCTGCTTAAGGGAAAATAAGATAAAAATTAATGAGGCTACCGGTTTTTCGGTAGCCTCATAACATATTGAAAACAAAATAATAAAAAGAGAAGCTTCAGCCAAGGAAAAGGGATGGGAGCTTGAGGGAAGGGAAAAAACT
>JAFXJH010000058.1 GCA_017532425.1 Clostridia bacterium | reverse complement strand
GGCTTACGATCAGAGCGGAAAGAGCAGAATTATCGCTACGGGAACTGTATCGCAGGAAAAGAACTCTTCTTCTCTCGTACAGCGTATATATAACGCTGACGAGTCCGAGCTTTGGATAATTACCTGGAATGACGGCGAGCGCGAATACAAGAACCACGCAATTACGGGCAAAGCAGACTTTGAAACAGTTAAAAACTGGGTTAAGATAATTGCCGACGAGTTTGGTATTGCGGACAAATTAGCCGAGATCAACTGAATAAGCAAAAGCAGGCAGCTACGCAGAAACATTACGCAGCTGTCTGCTTGGTCATTTTGCACAAAAAATGGAGGGGAGATTTTGTTCTATATACGCATATACAAATTTTGCCGCGTATGTTATAATGACATTAACAAAACTAGGAGGTAATATTTATGAAAAAACTGTTACTTATAATGCCGAGTGCGCTTATACTGCATTTTTTTGTAGGTTGCTTTTTATCATTTTTCGTCAGAAATCCGATGTCGATCGAAAAATTAGGTAGATATTATCTATTCACATTTCCCTTACTCCTTCTTTTCGCGTGCATTTTATATGCTATAATAAATTTACTGCAAAGACCTCGCCGCGTATGTGTTTTTATAATTATTGCCATTTTGTCGGGTGTTTTACTGCTGTTTACATATATATCAGTATTTTTTAATGTATTTTTCATGGAATTCTTCCCTGACTTTTATGACAACTATACTGATTTAGTTTTTATACTTACTACGATTATTTTCATTTCCGTTTATCTCGAAGTCGTTACTACTTTCATCAAAAACAAAAAAGGCTACGTCGCTGACTTTGAAACGGACGGTATGAAAACAAGCACGTTTATAATATCGAGCGTACTCTTCTTATTCTACGTTGCACTGCTGATCATAGGTATTTGTCTAGATGACAGCCTTTCTTGGTTATATCCTACGTTAGTATATCCTATTTACTTCCCTGCTTTGCTTTCTATTATTGCAGTTGCCCAATCAGTAATAAAGCTAATACGCAAGCCGCATCGCTGTAACATTTTCGCGATTCTCGCCGCTGTTTCGGGAATAGTACTTATAATTCTTTATATACTGGAACCCGAATTTATGTTTCTTGGTTACCATATAAACGAGGAACAGGTAATCGGTTTAGCCTTCGTTCCGCTTTGCATCTTGATGTATCTTGATTTTCTTTGGGAATTCAGGAGAGAATAAGAAAGCCGAACAGTCGACAATACTTAACTATGAAAAGACCTTCGCGTGAAGGTCTTTTTTATTTATGATCATTTATTAATTATCGCTTTCGGTTTGTATTGACAAACAAGGCGATATATGCTAAATTATTAGTATAAAGCCGAACGGATGGAGGATTTTTATATGAGCAGACCCAACATTCTTTTAATAACAACAGACGAGCAACACCTCAGAACACTTTCTTGCTACGGCGCAAAGACCGAAACTACGCCTTCTATAGACGCTCTTGCCGAGTGCGCAGACGTTTACGATCACGCTTACACGATAAGCCCCGTATGTCTTCCCGCGCGCTGCAGTATTATGACGGGACTCTACCCGCACAACTCGGGATCGGTCAGCAATATTTTCGGCGCTTCCCTTTCCACACAGCTCCCTAACCTCTTTACCGAGCTTAAAAAGGTCGGATACCGCACGTCGCTTCACGGAAAATGCCATTTTATTCCCGTTCCTTATCCTGCTACGCGTCCGAATATGACGCTTGAATACGAGCATTTTATCTCTTATTACCGCTCTCTCGGAATGGACACTCTTGATCTTCAGGACGACAAAAACAATTCTCTTTGGTATTATGACGACTACGCAAAGGAGCTTGCACGCAAGGATATGCTGAAGACCTGCAGACGCGAGGCTCATATGACTCCTTCAAACCAAGGATGCTACGATTTTCCGTTTGAATCGGATATGCATCCCGACGCCTGGGTCGGAAACCGCGCTATCGAGCATATAAATTCCGCATCCGAATGTGAGCCGAATTTCATATGGGTAAGCTTCTCGGGTCCGCACTACCCTATCGATACACCCAAAGAATACACCGAGAGGATCGACCCCGAAAAGATGGACGCACGCATCTATCGCGACGGCGAATGGGATGACGAAAGCAAATACCACCGCCGCGGCTTCCACGGACCGGGCACGACAGAGGGAAGCGGCTCGGCAAAGGATCACGCACAGAAGAATTACAGCGAGGAATACTGGCAGAGCTGGCGCAGAAGATATCTCGGAAACATCGCGCTTATCGACGAAAAGGTAGGCGAGATAATAGATGCGGCAAGAACAAAATTCGGCGACGATCTCTTTATCATTTACACCACAGACCATGGAGAAATGATGGGGAATCACAGTCTTTGGGGCAAAAACGGAAGTCTTTTTGAGGACGTACTGCGTATTCCGCTCATAATTCAGAAGCCCGGTCAGAGAAGCGGCAAGCGAATAGAGGAAACGGTAAGCTCTATCGATATTTTCCCGACAGTTCTTTCTGCAGCAGGAATCACCGACCTTCCCAAATGCGACGGAAAGCCGATCGACGAAACGGTATCGTGCGGCGGTCTTGACTTCATTATTTCCGAATGCGAAGACCGCGTTGCTATCATAAAGGACAAAATAAAGCTTGAGATCAATCGAGTAAGCCTCAAGCCGAGACCCGATGAGATGACGGGCAAGGTATTCTACGAGCTTTACGATCTCGAAAAAGACCCGTACGAGTTTGAAAACAGATACAGCGATCCCGAATATGCAGACAAGATAAAGGAGCTCACCTCTATTATCGAGGGGCATCCATATCTTACAGAGACCATATTCAGGGATTTCACCACGGGTGAGGATTACTGGCTCAACGACGGAAAGGGCGCGGGACTTGCAAACAGATAAGAATTTCTCACACGCTGAGTGTCCGAAGTAAAAACAGATAGTTTACAAAAGTACCGCTTGAAAGCTCAGGCGGTACTTTTCACGTTTATGCCTGCAAATGTAAAATTCAGGTTAAATATGAAGACTTTCTATTGAAATCGACGTAAAGTTTTGCTATACTTATTAAAGTGAAAATTTTTATATTATGGAGGAAAATTAATTGCTATTTCACAACAAATCCAAACAAGACGTTTTGAATGCTCTGGATTCGGATATGAAGAGCGGTCTTACTTCTGCGCAGGTCGCCTCTCTTCAGGAAAAATACGGTCCTAACAAGCTTCGCGAAAAGAAGAAAAAGACTATGCTTCAGCGTTTCTTCGATCAGTTCAAGGACGTAATGATCCTTATTCTGATAGTTGCGGCGATCATTTCTTTTGTAATCGTTTGCGTAGAGCAGAATTGGGGCGAGCTTTTCGAGCCCGGTCTTATACTTCTTATCGTTATCCTCAACGCCGTTATGGGCGTTATGCAGGAAAGCAAAGCAGAAAAAGCTCTTGATGCCCTGAAAAATATGTCCGCACCTCACGCGAGAGTTATTCGCGACGGTGAGGAAAAGGTAGTTGAGGCTTCCGAGCTCGTTCCCGGTGACATTATAAAGCTTGAAGCGGGTGACTTCATTCCTGCCGATGCCCGTCTTCTTCACAGCGTAAGCCTCAAGTCTGAAGAATCGGCACTCACCGGTGAATCTGTACCCTCCGAAAAGGACGCTGAGATCACTGTTGACGAAAAGGCTCCTATCGGTGACCGCACGAATATGGTATTCTCGGGCTGCAGTGTGACCTACGGCACAGCTCTCGCTATCGTAACTGCGACCGGTATGGACACCGAAATGGGCAAGATCGCCAACCTTCTCGACAGCGAAAACGATTCGCAGACTCCCCTTCAGCAGAAGCTTGCACAGCTCGGTAAGTACCTCGGCATCGTTGCGCTTGCCGCTTGTGCTATAATATTCGTAGTTGGTCTTATAAACAAGATCCCCCCGCTTGAGATCTTCATGACCGCCGTTTCTCTTGCAGTTTCGGCAATTCCCGAAGGTCTTCCCGCCATCGTAACCATCGTTCTTTCTATCGGTGTTCAGCGTATGGTAAAGCGCAACGCTCTTATCAGACGTCTTCCCGCTGTTGAAACACTCGGCGGCGCATCGGTAATCTGCTCGGACAAGACGGGTACTCTTACACAGAACAGAATGACCCTCACAAAGGCATACGTTGACGGCGCGTCCGACACCGAGCTTATCAGCCGCGAGAATTCGGATGAAATAAAGAAGCTCCTCAAGTATGCTACTCTCTGCTGCGACGGCTCTGTTATCTTCCACGGTGATGAGGAACAGCACATCGGTGACCCCACCGAAACGGCTATCGTTCTTGCCGCTCACAAGAATTCTATGCCCAAGGACGAGCTTAACAGTACCTACCCCCGACTTGCCGAGATTCCCTTCGACTCTGACCGCAAGCTTATGACGACAGTCAACAGCATCGACGGAAAGAATATCGTTATCGTTAAGGGTGCTTTCGATATGATGGTTCCCCGCTGTATTTCGGGCGATCTCGAAACAGCGAAAAATATGGTCAACAAAATGAGCGAGGATGCGCTCCGCGTTCTTGCCGTTGCATACAAGGAAATTGACGAGGTCCCTCAGAATCCTACATCTGAAGAGCTTGAAAACGGACTCACGTTTATGGGTCTTGTCGGTATGATCGACCCGCCCCGTCCCGAAGCAAACGCTGCTGTTGAGGTCTGCCGCAAGGCAGGCATCAAGCCCGTTATGATCACGGGTGACCACGTTGTTACAGCTTCCGCTATCGCAAAAGAGCTCGGAATCCTTCTCGAAGGCGACCGCGCTATCACGGGCGCAGAGCTTGACGCTATGACCGACAGCGAGCTTGACGAAGCTGTTGAAAGTATCTCGGTTTACGCACGAGTTTCTCCCGAAAACAAGATCCGCATAGTTAAGGCTTGGCAGAGAAAAGGTCAGGTCGTATCTATGACGGGTGACGGTGTAAACGACGCTCCCGCGCTCAAGGCAGCAGACATCGGATGCGCTATGGGTATTACAGGTACTGACGTTGCAAAGGGCGCGGCAGATATGACTCTTACAGACGACAACTTTGCGACCATCGTTGAAGCGGTTCGCGAAGGACGCGGAATCTACGCAAACATCAAGAAGGTTGTCGGATTCCTTCTCGGAACGAACATCGGAGAGGTAATTACAGTATTTGTTGCTATGCTTCTCTGGCACAAGACTCCCCTTCTCTCTATGCAGCTCCTTTGGATAAACCTCGTAACCGACTCTCTTCCCGCTATCGCGCTCGGTATGGAAGCAGTTGAAAAGGACGTTATGGAAAGAAAACCCAAGCCCAAGAACGAAGGCATATTCGCTCACGGTCTCGGTATTCGCGTAGTTCTTCAGGGATGTATGTTCGCCGCACTTACCCTCATCGGCTTCTGGCTCGGATGGCAGGGCGACGATGCAAATCTTGCTCAGGGTCAGACAATGGCATTTATGATCCTTGCACTCTGTCAGATCGTCCAGGCATTCAATATGAGAAGCGAGCATTCGCTCTTCAAGATCGGACCGTTCACCAACGGCAAGCTCAATCTTGCGGCTCTGACCTCGACAGCACTTGTAGCTCTCGTTCTCTTCACTCCCGTAGGAAAAGCATTCGGTCTTGTTACACTTACTCCCACGCTTTACCTCATCGGTCTTGCGCTTATCCTCACACCCTTCGTTGTGATGGAGCTTTGCAAGCTGTTTGGATTTATAAAGCATCATAATCACTAAAAGATTTCAAGCTCCCTCGTATGAGGGAGCTTTTCCTTTCATAACTGTTCTATAATACCTAATTGCGAGAAGGAAAAATCATCACAAACGCCGAAGTTTTTCTCAACCTATCGGTTTTATCTAAAACTCTCATCCCCATTCCTTGGCTGTAGATTTATAAGGAATATTGTATATCCACACAAAAACCAGCAAAAACATTGTTTTTCCTGCAATTTTATGATATAATGTAAAAAAATGCTTTAGCAAAAATAAAGGAGATACAGTCTATGAAAAAATGGGTGATAGAAGATTGGCAGTTTGATCTGACAGTTATCGATGGAAAAGCTTCAAATTGCCGACTCGGATTTGAAAAGGGCGACAAGTTCACATTTTCGTACGAATGTCCTGCCGGAATGTGCCCGAAAATGATGACAGAGGTGTATACATACTGCGAGATCATTCGTTGCGGCGGAGATTTCACTTACAGAGGATCTGAAGAAAAGTATGATATCGATTTAGTATGCCCTTGCAACAGTATTCATTTTCATCTCAAGGCGACACCTATAAACAGAGATAAAAACGGAAACGCTCTGCCGAGTATTCCACCCGAAGATTGACGTAGAACTCATGAAAAATCCAACCCCGACGATTAAACTCGTCGGGGTTACTTATACTGTGATATCAAACACCGAAAAGTGTAAGAATTATCGGAATAATTATATTTTTCTGTGCAAAAATTGAGAGTCTGATCATAAAATGCGATATTGTTATTTTACTTTATTATTGCTATAATATAACCGTAAGCTTACGAAAAACAAATTAAGAGAGGATTATATATGAACTCAACTGTGTTTTCTGAAAATATGAAAAAATTCAGAGTAGCAAGAAAATACACGCAGGAAGAAGTCGCCGAAAAGCTTTGTGTAACCGCTCAAAGCGTATCGCGTTGGGAATGCGGAACTACATTGCCCGACGTACTGCTTCTTCCCGAAATTGCAAGGCTCTACGGTGTTATGGTAGACGACCTTTTCAAAAAGCATTCTGTCGCTTACGAAAATTACGCGCAAAGACTGTCCGCACTATATGAATTAAGCAGCGACCCTGAGGACTTTTTGAGATGCCGCCTCGAATATCAAAAGCTTATGAAATCAGGCGAGCTGTCGACCTATGACAAATGGGACTATGGCTGGCTCCATATGGCTATGATGTATGCTTGCAAAGACGAAGCACTCAAATGGTTTGATGAAGTTTTAGCAGACAAAACGCAAAAGAACTCACTTCCGTATAGACGCGCGGCGACAATGAAACAAGGTATGCTTTTTTCTTTTGGAAAGGGCGAAGAAATTCTGAAAGAGCGTCAGCGCGAAATGGATGAAGCCGGCGGCAAGCTCGACGAGAGAGAATGGTGCTTGCTTATTGAAGCATATGATAACGCAGAGCAGTATGAAAAGGCACTTTCGGTTTGCGATGGTGCATTACAAAAATATCCTGATAATTGGGAATTGTATCTACTTAAGGGACTCGTCTACTTCAGTATAGAGAAATATGAAGAGGCTATTGAGTGCTTTGAAAAATCAGGAGAAATAGGAACGCCTTTTTGTGATGAAAAGTATCAGATTGCTTGGTGTTATCGCAAGCTTGAAAAATTCAAGGAAGCATATCAGATCTATTTGGAAATTGCTGATATTCACCGCAAAAACGGATATGACGTTGAAGCAGATCAGGCACTCGGATATGCAATGGAAATTGAAGAAAAAATATAAATATTTTTACTGTAGAATAAATAAGCTACAATTTATTTGCAGCACAAGAACACCCCGACAGACCTTGAAATCCGTCGGGGTTACTTATACTGTGATATCAAACACCGAAAAGTGTAAGAATTATCGGGATGGTTATTACCGAGAGGACGTGGGAAATAAGTGCCATTCCCGCCGCTACCGATGTATCCTTGCCATATGCCGCAGGAACGACCACCGTGT
>JAFXJH010000057.1 GCA_017532425.1 Clostridia bacterium | reverse complement strand
CTGTAATACCGCCAAAACAACAACAGATAGACTTGCGAGTATAGCTATTATCGTTACAATCTTATGTAATAAGGGTGCATCTTTCCATTTTGATTTCATAGTGAAACCTCCTTGTCAAATTCTTATTTATCGTTCTGTTTTATCGCCAGTTTCGCATTTATATTACAAAGGCACAGAGCAAAGCCCATACCCCTATGTTTGCGCGACCAAAAGGCTCTCCCTTGGGGCAGCAAAGCGGCGACGCGGTAGTGAATGATGTGCCTGTGGCATATTAGAGCCGCGGCGTGACCGAGCCGTAGCGAGACAGCTCCCGCGGAAGCGGGTGAGAGGGCATTTCAATCCATCATCTAACCCTCTCCGTCGGCTACGTAGCGAACCCACAAAGCTCATTTCATTCGCTTTTGGGAACCCCTGCCGCCGCCACCTCTCCCAAAGGGAGAGGCTTTTTCATTATCCCAATTATAACACAAATCGGCAGAGAAAACAATATCTCTGCCGAAATTTGTTTGTAGGGGCGATTCATGAATCGCCCGTTTTTGTTTTGCGTATTTCAGCGGGCGATTCGTGAATCGCCCCTACAAAATACAAACATCCTTATGAGAACGCTCCTAATAAGGCGGGAATTTTTCCCGCCTTATTCCGTAAACATCTTGTTTTTTTGTTTAGCCGAACGCAGCTTATACCGATCTTGCGGTCATAATGCCGTTATATTCGTCAAGGAATGCCTCGGCAACCTTGTGGAAGCGCGCGGTAACGTGATCTGCGTCCTTGAAGGCGAATATCATAGCAAGATTTCCGAAATATTTGTCGATTATCTGCACTCTGATACGTATCTGACGCTCGCTCTGCCAATCGGCGCTGCAGGCACATTCATACTTGTGACCGGGCTCGGGATAGGTCGCAATCATATCAGAATAGTTTTCCTGTGGGAATTTCTGAATCTCGTTGCGTCCGAAGCCGAATTTTATAGCCTTTACGCCCTGAGCGTTTTCGTAGTGCAGAGTGCCGAAGTTTTCGCCGAACTCAAATCTGAACCATTTGAATCCCATACGGTTCGTATCGCAGGTGAAGGTCTTTCGGTCGATCTTTGATGCAAATTCGCTGTCTTTTTCTCCGCCGAGGAAGAAAAGCTCCTTTTCGGCGAGCTCGTCGGTGAGCTTCTTGTAAGCTTTTTCATTTTCCGGAAGGGAAGAGTCGCCGAGATTTGCGATAATAGAGCCGTACAGAGCCTCAAATATCGGCTCGTATTCAAGCGTATTTCCCTGATTGTCCGAGTTTATTGCAAATACGAAGTCGTGCTTCGGATCGCAGAAAGCGATCTGACCGCCCATTCCGAGCATAGCAAAGCAGCCGTGCGGCATACCCCATATCTGATATCCGTATCCGTGACCGTTGAAAAGCTCGAAGCCATATACGTCAATGTTGTTTGCAACCGACATCGTCGTCGCGTCGGTCAGGTATTTTTCGTTAAGATAGCGTTTTCCGTTCCATACGCCCTTGTTGAGAACGAATCTCGCGAAGAGAAGAAGATCCTTCGTTGTGCACATTACGCCCGAATCTCCGAAGGAATGTCCGCCGGGAGCCTCGAGGCAGTATGCGTCCTTTGAAAATCCGATATCGTCAAGCACCTTTTCCTGAAGATATTTGAGGAATTTCTTACCGGTCACCTTTTCAACGATAACTCCGAGCATAAACGAGCCGGGGCTGTCGTAGCAGAAGAGTGTTCCCGGATATTTGTCGCCGTTTGCTCTGAAATAACATTCGACTCTGTCCTTTGTGCCTGTACCAAACCACCACGAGCCCTCAAATTCGAGCGCGGTGGTCATATTCAGCATCTCGCGTATAGTTACGTAGGACATCTTGTGCGCGCTATTGTCGCTTACGTATTCGGGAAAATATTTTATAAGCTTATCGTCAAGAGAGATAAGCCCGTCCTGCTCGCAAAATCCGATGGCTACCGAAACGAAGGTCTTTGAAACCGAGTACATTCTGTGCTTGAAATCCTTATCAAAGGGCTTGTAGTAGCCCTCTGCGAAGATACTGTTTCCGCGTGCCATAACGACGCTGTGAGTGGAAAGCTTTTTTGCGTCAAGTCTTGTGAAAAATTCGAGCACCTTTTCGGAGGGTATGCCTGCTTTTTCGGGGGTACAGTAGTTCATATTACTTTTCTCCTTGCATTTCAGACCTCGTGAGGTGTTATTCGCTCATACTTTCAAGAAGCTTCTGATTGAATTCCTCTGCGGTGTTGTATCCCATCTTTTTCTGTCTCTGGTTCATAGCGGCAATTTCGAGAATGACCGCAAGATTTCGTCCGGGACTTACGGGGATAGTGTATTTCGGGAGAGTAACTCCCATTATATCGATCGTTTCGGTCTCGAGTCCGAAGCGGTCGTACGTTTTGTCTTCGTTCCATATTTCAAAGCTTACGACGAGGTCTATCTGCTGATCGACCTTTACCGCACTCATACCGAAAAGACGTCTGATGTCGACGATACCTATTCCGCGGAGCTCGATATAGTGTCTGATTATGTCGGGCGCAGTACCGATAAGCGTGGAGTCTGCGACCTTTTTGATCTCGACCGCGTCATCCGCGATGAGTCGGTGACCTCTTTTTACGATTTCGATAGCGGTCTCGCTCTTTCCGATTCCGCTGTCGCCGAGCATAAGCACGCCTTCGCCGTATATTTCGACGAGAACGCCGTGGCGGGTTATTCTCGGAGCGAGGCTCGTATTCAGATAGGATATAAGCGCCGCCATAAATTCGGATGTCGGGCGGGATGTGCGCAGAAGGGGCACGTCAAACTCCTTTGCGTACTGAAGAGTGTGCTCAAACGCGCTGAGCGAGGTTGAGAATATAAGTGCGACCGGCTTTTTAGAGATAAAATCGTATATCTGCTTGTTTCTTGTTTCTTCGTCAAGGCTCTGCAGATAGAGGTGCTCAACCTTACCGATTATCTGTATGCGCTGTGCCTCGAAGTGGTCGAAAAATCCGGCAAGCGGAAGACCGGGACGGTTTACGTCACGGCAGGTGACTTTTACAGAGGAATTTTCGGGCATATGGAGAACTTCGAGGTTGAATGCTTCGATAATATTCGAAAGAGGAACGCTGTAGAGTGGGTCGCTGAGCTTGCCCTCTTTTTCAAGCTGGAGCTTAAGATAAGAATCCGTCCAGTCTGTGCTGTTGTCCGTGCTTTCAAGCAAGGTGTCTATGTTTTCTCTTTTCATACGTTTGACCGTCCTTTCCGTCAAGGAGCGCGTAGCGCCTCAAGCTGTATATACAATATTTTAATGATATTTGCACGGTTTGTCAACAGATATACAAACATTTTTACCTCTGCGACTTTATTTTTACCCGCATCTCTTATTGACAGCGTGTTTTTTATATGGTATACTGTAAAGGCATTTGAGATTACGTATATAAAAAGGATAATATGATAAAGAAAGGTCAGTATAATATGGAAAACAGCTTTTTTGCGCTTCTTTTCAGACAGAAATATATAAAACGTTGGGGACTTATGCGTAATACCACGGACGAAAGTCTTGCCGAGCACAGTGCGGAGACCGCCTTTATTGCGCACGCGCTTGCAATTATCGGCAACAAAAAATTCGGAAAGAATTACGATGCAAACAGCGTGGCTGTGGTTGCCCTCTATCATGACGCTGCAGAGATATACACGGGCGATCTTCCCACTCCCGTAAAGTATTATTCCGAGGAAATGAGAAAAAACTACAAAAAGATCGAGGCAGCAGCGGAAAAAGCGCTTGTTTCGCGTCTTCCCGATGAATTCAAAGATATTTACGGCGAGATAATTTCGGGCGCCGCCAAGGAAGAAAAGCGACTTGTCAAGGCTGCCGACAAGATCTGTGCTCTTATAAAATGCGTTGAGGAGGGCAAGAGCGGCAACCGCGAGTTTGCAAGTGCCGAAAAATCGACCCGCGAATCTATAGCGGCGCTGAAATGCCCCGAGGCGGATTATTTTATCGAAAATTTCTTGCCCGCATTTCTTGAAACGATAGACGAAAATTCTCTCTAAAAAAGCGAAACACAGGTGTGGAGTTGTTACACCTGTGTTTTTTCTTATTCCGAGTGAAGTTGTACGGGGTCCACCTCATTTCCCCGCTTTGCTGCCCGAAGGGAGAGCCTTATTATTTCCCCTTTTTCAGTAAAGTTTTTGGGGAGGTGTCGGAACCCCTTTTTACAAAAAGGGGTTCTGACGAAAGATACGAGTTTTCGCGCAAAGACGACCGCGCGACTCAGGGCTTTGCCCTGAGAACCCACCAAGAAACTTTTTTCAAAAAGTTTCTTGGAACTTCAAAAACTTTTCTAAAAATTAGTTTGTTCTTTTCAGAAAAGTTTTTGGGGAAGTGTCGGAACCCCTTTTTTCAAAAAGGGGTTCTGACAAAAAGATGCGTCTTTCGCGCAAGGACGACCGCGCGACTTAAGGGCGCCGCCCTTAAGAATCCCGCGAGCTTTTGAAAAAGCTCGACCAAAACTTTTCTAAAAACAAATTTCTTCTTTTCTTTTCAGAAAAGTTTTTGAAAGAGTGCAGAGGAAACTTTTTTCAAAAAGTTTCCTTTGCCAAAAAGGGGTTCTGACAAACCGTTCCTTTAAATAAAAAACTTCTTGTGGAGGGATTCGCGCAGAGGGCGGCAGATGGCGATGGTGAGAAGCATAGCGCCGAGAAGCGCAAAAACTATCATAGGATAGAGCGACCAGATGAAATAGTCGCGAAGATCAAAGGTGATGTTTATAAAAAACTCGATGAGGACCATCATTGCGGCGGCGGCAAGGGAAGCACCGCCGAAGATGTAGAGATATCCGCGACGAAGAGTTACGCAGAGAATGGTGACGGTGCAGGAGATAGCACCGATCATCATTACCGCAGGAAAGGCGAGGGAAAGAAACCAGTCGCCGTCAAGCGTGTAATTGATATAGCAAAGATAAAGTCCGATGCATCCGAAATCGACGGGAGTAAATATGATGGGATGAGGACGCTTGAACCAGGAGGGCAGGACGATTATCACGTAGGTGAGAAGCACAGCAAACATACAGTATCCCGACCAGGTTATGGACTTGTTGAGACTTATGTCGCAAATGGGAGTGAGAATAAAGGGGATCGCAAAAAGCATGGTTATAATAAAAAGTATACCCGTGCGGTTGAATTCCTCCTTGGGAATGTTGTTTTTCGGATAGGTCGGCTCTGCTTTTTCGCGTACGATATCGGGGTGATAGACGACGGTGCCGCAGAGAGGACAGCTTTTTTCGGTGTCGGCGAGCTCAACGCCGCATTTTATACAGTACATATTATACCTTTTTTCCTTTCGTTTCTCTTTGGTTGCTTTCGACCTTGACCTTTATGCCGAGAGATTTGAGTACGGCGTAAAAATGGCGCTCGAAGACAGGCTCTTTGATGTTTCGGATGATATTGAAGGCAAGTGTGTCGCCGTAGGTTATCATTCCGCAGTTGTAGTGGCGGGTCGACTGTATTCCGAGGACGAAATCCATACGCTCGATATAGGGTGACATTTCCTCGGGCACACGGATGAGTCCGAGATTTGAGAGAGAAAGACAGGACTTTTTCTCTCCGACCGCGCTGAATACAGCCTTCATTATCGGATTTTTGATGAAAAGCGGGAGTATCTTTACGGCAGGTATGCGCTCGCTTCGGATGTTGGTCGTGATCTTCGTCATCATATGCTTGGGATTTATAGTAAGCCCCATCTGATGATGTACCGATTTACATATCTCGTCGAAGGAATATTCTCCGAGACGGGGATCGATCTCCGGGGTGACGTAAAGCACGAAGTTTCGAAGCGTTCTTGAATTAAACATAGAACGAAGATTTACGGGCAGAAGGACCTTGGACGGCTTCATTTTAGACGGCTTTATGCCAAGCTCCTTCTGAATGTTTATGATAGCCATAAGAGCCGCAGAGGCAATAAAAGCGGTGGCGGTCACGCCGTATTCCTTCGATCTCTCCTTTATCTGCGATGCGCTCATAAGAAATGCCGTGTCGGTGAGGAAGGAGTCGCTTTCGCGAGTTCCTTTTATCTTGTATGCCGTCGTGTCGCTTCGCTTGGCTGCTACGGGACCGCAGCAGCGCTGGAAGCTGTCCTCGAATTCTTCCTCGGAGGGCTCCTCAAGACGGTCAAGCACGCCGTCTGTAGCAGATACGGTGATGTTGTATTTTTCCTGAAGATATTCGGCGAGCAGAGTTTTGAGGAAGATAAGTCCGCCGTTTCCGTCGGTCACGGAGTGGAAAAACTCGACGGCTATTCGCTTTTTGTATACAAGAACGCGGAAGGCGCATTTTCTTATGTCGTCAAATGGCATACGAGAGAGGGGAAAGCTTCGCTCGTCCATTATTTCGGGAGCCTCGGGTATCTCTTCGAGATAATACCAGAAAAATCCGCGGCGCAGGCGCACGGCGATAGAGGGAAATCTTCTTACGGTAACATCAAGCGCGGCTTTGAGTATCTCGCGGTCGATATTTTCGTTAAGAGTTGCGGAAAGACGGAAAATATTTACCCAGGTACGGCTTCGCGCGGCTGGATATATCTTCGCCGCATTGTCGAGACGCATCCAACGAAGCTTTTCGGGAGGCGGAAGGACGGTGCGGAGAAAGGCGTTTATTCGGTCGAAGTCGCTTCTGTGCTCCTTAAGACAGTAGAGCGGATAAACATGCCACATTTTCGGGGTGACGATAAGCTGACTTCGCGCACCCGACGCGATAAGCTTTTCGTGAAGAAGGCGAGAGTCGTCGAGCAGTATCTCATCTCCGCCGACAAAAATTATTGACGGAGGCAGTCCTACAAGGTCGCCGAAGAGGGGTGATACGAGGGGATTTGACTTGCGAAGACGGTCCGCGCCCGAGTCGCTATCGGGATTTTCGGAGCCGTATATATAGCAGTTTGCGTAAAATTCAAGCTTTTCCTTCTCGAGCGATGGGTCGACCTGCTTGTTTGTCTCGTAGCTCTGAGCGGAAAGAGTAAGATCGCTCCACGGAGAGATTGCGATAATACCTGCGGGAAGATTTTCTCCCGTTTGTCTGAGCTTCAGACAGAGCGAGTAGATAAGACCTCCGCCCGCGCTCTCGCCGCAAAGTATGATGTCGGACGGGAGATATCCGATGCGAAGAAGATATCTGTAGGCTTCAAGCGCATCGTCAACGGCTGCAGGAAAGGGACTTTCGGGCGCAAGACGGTATGCGGGCGCAAAGACCTTTACACCGCATTTCGCGGCAAGGACCGTACCAAAGCCGCAAGCGTATTTGAGGTCGCCGCAGGTGTATCCGCCGCCGTGCAGGTAAAGTATGATTCCGCGCGAGGTGACGTCGGGGGGCGTTATGAGCGCACCCTCGAAGCTGTCGAGACGTATGGTCTCATACTGCGAATCGTCTTTATATGAGGAAGCCATAAGCGCACCGAGTCTGTCCTGACCCTGGCGAGTGCGCTCAAGAGAGCAGGACGATACGAACGGCTTGAAAAGCAGAAGCTGTGTGCGAATAAAATCGGATGAAAATTCCATATTTGTTATCTCATTTCGGGATATTATAGGTTTGTGGATTTTTTGTATTTTTACTATTATAACATATTTTCGAATATAATCAAGTTTTTTTGAAATTATCTTGACAGAGTTATTTTTATGTGATATCATTTTTGTGAAAAAATCCTTAAAAAGGAGGGTTTAATATAATGAAAGAAAGATGGACAAAAGAACAGGCTTGGGAATGGTGGAATTCTCACGATTGGCTTGTGGGATGCAACTACGTGCCCTCGCAGACCCCCGTGCTCTCTATTTGGAAGGAAGATACCCTTGAGGAGATACTCCCTTCGGTCAAGAGTGAGCTTTCTCTTGCGGCAAGCATAGGCTTCAACACCGTGCGTATGTGGTTCCCCTTCAATAACTGGTACCACGAAAGAGAAAAGGCGCTCGACAGAATAGACAGAGTGCTTGGAATAATCGCAAGCTACGGAATTTCCGTAATGCCCGTGCTTTATAATGACTGCGTTTCCTTCGGCCGCCCCGAAAAGGTTGTTATTCATAAGCCGATGCCCGGACACGGACATTACGACGTCGGATATCACGGCGGACACAAGAACAGCCCGCATATCGTTGTTCCCAAGGACGCAAAGGGTTGGATCCTCTGGGATGAGCCCGAATACCGCGAAATATGCGAGGAATATCTGCGCGACATTTTTAATCGCTTCGGCAAGGACGAGCGTATAATTATGTGGGATATGTGGAACGAGCCGGGTAACAGCAAGAGACACGATATGAGTATTCCTTACCTCAAGAGAGCCTTTGAGGTTGCAAGAGAATGTGATCCGATACAGCCTCTTACGGCAGGACCTTGGAGATATCCCAAAAATTACGGCGTAGACGAAACTCTCGACGTTTCGCCTATCGAGCGCGTTGCACTTGACCTTTCGGATATCGTAACCTTCCATTGCTACGAGAATTTCGAAATGATACAGAGAATAGTCGGACAGCTCGAAAAAGAGGGCAGACCTATGGCAAATACCGAATGGCTGCACAGAATTCTCGACAACAACATCGAAGAGCAGATCCCCTACTACCACGATAAGAAGATAGGAAGCTACAGCTGGGGTCTCGTTGCGGGATTCGCACAGCACTATCTGCCTTGGGAATGGCTCAAGGCTTCGCGCCCCGAGCTTGACTATACAAAGTGGCAGCACGACCTCTTTAAGCAGGACCATACTCCCTATAACCCCGTAGAGATCGAAATTATAAAGAAGAATACGGGAAAGATCTGACAGAATAGTCTGACATAATAAATTTGAATATCTTTTAAAACCGCAGAAATGACTCTGCGGTTTTTTGTCGGTATAATAAATATGAAAAAATATTTTCGTGTTGTTGAAATGTTAAAAAAAAAGGAATATAATATTAAATTGCATAAGTGCAAAATAAAAATCTTATTAACGATTTGAACGGTCGTCAAACAGACAAAATCTTATATGTGCTCGATAGTTCGTTCGAGCGAAGTAAATTAGGAGAAAAAGGATGTACAGAATAACAGTAAAAGAAGCAGCTGAAAAGTGGGGAGTTACAGTCCGCAGAGTGCAGGACCTATGTAAGCGCGGAGAAATACCGGGCGCACTGCGCTGGGAAAGAACCTGGATGATACCCGCGGATGCAACGTATCCGTCGGTAAAAAGAAAAAACGACGGCGGTCCCAATATGCCGATGCCGAGAAAAAGTCCTTTTCTTGATATGACAGATCTTTACAATACTCCGGGAAGCGCCGACAAGGTGATAGCAGAGCTCGGTGACAACAATGAAGCTCAGGCTCTGTTTGCCGCGGAAATATATTACAGCCGAGGAGAAATAGATATAGTTTACGATCACGTGCAGTACTTCCTGAAGGCACATTCGGGTTTTTACGCTATTCTCGGAGGCGGTCTGCTCCTTTCGCTTGTGGCAATGTGGCGGGGAGATTTCGAGCTTTGGAGAAAGGCAAAAGGTCATATATACGAAGCCCCATGCAAGGATGACCGCGACCGCGATATCGTTTCGCTGACTCTTGCTTCGGCGGATAGCGCGATACGAAATACCGAGGATTTTCCCGATTGGTTTTCGAGGGGATGTTTCAGCGTTCTGCCTGCAGATTCTTATCCTGCGGCAAGGGTGTATTACCTCAAATATCTTTTGATACAGGCTCAAAATATGGCTATGAATAAGCTTGAGTTGACCGACGTGAACGGGCTTGGACTGCTTAAATCGATACCTTATATTGCAGAGCCTCTCATTTCGCAGGCAAGAGTGGAAAAAACGGTGATTTCAGAGATATATCTCTGCCTTATCTGCGCGGTGGCATATCAGGATATCGGCAATAAAGAAAGAGCCAAAGTGCACATAAACCGTGCGATAGAGCTTGCTCTGCCTGACAATTTGTTCGGTATTCTCGCAGAGCACCGCAGACAGCTCGGCTCGCTTCTTGACGATTGCCTCGCAGAATATTCGCCCGAAGCACTCAGAAGGGTCAAGGAGCTTCATAAAAGGCTTACCGCAGGCTGGACGAAGCTGCATAACGAGGTGCTCGAAAGAACGGTATCGGCTGCGCTTTCACTCAGAGAGCGCGAGGTGGCGCGTCTGGTTGCCTTTGGTCTTTCGAACGGTGAAATAGCAGAGCGTTTGCATATTTCAAAGGAATCGGTCAAGTCTCTTATTACGACGATACGTAATAAGACGGGCATTACAAAGCGTGCGGAGTTTGCCGATTACGTTTAAAATACCTTCTTTTTTTCTTGAATTTGGGTGATGTTTTTCGTCTCGGTTTCGGATATAATTTGATCGTAACGTAAAGTATTGCGTTTGGCTGAAATTACAGATAAGACCCTTGATGAAAGGAGAACTTACCATGGATATAAGCTTATCAGTTCCCAAAGAAGGGGAGCTTTACAAGATCATTGATATTGGCGAGCACAGATTTGAGCTTCGGTACGGATATAACGAGGAGTTTGAGCGGCGTCAGGAATGTCCGGTCGTGATATTTCCCGATCTTATATCAGAACCGAGGTATACCGATGACGGCTATCTGATAGTCACATCGGTGCAGGAGCCGTGCGAGCACTACTCTCCGATAGACGGCAAGCAGTTTGAGGATTGGTGCGCAGACTGCAAGCACTATCCGGGTGTGCATCACGAGATCGGTATCTGCCGATGCGAAAAAAATCGAATGTGTAAGAGCTGTAAGGCTCACAAATAACAGCTTCGGATAATAACGATAAGTAGTATAGACTTTATTATTAATAGGGGGTTCATAAGGATGAACAAACACAAATTACCAACCAAATTCTTGAGTGTTTTGCTTCTCGTTGCAATGCTTGTATCTTACCTTCCTGTAATGATGGCGGTAAGCGGCGCTGAAAGAGGCATAACTAACCGTGTTACAGACAGCTCCACGATGGACGCATGGAAGGACTTTTTCCTCGGAGAGACTCTTTCTACCAAAAATGCAGGTGCTGTATGGACAGATAAATCGGTCTTCCTTGACTCGCAGGCATTTGCGGGCACGGGCATATCTATGAAGGACAAGGATGCCTTCCTTGTTGCGCTTTCTGCCATTGCATCCAATATAATGGTAACGGGTATGTCTCACGTTCCTACAGATACGATGCTCGTGCTTGACGTATCGGGATCGATGAATGACAACAGCGGAAATAACGACGTTGCAGAAGAGCTTGTAATAGCTGCGAATGCAAGTATTCACTCGCTTCTCTCGGGTAATAAGTATAACCGCGTAGGCGTTGTACTTTATTCGGGTACCTCAAGTAGCAGTACAAACGATGATGCGGCGATCCTTATGCTGCCTCTCGACAGATATACTACTGCATCCGACGGAAAATATCTTACATACACAAGATCGGGTGACAATGAAAACATCGGAATAGACATAGACGTTGTTATAGAAGGTACTACGACAAGACCTACCTCGAGAACGGAGACGGTTGTAGGCGCTACGTATATCCAGAAGGGTATCGTTCTTGCAAAGGATCAGTTCGTTGCATCGGGTAACGCAACAACGGTTACGGATCCCTCCTTCGGAACGGTCAAGCGTATGCCGGTTATGGTGCTTATGTCTGACGGCGCACCCTCGCTCGGATCGACAAACTTCACAAATCCCGGACAGTATGATCTCGGTACCGGAAGCGGAACGAGTGCGGCTCTCGGATTTGTTACTCAGCTTACTGCATCTTATGCCAAGGGTCTTATCGAGGATAAATATGACACAGACTGCCTTTTCTATACTCTCGGACTCGGCGTCGGAAATAACAGCACGGCTATAAGCGTGCTTGATCCCGACAACAGCTCTGCATCTACCGCAGTAAATGACTTCTGGACTCTTTATAATAACGCGGCAGTTGACGGCACGGTCACGGTTCGTACGGAAAACGTAGAGGGAGGCTGGCAATACATTAACCGCGATTGGGTATGGGTTGACGGTTATACCAAGTACTATAACGTTACAAAGATATCCACACCCCTTGAGCAGAACTACGTTGATCAGTATTTCCCGGTAAACGATACAAACAATCTCGCTCAGGGACTTATAGACGCGTTTAAGAATATCGTAAACGCAATTCAGCTCAAGTCGAGCTACTTCCCGACACTTATATCGAACAACCCCGACGTTTCGGGTAACGTATCCTTCGTTGATAAGATCGGTAAGTATATGACTGTTACCGATATTAAGGGTATCCTTATTCACAATACACTCTTCTCGGGTGTCAATCTGGCAAAGAACTTTAAGGTAGGCGCAAACGGCGGCGACCTTGGTTCTCCCGAAAATCCCACAGAGCTCGGCAATGAAATGGTATGGTCTGTTCAGGAACGTCTCGGTATCGCGGATGCCGATACTGCAAGAACACTTATCGATCTTGCTTATGAATACGGACAGCTCAGCTATACAAGCGATACAGAGTTTTCCAACTATATCGGCTGGTATGCAAACGCAAAGGGCGAATTCCTCGGATTCTGGCACGAAGGCATAACAACAATGCCCGATCCTTCGGATCCTACTCTCACAGACGCTACAAGACCTGCGTTTATCGTTAAGTCTTACGGCTATCTCGGCGAAGTAAACGAGGCACAAGGCGTTTCCGAGTCGGATATGATGTACGCTACCGTTCAGGTGCGTCAGAATATTGCTACGGGCGAGGAGATAGTTACCTTCTCGGTTCCTGCGGCTCTTATCCCGATAATCACGTATAACGTAACTCTCGACGAAAACAAAAATCTCACAGATCTTGAAGCATCGGGCGCAGATCATCCGATCCGCCTTGTATACGAGGTTGCTCTTAAGGATGATATCAACGAAATAAACGTTTCGGAAAAGGTTTCTGCAGATTATATCGCAAATAACACAAATCCCGACGGATCGGTCAACTTCTACACCAACCAGTATGAGGTAGATAACACGACCGGATACGGAAAGGTAAATACGTATGCGTATTTCAACCCGTCGAGACAGAACGACAGATACTACAGCACGGAAAATACGCCTATCTATACCGACACAAGCGGTACTCTCTACAAAGCGACAAGTGCTCCTGCGACAAGCGGAACCTTCTATCGCGCGTATACGGCATATAAGAAGAGCGGATCGACTCTTACAACAGAGACTATCTACCGTCAGCTTTCTCCCGATACCCTTGCTACTGCAAAGGCGGGCGACGGCAATACGTGGTATATCCCCGCAGGCGATATCTACGTAAACCTCGACGGATATACGGTATATAAGGGCGGCACGTCCACAGAGGTTCCCGCAAACAATAAGACAGGAACACTTAAGTATACAAGCGTGCCATTCGTAGACCATACAAATCATACGGTTGACGAAGAAGGCTATGACTTCTATGTAGGATCTACTCTCGGTAATAACGGTAAGATCACACTCAGACCCGCTACGGGTATCAAGATCACAAAGGCCCTTGCAGAGGGCGCTACCGCAACTGCCGAAAAGTTTGAATTCACAGTAACTCACGTAGGAAGCACAGAGACCGCTTCTCACGATGCAATTATCGTTTCTGCCGACGGCAAGGAAACAGAGACTACAGTTCTCTTCACAAACGGCAAGGCTACTGTAAGCCTCGCTCCCGGTGAAGCGATCTATATAGTAGGTCTCACGGCAAACGACGTTTATACGGTAGAAGAAAAAGAGACGGAAAAGTATCTTGTTTCTTCGGTAAATAACAATACTTCGACAAAGATAGCTACTCTTACAGCGGCAAACGCAAAGATAATCGAAGTAAACTTCGTAAACGAAGACAGAGGCGCGGGTACACTTACTATCGCGAAGGTAGTACACCATAACCTCGGCGTAGACCATACCATCCCCGCAGATCTCACCTTTACCGTGAACGTGACCCTTTCGGGTATCGGTACGGCAAATAAAACCTTCACAGCAAAGCATACAAAAGGCAGCGTGACCTCGGTTACAACAAATGCAAACGGTGCTTTCACAGTAACACTTAAGCATAACGAGCAGGTTGAGATACTCGACCTTCCTGCAGGTACTGTTGCAAAGGTAGTTGAACAGACTCCGGGCACAGGCTTTACACCCTCCTATATCGAAAACGGTGTTGCAGGCGACGGTGTCGTTACAGTAAATAAGGGCGAAATAGCATCTGTAGGCGTAGTAAACGGCTACGAGGCAAAGGAAGTATATCCGATAGACGTTATCGTTAAGGGTGATAAGATCCTTGACGGACGTGAATGGAAGGATACGGACAGCTTTACCTTTGAGCTTCAGAAGTTTGTAGACGGCGAGTGGAAGGTTGTTGCTACAGACACGGCTACAAGCACAAAGAAGAACCTCTCGTTTGACAGCGCATTTGCAAACGCTAAATATACAGAGACAGGTATTTACTATTACCGCGTTACAGAGGTAGAGCCTGCTACGGGCGCTATCGGCGGTGTAAGCTACGATAAGACAGTTCACGCATTCGGCGTTGTTGTAACAGACAAGGATATGGACGGTAGCCTTGAGATAAGCGAGGTAAGATCTTACCGCGAAAGCACAAAGGTTACCGCTCCGAGCGGCGAAGATAAGAACTGGAACGTAGATATCGACTTCACAAACAAGTACAGCGCAGCAGGAAGCGCTACAGTAACGGTCGACCTTAATAAGGTGGTTACAAATGTAGGCGGAAGTCCTCTCGGTGCTCTCGCAGGATTCAAGTTTGCTCTCTATAACGCAGACGGAAGCGTAGCATATCAGTCCGAAGCTACAACAGACCGCGGATTTGCAAGACTTGTTCTTACTTATACCGCAGCAGGAACGTACAAGTATACACTTAAGGAAATTATTCCGGCAAACGTTCCCAAGGGCTGGACGTACAGCACGGCATCCGTTCCGGTTACAGTAGTTGTAAGCGATAACGGTGTAGGCGGATTCAGCGCAGTAATATTCACAGGTGATACACAGCCTGAAAACGCAACAAGCTCGCTTTCCACAAGCTTCACAAACGTATATGACCCTGCAGACGCAGAGCTTACTCTTGACGTAAACAAGAGACTCACGGGCAGAAGCATGGCGGCAAACGAATTCACCTTCGAGGTTCGCGATGCAAGCGGAAGAGTTGTTCTTACAGGTAAGAACGCAGCGGCTCTCAGCGGAGTGGCTTCTGACGTTACCTTCGACACAACACTCAAGTTTGACAGAGTTGGCACGTTCAACTTCACCGTTGCTGAAACAAGCACAGACGGTAAGGGCGTAACGACCGATAAGACTGTCTACAGAATCACAGTAACAGTTACAGACAATAACGGCCAGCTTACGGCAAGCTACAGCGTAATGAACGTTGTCGGTAACACTATAACCTTCGAAAACACATACAGCGTAAATCCGATAGACTATTCTATAGGCGGCAACAAGATACTCAGAGGCAAGGCGCTTCTCAACAATGAATTTACATTCGTTCTTACAGAGGCAAGCGAAGAAAACGGTACTGTTCCCGCAGGCGCAAAGACTTGGGAAGCTAAGAACTTTGCAAACGGAGCATTCGCTTTCGCGGCTATAACGTATACTAAGGCAGGCACTTACTACTACGTTGTTTCCGAAAAGAGTGAGAGCCCCGTTTCGGGAATCACCTTCGATAAGACAAAGTACGTAGTTGCAGTTACCGTTAAGGATAACGGCGACGGAACCTTCAGCGTATCGAAGACGGTTGATAAGAGCGCATCCAAGGATATCAGCTTCGTAAATACCTATACTGCAAAGCCCACAAGCGCAGAGCTTCCCGGTGATAAGACACTTACGGGGAAGGTACTCGGCGGCGGAGACTTCAGCTTCGAGCTTTATACCTCTAACGCTTCCTGGGAAGAAGTAAAGAATATCGAAACAGTATCCAACGACAAGAACGGCGCATTCAAATTCTCTACTCTCAGCTTCGAGAAGGCAGGAACCTACTACTACGTTGTAAAGGAAGCTCACGCAGGTGAGGTAATAGACGGCGTAACCTACGACGATACACATTACCATATCATGATAGTTGTAACAGACGACTATCGCGGACAGCTCCATTCGGTAGTACATATTTATGACAACAACGGAATCCCGAAGAATAAGATCGAATTTGTAAACTCCTACGAAATAGATCAGAATTCGCAGGCAGAGGTCGTTCTCAGCGGTAATAAGACACTCACAGGCAAGGACCTCGTAGACGGCGTATTTACTTTCGAGCTTTACGAAACGGGCGCAGATTTCGCAGTGAGCGGAACACCCAAGACAGCTACAAACGTAGGCGGCAAGTTTGCTTTCGCACTTGATTATACTGCAGACGATGCGGGCAAGACCTTCTACTACGTAGTTAAGGAAGCAAACGCAGGTCAGACCATCCACGGCGTTACATACAGCTCGGCTGTATATCAGATAACGGTTAAGGTGCTTGACGACGGCAAGGGCGGAATTAAGACAGAAGTCAGCGTAAATAACGGCGCAACGGCATCCACACTTAACTTCACAAACACCTACGAGGTTTCGGGTGATGCTTACGAGACGGTCGTTCTGAGCGGTAATAAGACACTTACAGGCAAGGACCTTGTTGACGGTACCTTCAGATTTGAGCTTTACACAGCAGGCGCAGACTTTGCAGCAGGCGAACTTCTCAAGGCTACAAGAAATACAAACGGCAGATATGCATTTGCACTTGAATTTACCGAAGCAGATATCGGCAAGACCTTCTACTACGTAGTCAAGGAAGCAAACGCAGGTCAGACAATAAACGGAATCACATACAGCGCGACCGTATATCAGATCACAGTCAAGGTCGAAGATAACGGACAGGGCGGTATAAAGACAGAAGTCAGCGTAAATAACGGCGCGACAGCATCCACTCTCAACTTCGCTAACAGCTACAAGATTGCAGACGATGCCAAGACGAGCGTATCTCTCAGAGGACATAAGTATCTTATGGGTAAGGATCTCGTTGACGGCGCATTCACCTTCGAGCTTTATGCGACAGAATCGAATTTCACAGTAAGCGGAACACCCAAGACAGCTACGAACGTAGGCGGCAGATACGGATTTACCGTTGAATATACCGCGGCAGACGTAGGCAAGACCTTCTACTACGTAGTCAAGGAAGCAAACGGCGGCAAGACGATCGACGGTATCACATACAGCAGCGCGGTATATCAGATCGTAGTTGAAGTCGAAGACGACGGATACGGCGGAATCAGAGCAGTTGTTGCTATAAGCAATCACGCAACAAATACAACTCTTGACTTTACAAACACATACAGCGTTTCCGATAATGCAAGCGCAGACGTAACGCTCAGCGGTAACAAGACACTTGCAGGCAAGGATCTCGCAGACGGCGCATTCACCTTCGAGCTTTATGCTACAGAATCGAATTTTGCAGTAAGCGGATCACCCAAAACGGCAGTAAATAAGAACGGCAAGTTCTCCTTCGGCCTTAACTATACCGGCAAGGATATCGGAAAGACCTTCTACTACGTAGTTAAGGAAGCAGACGGCGGCAAGACGATCAACGGCGTTACCTACAGCTCGGCTGTATATCAGATCACAGTTAAGGTCCTTGACGACGGCAAGGGCGGAATCAAGACAGAGGTAAGCGTAAATAACGGCGCAACGGCATCCACCCTTGACTTCACAAACGCTTACGGCGTTGACGAAAACGCAAAGACAAGCGTAACGCTCAGCGGTAACAAGACCCTTCTCGGCAAGGCACTTGCAGACGGCGCGTTCACCTTCGAGCTTTACACAGCGGCAGATGACGATTTTGCTATAAGCGGAACACCCAAGACGGCAGTAAACAAGAACGCTAAGTTCTCGTTCACTATCGACTACACAGCCGCAGATGCAGGCAAGACCTTCTACTACGTGGTTAAGGAAGCAGACGGCGGCAAGACGATCGACGGTATCAAGTACAGCTCGACCGTATATCACGTAACAGTTAAGATCCTTGACGACGGAAAGGGCGGGGTCAAGGCAGAGGTAAGTGTCAACAACGATGCAACAGCATCGACACTCAACTTCACAAACGTATATGAGGTTTCTTCTGGCGCAAGCGCAAACGTAATACTCAGCGGTAACAAGACTCTTGTTGGCAAGGAGCTTACAGACGGCGCATTTGCATTCCAGCTCTATACAACGGGCGCAGACTTCGCGGCAAGCGGTGCTCACAAGACCACCAATAATATTAACGGCAAGTTTGCATTCGCACTCAGCTACACAGCCGCAGACGCAGGAAAGACCTTCTACTACGTAGTTAAGGAAGCAGACGGCGGCAAGACGATCAACGGTATCACATACAGCTCGGCTGTATACAAGATCACAGTTAAGGTTCTTGACGACGGCAAGGGCGGAATCAAGACCGAGGTCAGCACAGACACAGGTGCCGCACCCGACGCACTTAACTTTGTAAATGAGTACAAGGTATCTGACGATGCAAGCGCAGAAGTAACGATCAATGGTAACAAGACACTCGTCGGAAGACCTGTTGCGGACGGCGAATTTGCATTCCTTATCTACTCTGCAAACAGCGAGTTCGTGGTTGGCTCGGGCGTTACACCCGTAAGAGTAGTAAACGGTGCTGACGGATCGTTTGCATTCGAAAATATCAAATTCAGCAAGGCAGGAACCTACTACTTCGTAATAGTTGAGGATATTACTGTTGATGCAGAAAACGTAACCTTTGACGCAAGCGTATATCACGTGACCGTTGAGGTCAAGGATAACGGAATCGGCGGACTTACAGCATCCGATCCGATCATCACAAAGAAGGGAAGCACAGAGACAGTAGAGGCAGTTCAGTTTACTAACGTATACACTGTTCCTACACCTCCCGAAAATCCCGAAACAGGCGACAATACACTCTGGATGTGGCTCGTTATGATCCTTATCAGCGGAATCGCTGTTGTTGGAGCGGCGGCTAAATCTCAGAAGAAAAGACGTGTTGAAGACTGATGATTAAACAATAAAAAATCGGTGGCAGTAAATGGGTGATGTCCTTATCGGAGAGTTTACACTTTCGCAAAAGTGCAAGCATCGCATTTGTACGGACAAATACAATGTGGACTAAGCCCAAACCCTTATAACGACAGAAAGAGATAACAAATCGGTTCGTAGCCGAAATGTTATCTCTTTTTCTGTTGG
>JAFXJH010000056.1 GCA_017532425.1 Clostridia bacterium | reverse complement strand
CGTGCCACCTCCCGCTCGGAGGGAGGCTTTTCGTTAGCATCATTATAACACAAATCGGCAGAGAAAACAAGTTCTCTGCCGAAATTTTTGCCTGCCAATTCTCCGATAAGAATGCAGAGAGAAAGACAAGGTCTTTTTTAACTAAATCCGCCTTCTGCGGAAGAAATCCACCGGCGGTGGATGAAATCGCTTCGTGATGAAATCCCGCTTCGCGGGGATAGGAGAGGCGGATTTAATTTCACATTTTGCGACAGCAAAATATTTCACCAAAGGCTCAAGCCTTTGATTTCACCGTGAGCGCAAGCGAACGATTTCACTAACCGCCATACCAAACGGCACAACATCACTTAAATTCCCTTCAAGGTAAATCGGACCGAAGTCAAGTATTCGGTCTGGTCTACCTTGATTTCTTTGAAATCATATGATATAATGACCCCGAAAGGCGGTATTTATATATGGAGTTTCTGCACTGTGAAAAAGACGAAAGATATCTCTCGCTCCACGACTGTATATCTGAAAAGGCTTATTTTCAAGACGGAACATTAGGCTTCACGTTTTCCGACGGATTCTGGATCTCGCCTGAGCATCCGGACAGTAATCTCCCAGTAGTCGTAAGAACTGATTCTTCCAAGGCAGAGTATATTTTGGAGGACGGCGAGGACTATGACGTTACCGTCTACGTTTTCAGAAAAAGCTTTTTCAACAAAACTCTTCGAATCGAATGGACGCTTCGTGAATTAGTTGATAAAATAAACAGCGGCAAATACCGACTCGAATTCTTATATCAATATACCGACTCAAATTCCAGAATAGTTGAATGTGTGCTGAGATCAGACAAGAAGCCGTTTCACATCGAGTGCATTATGAAAATATCTGTCACGGAGGTCAGATACTACTGGAACAGCTTACGCGGGGACAGACCCTGGTGATCTGACCTATATTAAATAACGCAATAAAGTAAAGTTAATACAATATTCCGATTTACTCAGGAGGACAAAAAATGAGAACTTTATTAATTTTAGTAGACGGAATGAGACCGGATGCTCTGAAGGACATCAAGACTGCGCAGGATATTATAGCGAAATCATCGTGTGCTATGGATGCACAAACGGTAATTCCGTCTGTGACCCTACCCTGCCATATGTCTCTTTTCCACAGCGTTGATCCGTCAAGACACGGCACAACGACCAACACCTATATGCCGCAGGTAAGACCGATAAGGGGTCTTTGCGAGGTACTCCTTGCAAACAAGAAAAGAAGCGCTTTCTTCTACAACTGGGAGGAGATCCGCGACCTTTCAAGACCGAATTCACTTGCCTTTTCCTACTTCTGCAAGGGCAGAGATATCGGATATGACAAGGCAAACGATATGGTTTCAGCCGCCGCGATCGACTATCTTAACAAGGATTACATCGATTTTGCATTCATCTATATGGGATACACTGATGCCGCAGGACACGGCAGCGGTTGGATGAGCAGCACATATATGGAAGCTATTGAAAACAGCTGGAGAAATATAAATGCGGTAGTAAATTCTCTTCCCGAGGATTATACGGTAATTATCACGGCAGACCACGGCGGTCACGACCGCACGCACGGCACCGAGCTTCCCGAGGATATGACCATTCCGATCATTATCAAGGGCGAAGGCTTTGAAGCAGGCAAGGTAATCGAAAACGCAAGCATAAAGGATATTGCACCCACGATCGCAAAGCTTCTCGGCGCAGAAGCAGACGAGGAGTGGGAGGGCAGAAGCCTTATATAAAAACACACTTCAGCGTACGACGGAGGTAAGCTATGTCAACTATCTGGACTCCCGCAAAAAGGGCAATTACCGCTCTGACTCTCGGAAAACCCGACGAAATACCGACCTTTGAGCTTGAATTTCAGATCTCGGAAGAGATTTTCGGCTATCCGCTTGACGACCGCCGCTTCGAGCGTTCTGTATGGGAGACGCTATCTGAAGCAGAGCGCGAAAAGGTCATCTGCGAGCTTGCCGACAAATACGCCCGCGTATACGGCTCGGGCACAGCCTACGATATCGGCGGCGCTGCCCTTTCGGGTGACCCCGAAAAGGATTCAAAGCCCGGTCTTGATTACTGCATCATTCCCGTATACGCTCCCGAATGGTGGATACCCGATTCCCCCATAACAAAGATATTCCGCAAGCGTCTGCGCGAGCATTTCGGAAACACGCGTCTCTTTGCCTGCCACGGTGACGGCACGTTCGCCATACCGTCGGGCACGGATATGTACGATTTTGTCTACCGAATAGCAGACGAGCCCGAAGAAATACTTGCAGATGCCGAAAGAATGGCAAAAAATGCGATCGAAGCCAACAAAAGACAGCAGGATGCAGGGATCGACGTTGCTCTTCTCTGCTCTGACTACTGCTACAACTCGGGGCCCTTCCTCTCGCCTTCTATGTTTGACGAGTTCATAACCCCTTTTCTTGCCCAAATATGCAAAGCGGGACGCGAATCGGGAATGTATATGATCAAGCACACCGACGGCAACATTATGCCGATAATCGACTCGCTTGTATCCGCAGGACCGCACGCTCTTCACTCTCTTGACCCTATGGCGGGAGTTGACATCCGCGAGGTCAAAAGGCTGTACGGCGACAAGGTCGCTCTTTGCGGAAACGTTCACTGTGCGGCTCTTCAGACGGGAACTGACGAGGAGGTCAGAGAAAGTACAGAATACTGTCTGAAATACGGCGGAGAAGGCGGCGGATACATTTTTGCAACAAGCAACATTCCGTTTAAAGGTATGCCTCCGCGCAGATACGAGATGATACTTGACATCTGGCGCAAAATGCGAAAATACAGCTGAGATCTAACGCAAAATTACAAAAACTCGGAAACATCCGACTTTAAGGGTCGTATACTTCCGAGTTTTTTTATTATTTAAAGCGTCCGAGCTCTTCACGTTTTTTCTGTTCTTCAAGCTCGCGTTTCAGCCTTTGCTTTACTATCTTATCCTCTTTAACGTCCTTCATTGTATCTGCTATTCCGTACGCGATCTCCAGAAGAATCGTCAGAGCGGCGACAAGCAGAGTCCATATCAGATGTATCGGCTTCTTAGTAAAGAAAATACAGGGAATAAACAGCGGTATCATAGCGCAGTAAAGAGTAAACTGCCAAAAAAAGGTCCTGCTGTATTCTTCTGAAAAGGTGATTGCACGGTCGGAGACATAAAATCTCATACGGCGACCCTCCAAAAGGAGATTGCCTTTATGACGAAGATCGTATGCGATAAGCGCTACCGTGCTTATAACGGTCATAAATATACACGAATACGGGGAATACACCGAAAAGCCGGCCTTTTCCCTGAAAATTATCAGAGGAACTGTATTTATAAAAACCGAAAGTGCCAAAACCAGCAAAAAAAATCAGTCTTTTTTTCATTATTACCTCGCAGATCTTTACTTTGTTTTCAGTATATCACAGAGCGTATCCTTTTTCAATATAAATGACAAAAATCTTATCATAATCGCACGGGTGTATTGAAATTCCTTTCGGGCTGTAGTATAATCAAATACACAGACTACGTGAAAGGCAAGGTCAACGTTATGAAGCTGACATATCTCGGAACAGCCGCCGCAGAGGGATTTCCCGCTGTATTCTGCAACTGCAAATATTGCATAGAGGCAAGAAAGCTCGGTGGTAAAAACATACGCACACGCTCGCAGGCACTTATAAACGACGATCTTCTGATAGACCTGCCCGCCGATACTTATATGCATTTTCTGCAAAACGGCATTGAAGGCGACAAGATAAAATATCTTCTCATCACACACTCGCACGGCGACCATCTGTACGCAGGCGAGCTTCATATGAGGCAGAGTCCCTACTCACACGATGAAAGATCAGAAAAGCTTGAGATCTACGCCTCAAGGGGTGCTTATGACAAAATAACCAAAACGGGATTTCCGAAAAGCGTTTCTCTTTCCGCGATAGGCGCTTACGAAAGTGTTTCCCTTGGAAAATACACCGTGACCGCTCTGCCCGCACGCCATATGGCAGGAGATTTCGCAAACATTTACATCATCAAGGGTGACAAGACTTTACTTTACGCTCACGATACCGGATTTTTCTACGACGAGGTCTTTGATTTCATTGAAAAGCAGGGCATAGTTTTCGATATGATCAGCCTTGACTGCACGAACGTTGATATTCACATTCCCGACAGCGGCACGCACATGGGATTTCCCAACATCGAAAGGCTTATCGCCCGCCTCACCGACATCGGCGCGATAAACTCTGACACGAAAAAGATCGTAAATCATTTCTCACACAACGGCGGTCCTCTTCACGCTTTCCTTGAGGAGCGCGCATCTGAGTACGGCTGTAGCGTTTCGTACGACGGAATGAGTGTTGAGATATAGAATCAAATATAAAAAATTCCACAAGCTAAGGCAGGTTCTCATAAGGAAGTTTGATTTCTCCTTGTAGGGACCGGCGGTCTCGACGGTCCGTTTGCACAAGATTTGATATGCAGAAAACAAATAGATAACCCCGACAGATTTTTGAAGTCTGTCGGGGTTCTTCTTGTTCCGTTCGACAATTTGGAATTTACTTAACTGCTTTTATGGTATAAGTCGCACCCCAATTTTTCAGCACCTCTACGGAAGAAAAACCTGCTTCAAGAAGTGCTTCTGTTTCGTGTTTTACAGTAAGAGGAGTGTCGTAAT
>JAFXJH010000055.1 GCA_017532425.1 Clostridia bacterium | reverse complement strand
CTAAAAAAAGTTATTCTTTTCTTTTCAGTAAAGTTTTTGAAGTTCTTAGAAACTTTTTTCAAAAAGTTTCTAAGCGGATTCCAAAGGCAGAGCCTTTGGGGTTTCGCGCAAGGACGAGAGCGCGACTTAAGGGCGCCGCCCTTAAGAATTCCGCGAGCTTTTGAAAAAGCTCGATCAAAACTTTTCTAAAAATAAGTTTTTTTCTTTTTCTTTTCAGTAAAGTTTTTGAAGTTCTTAGAAACTTTTTTCAAAAAGTTTCTAAGCGGTTTCCAAAGGCAGAGCCTTTGGCACAAAAAGCGTGTTTTGTTAGAAATAACCAAAAATTTATAAGATAAATAGTTAAAAACAACGATTGAGATTTTTTCGTTTTGTGATATACTAAAGCTGTCGGAAAATGATTTTCGGCAAATCCAATACGAAAGGATATAATGATATGTCAAAAATAAAAATAGGCGTTTTCGGAGCCGCGCGCGGTATGACAATGATACATCAGACGTTAAATCATCCCGAAGCAGAGCTCGTAGCTATATGCGATAAATATCGCCCGCTTCTCGATGAATGTAAGAAGCTTTCGGACGAGCATGGTCTGAATCTTCAGCTTTTCGAGGATTTCGAAGACTTTTTTAAGGTAGATATGGACGCCGTTGTTCTTGCAAACTACGCAAACGAGCACGCTCCGTACGCTATACGCCTGCTCGACAGCGGAAGACACGTTATGAGCGAGGTGCTCACCTGCCAGACTATGAAGGAAGCGGTAGAGCTTATCGAAGCGGTCGAACGCTCGGGCAAAATATATGCGTATGCTGAAAATTACTGCTATTTCAATACCACGGCAGAAATGAGAAGACGCTATAAGAACGGCGACATCGGCGACCTTACCCACGCAGAGGGCGAGTATGTGCACGACTGCTCCTCAATATGGCCGCAGATAACCTACGGTGAGCGCGATCATTGGCGTAACCTTATGCACTCTACCTTCTACTGCACGCACTCTCTCGGACCGATACTCTTCTCTACGGGGCTCAGACCCGTATCGGTAGTCGGATTCCAGAGCTCGAACTTCAAGTGTATGAAGGATCTCGGCGCGCTATACGGAACAAGCGCCATCGAGCTTGTAACTCTCGAAAACGGCGCAACTGTCAAGAGTATGCACGGCGGACTCAAGCGCAGCCCCGACTCGATAAACTATCAGATGTTCGGCACGAAGGGCTGTATGGAGACAGACCGCTGGGACGGCGGAAATCTCCACGTTTATATCGAAGGCGATCGCAACTGCGTCGGTGAGCATACAAAATACGTTCCCGAATTCTGTGATCCCGAGGTAAAGCAAAATGCAGGTCACGGCGGAAGCGACTATTTCACCACGAAATACTTCATCAAGGCTCTTGCAGGCGACAAGGAAGCTCTCGCAAATACGATAGACGTTTATACCGCTGTCGATATGTGCATATGCGGAATACTTGCCTTCCGTTCGATGGTAAACGGAGGCGTATCGGTAAAGGTTCCGAATCTCAGAAATCCCGAAGAGCGTGACGCTTACAGAAACGATACCTTCTGCTCGGACGCAAGAGTTGCAGGCGATATGTACGTTCCCGCAAACTTCGCAGACGAGGACAAAACTCCCATTCCCGATGAGGTATACGAAGAGGTAAGGCGCCGCTGGCTCGCGGGCGAACCCGGTTAATTATTTAAAGACAAAATTATACAAAAATATAAAAAATCAATGGAGATCAATATGAAAAAATATCTTTTACCCGAAAGCGGAAATTTCTACAAAGCAAATCTTCACTGCCACTCTACTTATTCTGACGGAAAACTTACTCCCGCAGAGCTTAAGGAATTCTATAAGGAGCACGGATACTCGATAATCGCTTACACAGACCACGATATTATGATCGATCACTCCGATCTCGCAGACGAGGACTTCCTTCCCCTTATCGGCTACGAAATGGAGATCAACGAGCCCGCAAACGGCCGTCCCAATATCGGAAACTTCAAGACCTGCCATATGTGCTTCATCACCCTCGATCCCGAAAATATGAAGCAGGTATGCTGGCACAGAAGCAAATATCTCTTCGGCGGAGCTCCTTCCCACCGCGATGAAGTAAAATTCTACGAGGAAGAGCCCGATTACGAGCGCGTATATTCTCCCGAAAAGATCAACGAAATGATCAAAATGGGCCGCGATCACGGATTTTTCGTAACTTACAATCATCCCTATTGGTCGCTTGAAAATTACAACGATTACACCGCATACGAGGGTATGAACGCAATGGAGATATGCAACGGAGGATGTGTTGTAAACGGATATGACGACTACGATCCGCAGTCCTATGACGATATGCTCCGTACGGGTCACAGAATCTACTGCCTCGCAACAGACGACAACCACAATCCTCCCGCAAACCGCGGAACAAAGAAGTACGATTCCTTCGCAGGTTGGGTAACCTTCAAGGCAGACAAGCTTGAATACCGCACGATCACAGACGCTCTTGTAAAGGGTAACTTCTACGCATCTCAAGGTCCTGCGATCACAGATTTCTGGTATGAGGACGGAATGGTTCACATTAAGTGCTCGGATGCAGAAAAGATCTATCTGAACACCGCAAGACGCAGAACAGAGTGCGTATGGGCAAGCGAGGACAAGCCTCTGAACGAAGCAACCTTCAGAGTGTTACCCGAGGACGGATATATCAGAATCACAGTTATTGACTCTCACGGCAAGCCTGCAAACACCAACGCTTATTTCACAGACGAAATTCTTGAAAACAACTGACGTTTAACAGCAAACGGAGATTTAAAATGAAAAAATTCTTACTTCCCGAAAGCGGAAGCTTCTACAAGGCAAATCTTCATTGTCATTCCACATATTCCGACGGAAGACTTACTCCCGAGGAGCTCAAGAAGATCTATAAGGAAAGAGGTTACTCGATAATTGCTTACACCGATCACGATCTTATGGTATCGCACGAAGACCTCGCTGACGAAGACTTTCTCCCTCTCACCGGATATGAAATGGAAATAACCGAGCCTGCAAACGGACGCACCTTTGACAAGCTTAAGACCTGCCATATCTGTCTTATCGCACTCGATCCTGACAACAAGAAGCAGGTATGCTGGCACAGAAGCAAGTATCTCCCCGCCGGAGCTGCCGCACACCGCGACGAAGCTGATTTCTACGAGGACGAGCCCGACTACGAGCGCGTATATACTCCCGAAAAGATTAACGAAATGATCAAAATCGCCCGTGATCACGGATTTTTTGTAACTTACAACCATCCCTACTGGTCGCTCGAGAATTATAGTGATTATACCTCTTACGAGGGTATGAACGCTATGGAAATATTCAACGCCTGCTACGTTGTCGGATATCTCGACTACAATCCTCAGGTTTATGACGATATGCTCCGCACTGGTCACAGGATCTACTGCATCGCCGCTGACGATAACCACAACGGCGGTACTATCGACACAAAGCCGTACACCTCCTTCAAGGGTGCAACTATGATCAAGGCAGACAAGCTTGAATACCGCACGATCACGGAAGCTCTCGAAAAGGGTAATTTCTACGCAACCACAGGTCCCGAGATCAAGGAGCTTTGGTTTGAGGACGACACCGTGCACATCAGATGCTCCGAGGCTGAGTCGATAACCCTCAATTCGGGAATCCGCCAGGCGCGCATAAAGTGGGCAGAGGACGGAATCTATCTCACCGAGGCAAGCTTCAAGATCGCACCCGACTGGAAGTACATCAGACTCACCGTAACAGATTACAGAGGCAAGCACGCAAATACCAACGCTTACTTCACTGACGAGCTTTTTGACGAGACTTGATAAACAAAAAACAGAGCTGAAATTCGTCTCTGCATTCTTAGCGGAGAAAACACGAACACCACCAAGGAGATTTCTTTGGTGGTGTTTTTTGTTGAGACGGGCTTACATAAAGGCTCCCTCCGGGAGGGAGCTGGCGCCGTAAGGCGACTGAGAGAGAGCGCGTTATTATGAGGTCAATCTAAATTCCAAGTCACGCAGGCTCCTTCCACCGCTATCGCGGTCCCCCTCCCTCCCGGAGGGAGGCTTTTGCGTGCCGTTCCTCTGCGGATAGTGGGTTCGGGCTTCTGCCCGATGGTACGCGGACATCCACGCGCTATGCTTGCCCCGGACGCGAATGTCTGTTTTTTTATTTTCCCACTTGACATTGACGCAACGTCAAGTGATATGATATAATATAGAGGGGGGTGAGGATATGTATCAAAAGCAAATGTATGATATTACAGAGGTTTGCAAGATGCTTGGTACTACATCAAGGACGCTTCGCTTTT
>JAFXJH010000054.1 GCA_017532425.1 Clostridia bacterium | reverse complement strand
TTTGATTTCAGTCTGTCCGCCATATAGGTAATTACCTCGTTTGAAACAGGTATTCCGAGATTTGCCGCCTTTTGCTTGATAATTGCCATGCGAAGCTCAATATCGGGCGGCTGAATGTCGGCTATCATGCTCTGCTCAAAGCGGGTGCGGAGACGTTCAACGAGCGGGTTTATATCCTTTGGCGGTCTGTCGCTCGTGAAGATTATCTGCTTATTATCCTCGTAAAGATAATTAAAGGTGTGGAATATCTCCTCCTGAATACCGGGCTTATTGGAGATAAACTGGATATCGTCGATAATAAGCATATCGGCAAGACGGTACTTTTCGCGGAATTCTGCGGTGGTCTTGTTTTTGAGAGCCTCGACCATCTGATTCATAAATTCCTCACCCTTGGTGTAGATGATGGAAACGTGCGGAAACTCCTTTTCCACCTTGTTTTTTATGGAATACATAAGGTGAGTTTTTCCAAGTCCGCTTGCGCCGTAAACAAAGAGGGGGTTGTACATGTCATTGATATGGTCGTGATTTTCTTCTCCCGCACTGCTCGCAACAGCAAAGCAGGCAGCGTATGCAAGCTTGTTTGACGAGCCCTCAACAAAGTTTTCAAAGGTATACTCGGTCTGTCTTGCCAGCTGTTTGTTTTCCGCTTTCGGCTTTGGCTCGGGCTTTATAAGCGTTTCTACAGGCGCGCCGTTATCGGTGCAGATAAATTTAAGCTCCACATCAAAGCCGAGGATGCCCCCGAGTATCTCGCGTATCTCCTCTGCGTACTTAGAGGAAACTATAGACATCTTATACTTCACGGAAAATCCGAGTACAGCCTTAGTTTCGCTTATCTCGATGGGCTCGATATCCGCAAACCACAAATTTACCGTGGTGCTTGAATATCTCTCACGGAATTCGGCAAGCACCAGCTCCCATATATTTTTGTATTCCTCGTTTATCATAGCGTAACATCCCTAATATTATAGTTAATATATTATAACATATATATATCTGATTTTCAAGACATCGCTTCTATTTTTTTAGTGTGTCGATATGTTCAAAATCTATTGAAAAAACGCATTTAAAATGATATAATACTAAGATATAAAACTATTTTCGCAAAAAACAGGTAAAAGCAGAATGAAAAATCTCACACCAAAGGAAAAGCTTGATAAAAACGAGGTAAAAAAAGCACAGAAGCGCGTTGTTACCTTTGTTTTTATTCTCATTTTATCGGCTGTATGCTACACTGCGTATTATTATCTCACAAGCGGTATGTTCGGATATACAGTTGCAAGCGCTGTTATGTGGATATATTTCACTCTTCTTTGTGTTTTTCTTTGCGTTTATATTCTCTATAACCGCGCGTTTGTTTTAAACAAGCGCACCGCAGAAAGCTTTCCCAAAAATATGGACAGAGCGGAGATAGAAAAAATATTGGAGGAAAGCGAAAAAAGAAGCAAAAAAACAAAGTGGATGGTCTTTGTGATAGTTCCGCTTATCTTCACCTTTATGATAGATATGCTTAATCTCTTTGTTTTTGATATGTTCAGATGATGGAAGCGTACTGTTTGTTTTCGGGCTCGCGCGGAAACTGCTATTACATAAAATCAGACAGCACAGAAATACTTATCGACGCGGGAAAAAGCGCAAGGGCGCTTGAATCGGAGCTTCAAAGGCTTGGCACCTCAAAAAAGAATATTTCGGCAATTTTTGTAACTCACACGCACTCCGATCACATCTCCGCGCTGAAGGTTCTTTCAGGGGGGTGTGAAGCGAAAATATA
>JAFXJH010000053.1 GCA_017532425.1 Clostridia bacterium | reverse complement strand
GGGACCCGGAGGAGGAGCACATGGCGGCGGAGGATCGCGCCCGGGAGGATTTGGCGGAGGCGGAGGCTTCGGCGGCGGACATCGCCCGGGAGGCTTCGGTCACGGACCTCATATGCATCGCGGACCGATATTTTACGGAGGCGGACCTTGGTTTCACAGAAGACGCTATTACGGAGGCGGATGCCTGTCAGGACTTATGGGAGCTATAATGGCACCCGTAATATTCATTGTTTTTGCAGTAATTTTTCTGATATCTTCACTTTCGACGACCGTTTCGGTTCTGTCGCAGGGCGGAGAATTTATGTATGACGAGAATAGATTCCAGGATTACGCGGACGCGCAGTATGCCGAAGAATTCGGAAACGGCGAGGCGTATGAGGATTATCTTCTCCTTGTTTTCCTCGTTGAGGAAGAATACTATGACTACGCGTATATAGCTTGGGTGGGCGACCATATCGACGGCGATATACAGATGATGTTCGGAGATGAGCAGACAGAGCTCGGACGGTCTGTTACAGCATCGGTAAATAAGAATTCTTATAAATATTCGCTCGACTCCAACCTTGCGCAGGTCGTGGACACTATGAATAAAAAGATAACGGCAAAGGGACTTGAGTCCTCTTACCACTGCAGCGAGGATCACAGCGATATAAGACCGCACCTTACGAATAAGACAGAGCTTTCGCTTACAGAGGATACGGTAAACAGAGCGCTTGAGGACTTTACCGAAAGCACGGGTATTCCGATCGTTATAGTTGTGGACGATATCGAGGACGTTTTCGAGAAGGGAATTCCGTCAGACGTTTATATTTCGATTCTGATATCGGCAATATTTATCTTTATCGGGGTAATGATCATTGTTTCGATAGTAAAGAGCAGAAAGAACGGAGCTAACAATAATAATAACCGTAATAATAACGGAAGCTATAACAGCGGAAACTATAACGACGGAAATTATTATTCGTAAATTAAAGATATGAAGAATAATAAAGATCTTATAAAAGAATCGCTTGATATCTCGTATTATGGAGCACAGCTTGCAATCATATGCGGAGTAGCGGTGTTTGTCTATCTTTTCGCCATTATACTGCTTTTTGTTGATACTTTTAAGGTGCTTCCTTATCTTGTGATGTATACTCTGCTGATACTTCCGTTTATCGCGTATTATATTGTAAAAATATACAGTATAAAGAAGGATAGCGAAAAATATATTCTGACCGAAGGCTGTCCGTATAAAAGAGAGCCATCGCTCGGAAGACGCGTTTCTCTGATGCTTGAAATAAAGGACGGCGACGGAGAGACCGTTCAGGTGCAGACGAACCCCATTTTCGGGTTGAGCATACTCAGCGATCTTTATTTCGGTGAGCATATCGGACAAAGACTTCGGGTGCTTTACGATAAGGAAAGCGAAAGAGTCGTAGTAATAAAAATAATAGAATAACAAAACAGCGAGGTGACACTTTTATGAAAGCTTTTATAATTCAGCCGCCCTATTCGCGCGACACTTCAAGATCTGACGAATTTTTTCAGTATAAGCTGAATATGCTTGACTCTTGCGACGAGAGCGCGGACATTATCGTTTTGCCCGAATACAGCGACGTACCGTGCGCGACGGGGACACTTGAGGAAACTCTCTTTTATCACGAAAAATATATAGATATTCTCTTAAATAAGTGCATTGAAACGGCAAAAAGATGTAATTCTCTCGTTTTTGTCAACGCGCTCAGTAAGGAAGAGGGCGGATATCGAAACACTACATTTGCTTTTAACAGACGAGGAGAGCTTGTCGGAAAATACTTCAAAAAGCATCTTCCGCCGCTTGAGCTTGAGGTTTTGAAGCTGGACAGCGACTATACCTTTGAGTACAGCGAGCCGTATGTTATTGAGATCGAGGGTGTAAGATACGGATTTCTCACCTGCTATGATTTCTATTTTTACGAAGCATTTGCAAATATCGCAAGAAACAAGGTCGATATTATAATCGGATGCTCGCTGCAGAGAAGCGACAGCCACGATGCTATCGAAACTATGTGCAGATTCCTTGCGTACAACACTAATGCCTACGTTATACGCTCGTCCGTAAGCTTCAGCGAGGACTCTGAGATATGCGGTGCAAGTATGATCGTCTCCCCAAAGGGCAAGGTGCTTGAAAATATGAAGGGCAGATTCGGAAAAGCTGCCGTCGAGTTTGACGTAAACGATAAATATTACAAGCCTGCGGGATACGGAAATCCCGACGCTTCACATTACGAATATATCGAGTACGGACGCAAGCCCTGGCAATACAGAAACGCAGGCTCGGCTATTATTCCAAATGACGATCATCTCAAATATCCGCGCATCTGCGCTCACAGAGGATTCAATACGATAGCTCCCGAAAACAGTATGCCCGCATTCGGCGCGGCGATAGCTCTCGGAGCACACGAGATAGAGTTTGACCTTTGGCCGACAGCCGACGGCGAGATCGTTTCCTGCCACGACAGCACGCTCGACAGAGTGAGTGACGGAAGCGGAAAGATCTACGAGCACACCTACGAGGAGCTGAAAAAGCTCGATTTCGGCGTGAAATTCGGAGAAAAATTCAAGGGTCTGCAGATCGTCCTCTTTGAGGAGATACTGAAGAAATTCAGCGGACATACGATAATGAACGTTCACGTCAAACCGATGGGACCCTCGTATAACCCCGAAATTATGAAGAAGATCGTTGCTCTCGTGCGCAAATACGACGCTTCAAAGCACATCTACTTTATGCTTGAGCCCGACTCTGACATCAGAATGTTCAAAGAGTACGCTCCCGACATAAATATTTGTGTAGGTCACGATTTTAACAGAAACTGGGCGATAGTTGACCGTGCGATCGAGCTCGGCGCGCAGAAGGTACAGTTCTTCAAGCCTTATTTCAACAAAGAAATGATCGACAAGGCGCACGCCCACGGAATTGTATGCAATATTTTCTGGGCAGACGACCCCGAAGAGGCAAGTCGTTATCTCGAGATGGGTATCGATACTATTCTCACAAACGATTATAATCTCGTTTCGCAGATCTTAAGAAATGAGTAAGATCGAATAAAATTACACCGCCGAGAGCAAAATGATCGCTCTCGGCGGTGAATTTTACTTATATTCAAAATATGGCTTCGTTCTGTTACAAGCGAAATCGTAATAGCACTGTCTTGCGTTTATAAACTGATAAGCCATCATAAGCAGAGGACGGATCTCGGGATTGCTCCACTTGTGATAGACCTTGATTATTTTATCGTCGAGCGTCAGGCTGTCTTCGTTAAGAAGACCGTATTTTACAAGCAGCGGCTCGATTTCAAGAAATCTTTCGGTCGTGATGCCGATCTTTTTAGCCATCATATCTGCCGTATATTGACTGCTCTCTGTCGTACTTTGCGTGAAAATTACTGCTTTCATACCGTCTTTTGAGGCAAGCAGGGAGAAAAACTCTCCGGAATTTTCCTCTGACAGTATTTTTTTCGATATTTCGGGGGTATCTCCGACCGCGCAAAAGAAGGGAAAGCCTTCCACAAGCGACAAATAGGTTGTTCCCTCATCGTTTATTATCTGTGACGTTATCTGCTGATTTCCTCGGTTTTTTTGAATGATCTTCTTAAGCGGCGGGCGCTTTTCATTTCCGAAATATGCGCTTTGCACCGTCCACACAGTATCAAACAAAAATTCAAACAGATCTATTCTGTCATCCTTACCGTGAGTCTTTTGAAGGCAGAATTTAAACAGAAGGTCAAGAATTTCATCTTGAGAGTAGTCCGATATCTTCTTTTCCGTGCCGAAAAGGGAATCGACGGACACACTTAGTGCGTCAGAAATAACCGGCAACAAATAGGTATCGGGCACTCCGCCGTTTTCCCATTTTGACACCGCTTGTCCCGAAACGCCCACAAGCTCTCCGAGCTGCTCCTGCGTATATCCATTAAGCTTTCTGTATTTTGCGATCTTTTCTCCGATTTTCAGTTCCATAGAAAACCTCCATACGTTATTATCACCGGTGTGAGCATATTATATCACAATCCGCGCTTTGATACAATAGAGGTGACGTTAAGCTTTCCAAATGCGGGTTGAATTTTAATGGAGTAAAAAACAGAGAACACGAAAAGCGTGGTGTTCTTAGCGGAGAAATAATAAATCAAATGGCTTTAGTTGCTATGCAGTAAATAAAAAACCCCGGCAGATGTCGGGGTTCGGTTATTTTGTTCGATAAACTCGAATTTATCGCTCCGTCAAACTAATCTTATATATGTTTCATCCTGTCAGCTTCAGTTAATTGTCGAATTACTCGACATGGATTTCCAACTGCTAAACTATGCGGAGGAATACTTCTTGTTACAACGCTTCCTGCACCAATTACGCTTCCTTCTCCAATAGTTACCCCACCGCAGACAACAACATTAGACGCTAACCAGCAGTCATTTTCTATTGTAATCGGTTTGGCATACTCCAAATTGTAATAACTGCCATCTTCTCGTTGCCTTACATTTCTTTCTTTCGGCAATAATGGATGCATAGGAGTT
>JAFXJH010000052.1 GCA_017532425.1 Clostridia bacterium | reverse complement strand
CGCTGGGGTCTTTTTACGATTTGATTCAGATATCCGGATTATCTCACGGTACAGGAGTTTGGATTGGCAACGCAAAGGAATTGTTAAAACAAGGCCTTCCTTTAAGTAATGTAATTGCATATCGCGACGATGTATTCAACCATATAGAGAAGCATATGTTACGAAAAGGCATGTCAAATACCGGATATGCCTATAAGATCATGGAAGATACACGCAGAGGTGTTTATTTCAGAGGCGGTCTCTCGGATGAGATGAAAAAGCAGCTCAAAGATATCGATATAGCGGATTGGTTTATCGATTCAATCGGAAAGATTCAATACTTATTCCCGAAAGCACACGGCGTTACCTATGTGAAGTTGGCGGCAACGCTGATGTGGTATAAGATTCATTATCCTAAAGAATTTGCTGAGATCATGTTATGATTCTCGCCCCGCCTCGCGCGGGGCTTCGCTTTTGAGTTCGAAATCATAACCACAGGCAAAGCCGGTGGTTTGCTATACGGCTGTAAACCGCTGATAAAAACAACAGACACTTGTAAACTCGCCCTCTATCGCTAACATTATACCAAAGCCTTCTCCTGTAGGAGAAGGGGGACCACGCAGTGGTGGATGAGGAGTAATTTTAGCTTAAAAACACCTCATCCGTCAGCCTTCAGCTGCCACCTTCCCCCGCTGGGGAAGGCTAAACCGCTGCAGCGGGATTGCTCATCGGCAAAATCCTCTTTCGAACCCCCGACTAAGATTCGTCCTCTTTTCCGAAGACGAATCTTTTATTTTTTCAAAAACCGTTCTCATTTTTCGATTTTTTTCATATTCTGTATATGAAACAGTTTTTCAGAAAGGAAACGAAAAATGATAATACACACAGTTAAGCCCGGTGAAACGGTTTATTCGATAGCAAGGCAGTATTCTGCCTCTCCATCACAAATTATACGCGACAACGGACTCGGTCCCTCGGGTTATCCTGCGCTCGGTCAGGCTCTTATAATTGCTGTACCCAAGGTCACACACACGGTAGAGCCGGGAGAAACCCTCTTTTCTATAGCCATAAAATACAAAACGGGGGTAAATCAGCTACGGCGCAACAATCTCTCGCTTATGGGAAGCGATACTATATATCCCGGTCAGGTGCTTATAATCTCATACGGCGAGGAAAAGATCGGAAGTCTCGCAACAAACGGATACGCTTATCCGCAGATACGCGATGACACACTCTCGCGCACACTTCCCTTTTTATCCTTCCTGACACCATTTACCTACGGATTTACAGCCGAGGGTGAGCTCATATCGCCCGAGGACAGCCGTCTTGTATCTAAAGCCCGCGAGTACGGAACCGTTCCCGTAATGATGATCTCCTCTCTCAACGACAAGGGGCTTTTTGACAACACTCTGACCTCCCTTCTCCTTAACGACGAGGAGCTTCAGGAGGCTTTACTGAACAACGTAGTCAGCAATATGAACATTTTAGGATATCGCGCGCTCGACATTGATTTTGAGTACATTTTCCCCGAGGAGCGCGACAAATTCACGTCTTTTGTTGCCAAGGCAAAGGAAAAGCTCGAGCCTTACGGGTATCAGGTCTGGGTAGCGCTTGCACCGAAGACTTCTTCCGATCAGAGCGGGCTTCTTTACGAGGCGCACGATTACAAAGCGCTCGGAGAGATCGCCGACAAGGTGCTTCTTATGACCTACGAATGGGGATATTCGCGCGGTCCCGCCCTTCCCGTTGCTCCTCTTGACAAGGTGCGCGAGGTCGCAGAGTACGCTGTAAGTCAAATACCGCCCGACAAGATATTCCTCGGTCTGCCGAATTACGGATATGATTTTATCGTACCCTTTGACAAAAACGGACCTCCCGCGCGCACGATATCAAACGAGCAGGCAATACGTCTTGCCATTGACACCGGCTCCGAAATAATGTTTGATGAAAAGTCGCAGACCCCTTATTTCACATACGTACGCGACGGAAAATCGCACGAGGTGCAATTCGAGGACGCGCGCAGCGTTACAGCGAAGCTTGCCCTTGCAAACGAGCTTGGGCTTTACGGAATCGGTGTATGGAATATTATGAATTTCTTCCCGCAGCTTTGGGTGGTGTTTAATCTGCTTTATAATTTGAGGAAGGGATAAGAGAATAAAGCTATTTCTTGTAAAATGACGAAACCCCGACAGATTTTTGGTCTGTCGGGGGATTTTTACTTAATAAGTTTGTTATGTTCTTACCTGTTTTTAATTATTTCCGCCGGGTCTTTAATCTGAACACCTAGTGCCGTAATACTTTTCTCCCAATCGGACGGTTCTGCTCCAAAAGGAGCTGCCCTATTTAACATATCTTCGTACTTACAAACAAAATTAGAATCGGAATCAAAAAATTTCATTATAATTCCGCCACTTCTCCTGTTAAAAGGATAAGACAATTCTACAAGCATATCGTTTGTATTGATATGATAAATGGTGGTCTTGTTAAATCTATTTGTAATTTCGATTTGATTTTCTCGAATGATTAAGTGATTATATTTAACTTTTAACCACTCGAGCGTAACGTATATAAGAGTGATAAGCGAAATAACAAATGCGACTATTACGCCCCACTCAAAAAACACACCAATAATTGAAGCAATGAGCATAAAGCTGACGCATATTATACAGAAAAAATATGATTTTTTTCCACCGTTAAAAACCGCATCACTTCTTGTAGCCCAATCATCAAACAAAATTCTGCTTTCTTCCATATTTCTCATAAATGATTTATTTTTTATCCGTTTGTCAAATTCTTATTTACGTTCAGTTACCGCACATTTATCACGGACCGTCGGGGACGCCGGTCCCTACAACGCGGATTTAAGTATCCTTTGGGGGATTTTATTCATCTTCCCCGTCCTCTTTATTTTCCATCTGCGCCTTATACTTTTTTCCGACGTTCATCTTGGTTTTATAGGATGTGCCGCGCACGACTGTATCCGAGCCGAATTTATTTCGTATATTATCGACCGTTTTATCGACCTTTCGCTTTTTTTCCTTTTCTTCGTCTTCAAAAAAGGAGATCTGCTCACCCTCACCGCGTGTGAGTGAGGTCAGCGAAAGTCCTATTAGTCTTATCGGGGTATGTCCGTCCCACAGCTCTTCTATAAGAGATGAAGAGACCTCGTATATTTCGGAGGTTATATCGGTAGCCTCGAAAAGCTTTCTCTGATGGGAATTGTTTTTAAATTCTCCCGTCCTTACGCTGACACCGATACAGTATGCCTGCGCTCCGTCTGCTCTCATACGCGCGCTCACGCTGTCAGAAAGCATCAGAAGTATTTTTTTTGCATCCTTCATAGAGGTGATATCATGCTCGAAGGTGGTCGAGATGCTGTATCCCTTTGCCTCCTCGTGCTCGGCTGTAACTATCGAATTATCTATTCCGTTTGCGTACGAGTGAATAAGCTCCCCGAGCTTTACTCCCACAATAGCCTGCACTGATCTGAGGCTTCTTCTCGCAAGGTCGCCTATCGTATAGATATACGATCTTTCAAGCCGTGCCGCCGTCGATGCTCCTACCGAGAAGAGCTCTCTGACGGGCAGCTTCCACATCTTTTCCTCTATTTCATCGTAAAAGAGGGTGTGCACTTTATTGGGCTTTTCAAAATCGCTCGCCATTTTGGCAAGCAGCTTATTGGAGCCTACGCCTATATTGACGGTAAAGCCAAGCTCGTTATATATTCTGTCTTTTATTTCGTGCGCTGTAGCTATCGGGTCGGGATAGATCAGGTGCATACCGCTCATATCAAGAAAGCATTCGTCTATCGAGAATTTTTCAAGAGTCGGGGTATACTGAGCGCATATACTCATAAAAGCGCGTGAATTTTTCTCATACAGTGAGAAATCGGGACGTGCTATGAAGAGATTCGGACATTTGCGAAGCGCGGCAGACAGAGGCTCACCCGTTTTTATACCGAATTTCTTTGCGGGAATAGACTTTGCAAGCACCACTCCCGTGCGTTTATTCGGGTCACCGCCCACTACAGACGGGATCAGTCTTATATCCTCGCCGCCGTCCTTTACGATGCGGGATGCCTCCCACGAAAGAAAGGCGCTGTTTACATCAACGTGAAAAACAAGACGCTCCACATTTTGCCTCCGAAAGTTTCAGATAAAAGGTTTACGTATCACGGCTCATAATCATACTGCACAGCCGCCTGAGTAAGGCTCTCGTTTCCGCCCTGTATGGATATCTTTCCCCATTCCTCGCGCGTGCCCGTATATCTTACGACCTTTATTTCCGTACACTTATAGAATGCACTCGAATCTATGATCTCAAGCGGCATATCTATTATTACTCTTGACAGCTTCGGGCAATCCCTGAACATTGTCATAGGTATCTTTGTTGCCTGCGAATAGAGCTCTGCATCGGTAAGAAGGTCGCAGTAAGAGAATGAGGTACTTCCCAGCTCTGTTACCGACGCGGGTATAACTATCTTCTTAAGCGAATCACAGTTTCTGAATGCACCGTTACCTATTTTTTTTACGGTATCCGGTATCTTGACGCTCAAAACTGCGGTACATTCCTCAAAAGCATAGTCGCCTATCGCTGTGACCTTTTTTCCCATTATCTTTTCGGGAATGACCACGTTTTTGCCGCCGAAGAACTGATTATACGAGGTTATCGTAACCTCTCCGTCCACTATTTTATATCTCATACCGCCCGGAGCTATGACCGTGAAATAAAGTATTATATATATCACAAGCAGTGCTCCCGCCGCAATAAGAGAAACGTTTATTGCCTTTTTGATCTTTTCAATGCGCATTTGTGCAAGTGTTTTTTTGTCGTACAGAGGCGCATCCTCGGCAAGCTCTCTGTATTTTGCCGCAAGAGCCTCCGAATCCTTATAGCCCTTTATCGAGTCGAGCTTTTTGGCTGCCGCAAGATAGTTATCTCTTGTAGGCTCAAAGCTCTGTGCCTCGCTGTATATATGCTCTACCTCGGGGTCTATCTGACGCCATTTTTCGGCATCATCCTCCATACGCTTCTTTTCCAGAGCCTTTCTGCGCACCTCGTTTTCTCTTCTTTTCTGAAGCAAAAAGAGCTCGCTGAAGAAAAGCCTGAGCTTATCGCAGGAAACACCGCACTTCTGACAGCACTCGCTTTTCGCATCGTTAGTATGGCCGCAGGTACATTTCCATATCTCATCTCCAAATTCGGGATAAAATTTCGGTTCGGTCGCACCGCTGCAGAGCTCTGTTATTTCCTTATAATATTCGTCATTTTCAAGAAGCGGTCTTTGGTTATTTACCGCCTGCATATTTTCATTATTCTTGTCCATTTTCAAGCCTCTTAAATAATGCTTTCTCTTTTTTGGTCAAGCCGTTGACCTATCTTTTCTATTACCGCTCTGCCCGCCGACATTTCGGATATATCCTTACATACGCTTTCGGTAGACTCCTCAAAAACGGCAATTTTCACCATTACCGTGCCCGAAAACTCGGTCTCGTCCACTATAACGTCGGGGTGCTTCAGATAGTTTTTCAGCTTCTGATACATCTGATAATCGGTCTCAACGATTATCTCGTCGAATTTACTGAACGATGCAAGTCCCGCGTCATCGACAGCCGCCTTTGCCGCCGCGGAATATGCGCGCACAAGTCCGCCCGTGCCGAGAAGCGTACCGCCGAAATATCTCGTGACCACTATAACGGCATCGGTAAATCCTCCCTTTCTAATCACGTCGAGCACGGGAATTCCCGACGTACCGCTCGGCTCACCGTCGTCTGTATACCGCATAAGATTTCCGTTTTTTATCAGGTATGCCCATACGTTATGCGTAGCATCGCTGTATTTCTTTTTATATTTCGCAATATATTCGAGAGCATCCGCCTCGCTTTTTACCGGCGCGGCGTGGCCTATGAAAATACTTTTCTTGACCTCTGTTTCGGAAATACCTTCCTTTCCGAGAGTAACGTATATTTCTTCCGTAGAGCACACCTCCTTTGATAATACTGATTACTTATATATTTTTAACTATATATTTTTTCATTTTTCCCTTGACGCTTTCATCGACAACGGCAAGCACAAGTGCGAAGTCACCCTCATACTCAACGTTTTCTACGGTTGCGTTGCGGTAAAGATAAGCAACATCTCCGCCCGCGCTGTTTGGAATCTTGAAAAGGCATAGGCTCTTCCCTGCGAGCGCTATACGCTCAAGCTCGTCAACGAGCTCTTCAACTCCTCTGCCGTCAAGCGCAGATATCGCGACAGAACGGTCCATTGACGCTCTGTACATCAGCTCGTTTGATATACCCTCGCATTTATCGCACTTATTGAAAACGCATACAGTCGGCTTTGAGGATGCGCCGAGGTCATAAAGCAGCTTTTCTGTAACCTCGAGCTGTGATTCCGCCTCGGGGTCGGATGCGTCTATAACTATAAGGAGCGCGTCCGCATATTTTGCCTCGTCAAGCGTGCTCTTAAACGCTCTTATCAGATGGTGCGGCAGATTTCTTATAAATCCTACCGTATCTGTCAGAAGTATCTCTCTTCCGCTCGGGAGCGCATACTTTCTTGTCGTCGGGTCAAGCGTTGCAAAAAGCTTATCCTCGGCGAGTATTCCCGCACCCGTGAGTCTGTTCATAAGCGTGGATTTTCCCGCGTTTGTATAGCCTACCACCGCTATCTTCTGTATTCCCGACTTTTCGCGTCTTGAGCGCTGAATATTTCGGTTATTTTCAAGCTCGCGTATCTCATTTTCAAGAGCCACTATTCTTCTCTGAATGTGACGTCTGTCTGTCTCGAGCTTGCTTTCACCCGGACCTCTTGTACCGATACCGCCTCCGAGTCTTGAAAGCTCCGTACCCTTACCCATAAGTCTCGGGAGCGTATATCTGAGCTGTGCAAGCTCTACCTGAAGCTTACCCTCTCCGCTTGTTGCATGCAGAGCGAAGATATCGAGTATAAGCATACTTCTGTCGATAACGCGCACGTCACCGATAGCGTCCTCCATATTTCTTATCTGCGACGGAGAAAGCTCGTCGTCGCAAACCACGAGCGTTATCCCATTATTTTCGCAAAGCTCTTTTATTTCCTCAAGCTTTCCCGCGCCGACGTAGCTTTTTATATCGGTCGACGGTCTTGACTGCACTACCTTGGCAAAAAGCTTGCCGCCTGCCGTGTCGAGCAGTCTTTCAAGCTCGTCGAGAGAGACCTCGTTTTCGTGCTCGTCCTTATCGGGAGTAAGAACGGACACGAGTATAGCGAGCACTTCGCTTTCTTTTTCGAATATATTTTCTTTTTTCATATCTTCTGTTATTAACCCTGAATTTATTTACGAATTTGTCTGTAAAAAGCAAAATGGCGAATACACATAGAACTATCTATATGCATTCGCCATAAACGTGACATTATTAGCCTCTGCCTTCCATACGCTTCTTGAACTTGTCTACACGTCCGCCGGCATCTACAAACTTCTGCTTACCGGTAAAGAACGGATGACACTTAGAGCATATTTCAACATGCATATCGCCTTTGGTTGAACGAGTTTTTACCTCTTCGCCGCACGCACATTTGATAGTCACTTCTTTATACTGCGGATGAATGCCTTCCTTCAATCTTAACACCCCTTGCCTTACTAAATTCATTCATAGTACGTCATATTGTACCACAACATTTTCGTTTTTGCAATACCTTTTTTGATTTTTTTTAAATATTTTTTAAAATCTATTGAAAAAGCCCATTCGAAGTGCTACAATACAGTCATATTCTATAACTTTTAGCAAGGAACTGCGCTTTTACAATGTCAAATTTATCCTTCGGAGAGCTTTCCGTGCGCGAGATCGGCATAAAAGACCGTGATATTTTCTATCGCCCGGGAAGCATTTCATTTTGCAATTTTTCAAATATTTACGCTTGGAGACACGCAATGAACTACCGTATTGCCGAGATCGACGGCTTTCAGATCATCCTCGGCAAATACCGTGACGATCTTTTCACCGTTATTCCCCCGTTTCACACCGACAGCAAATTTCCTTATTCTCTTTTAAGAAAGATAAAGGAAAAGCTTGGCGAAGAAAGAATAAAGCTCTGCCCGATCACGTCTGACGCTCTCCCCGAAATAAAGGAGGTCCTTCCCGAAGGCGAGATAATCTTATCCCGTGAGCTTTCCGACTATTTCTACAACACATCCGATCTCATAAATCTGTCGGGCAAAAAATTTCATCAGAAAAGGAATCACGTAAACAGCTTCACATCGAAATATTCCTTTGAATATATAAAAATAACTGCCGATAACACAGACCTTCTCAAAGAGGCGTGCGAAAAGCTTTACGACCCCGAATCGGGTCCTGATCTTGCCGACGAGCATATCGCGATAAACGAGCTTATCGAAAACTTCTCCGCGCTCGGTCTTGCCGCGGGAGTGATAGTCTGCGACGGCAAACCCGTTGCCTACTCTATCGGTGAGCATATGTCGGACGATGTCGCGCTTATCCACATTGAAAAGGCGGACAAGAATTTCAGCGGTTCGTTTGCGACCATCAACAAGACCTTTGCCGAGCGTGAATTTTCCGACACTCTCCTTATAAACCGTGAAGAGGATATGGGACTTGAGGGACTTCGCAAAGCCAAGCTTTCCTACCATCCCGCAAATCTCGGAGAATATTATACGGTAATAATCTGAAAGGTATTTTACTTAATTAAAATTTGCGAAAAAAGCCGCGGTTTGGATAATATCCTAAGCCGCGGTTTTCTTCAATCATCAAATAGAGGTCTTGAAAAGAATTAAACCTTTTCCTTAACCTTGGCACTCTTGCCTGCTCTGTCACGGAGATAGTAGAGCTTAGCGCGGCGTACCTTACCGCTGCGGATAACGTCAACCTTTTCAACGTTGGGAGAGTGAATCGGGAAGGTCTTTTCTACGCCGATACCGTAAGAAACTCTTCTTACAGTGAAGGTTGCGGAGATTCCGCCGCCTCTCTTAGCGATGATAGTTCCTTCGAACATCTGAATACGCTCTTTGTTACCTTCCTTGATTTTGTTGTGCACTCTTACAGTGTCACCGATGTTGAGCTCGGGAATTTCCGACTTGAGCTGCTCGTTTGTTAAAGCCTTAATAAGAT
>JAFXJH010000051.1 GCA_017532425.1 Clostridia bacterium | reverse complement strand
ATTTCTGGGCAAGCCTTGAGCACGAGATGAAATATAAGCGCGCGATATCCGAGAGCGATGACGTAAGCACACAGCTTAAGAGCTGCGCGGAGACGATAGCCGAGGTAGATAGTAAAATGCTTTCGATAAGAAAAAGCATCGATGAAAAATATATGCCGACAGAGACCGAGCTGCTTTTGAAAAAGCTGCAGGGAAATCCTATGTCGTAAAATAAGCAATAACTCCCTTTGACGTGAAATGAACGTAAAAGGGAGTTAATTATTTTCTCTTTTTGGATAAAAATTTAACTCGGTGTTAACTTTGAAAAAGATTATTATCTGTTATTGCAATTTGAAATAAATTTATGTATAATAATATTTTGTATAACAAATTTGAAAGGAAGAACCGTAAATGTTTAAAAGATTGCTGGCATGTGTTCGGGAATATAAGCTTGCGACTATACTTACGCTTATTTTTATTACGGCAGAGGTAGTTATAGAGGTATTTATTCCGTTTATCACAGCCGATATGGTAAATCGTATCGAGTCGGGTGCAGAGCTTATCGAAATAGTCAAGACCGGACTCGTTTTGTTTGTTATGGCGGTTTTGTCGCTTACGTGCGGTGCGGTTGCGGGATTTACCTGCGCAAAGGCGTCTGCGGGATTTGCTAAGAATCTTCGCGGAGATCTTTTCCGTAAGATCCAGACGTATTCCTTTGAGAATATCGACAAATTTTCTTCGTCATCGCTCGTTACGAGAATGACGACCGACGTTACAAACGTTCAGATGGCGTTTATGATGCTGATACGTATAGCAATAAGAGCTCCCCTTATGCTTATTTTCTCAATAATTATGGCATATATAATGGGAGGTGCGCTTGCTACGTCTTTTGTCGTGCTTATTCCTTTTCTCGTGTGCGGACTTCTTATGGTTGCGCGCCACGCGATGCCCGCATTCAGAAGAGTTTTCAAGAAATATGACCGCCTTAACGAGTCGATAGAAGAAAACGTCAGAGGAATGAGAGTTGTAAAGGGCTTTTCGCGCGAGGAATATGAAAAAGAAAAATTCGGCACAGCGGCAGATAATATAAGAAACGATTTTACACGCGCAGAGCGTATGGTCGCACTTAATAACCCGCTTATGCAGATATGCGTATACTTCAATATGCTCTTCGTGCTTACGGTCGGCTCGAAAATGATAATTGAGAGCGGCGCAACACTTATTAACGTCGGTGAGATATCGGCGATGCTTACCTACGGTATGCAGATACTTATGCAGCTTATGATGCTCGCGATGATATACGTAATGCTCACTATGTCGTCCGAGTCGATGAAGCGTATATATGAGGTGCTTAAAGAGGAAACGACGCTTGCAAACCCCACGGAGGCGATTACGGAAGTTGCAGACGGTTCGATAGTTTTTGATAACGTAAGCTTCAAATATTCGGCAAAAGCAGAAAAGAACGCGCTTTCGGATATAGATCTTAAAATACCGTCGGGAGCAACCGTCGGAATACTCGGAGGCACGGGATCAAGTAAGACGACCATAGTTCAGCTTATTCCGCGACTTTACGACGTAAGCGAGGGAAGCGTTACGGTAGGCGGCGTTGACGTGCGCAACTACGATATTGATACCCTGCGCAGCTCGGTTGCAATGGTGCTTCAAAAGAATCTTCTTTTCTCGGGTACCATCAAGGAAAATCTGAGATGGGGTAACGCCGAGGCGACCGATGAAGAGCTCGTGGAGGCGTGTAAGCTTGCTCAGGCGGACGATTTCATAAGAAGCTTCCCCGATGGCTACGATACCAAAATAGAGCAGGGCGGTACTAACGTTTCGGGCGGACAGAAGCAGAGACTCTGTATTGCAAGAGCACTGCTCAAAAAGCCGAAAATACTTATTCTCGACGACTCTACGAGTGCGGTCGATACAAAGACGGATATGCTCATCCGCGGCGGATTCAAGAGGTATATTCCCGAAACCACGAAGATCATAATCGCACAGCGCGTTGCATCTGTTCAGGATGCAGATATGATAATCGTAATGGACGGCGGTAAGATATCGGCTGTCGGAACACATAGCGAGCTTCTCGAGATAAGCGATATCTACAGAGAAGTATATACACAGCAGACGGGCGGAGGTGAGCAGAATGGCTGATAATAAAAAAATGCCCGGCGGAAAACGCAAGATAGATAAGGGTACGCTCGGCAGAGTAGTCAAGCTCCTCTTTAAATCCTATCCCGTGCTCGTCCCTATAACGATTTTCTGTATAATCTTTTCGGCAGTGGTTTCCTCCATTCCCTCGCTTTTTATAAAGAGCGTGCTTGAGGTCGTTGATAAATATACGGAGGCGGGCAACTTTAACTGGGATGCCGCATCTAAGGAAATACTTCCAATAATAGCGATACTTGCAACTCTTTATCTGCTGTCCCTTGTTTTCATAACGATACACACACAGCTTATGGCGTATATTACGCAGGGATTCCTCAGTAAAATGCGCTGCAGGATGTTCGACGGAATGCAGAATCTCCCGATAAAGTATTTCGATACAAATAAGCACGGCGATATAATGAGCTACTATACGAACGATATAGATACTCTCCGTCAGCTTGTGTCGCAGTCCCTTCCTCAGCTGCTTCAGTCCTCTATAATAGTATGTACCGTGCTTTCGCTTATGCTCTGGTACAGTTTATGGATGACTCTCGTCGTACTTGTAGGCGTTGTCGCAATGCTCTTTGTGTCAAAGAAGATAGGCGGCGGCTCGGCAAAATACTTTATCCGTCAGCAGAAATCTATAGGTAAGGCAGAAGGCTTTATTCAGGAGATGATGAACGGACAGAAGGTAATAAAGGTCTTCTCGCACGAGGATGCGGCGATAGAAGATTTCGATAAAATTAATAACGAGCTTTACGAGGATAGCTCAAGAGCGCACGCATATGCAAATATGCTCGGACCGATAATAAATAATATCGGTAACGTGCTTTACGTTCTTTGCGCGATAGCAAGCGGAATCTTCCTGCTTTCGGGACTTAAAAACGTCAGTATCTCGGGAATGGCATTCGGAATTCCGATGCTCGTGCCCTTCCTCAATATGACAAAGCAGTTTACGGGAAATATAAATACCCTCTCACAGCAGCTCAACTCAATAATTATGGGTCTTGCAGGCGCAAAGAGAGTGTTCACACTTATGGATCAGACTCCCGAAACGGATGACGGATATGTTACACTTGTAAACTGTACGATAGACGAAGATGGAAATATCACAGAGTGCGACCACCAGACGGGACACTGGGCTTGGAAGCATCCGCATAGCGACGGAACGCTTACCTATACCGAGCTTAGAGGTGACGTAAGACTTACAGAGGTCGATTTCGCATACGAAGAGGGCAAGGACGTACTTCACGATATCACGATATATGCACAGCCCGGACAGAAGGTTGCCTTTGTAGGTGCGACGGGCGCGGGTAAAACGACGATAACTAACCTTATAAACCGCTTCTACGATATCGCAGACGGTAAGGTGCGCTATGACGGAATAAATATCAATAAGATAAAGAAATCCGACCTGCGCAGATCACTCGGCATAGTTCTTCAGGAAACGAATCTGTTCACGGGAACAGTAATGGATAATATCAGATACGGACGCCTTGAGGCTACCGATGAGGAGTGTGTCGAAGCCGCAAAGCTTGCGGGAGCGGATGATTTCATCACAAGACTTCCCGACGGATATAATACAGAGCTTACAAATAACGGAGCAAACCTCTCGCAGGGACAACGACAGCTTATCGCGATAGCGCGTGCGGCAGTTGCAAATCCTCCCGTAATGATCCTCGATGAAGCGACCTCGTCGATAGATACGAGAACCGAAGCGATCGTTCAGCGCGGTATGGATAAGCTTATGGAGGGCAGAACGGTATTTGTAATAGCGCATAGGCTTTCGACCGTTATGAACTCGGACGTTATAATGGTGCTCGACCACGGACGAATAATTGAACGAGGAAGCCACGATAAGCTTATAGAAGAAAAAGGAACTTACTATCAGCTTTATACGGGTGCCTTTGAGCTTGAATAAAAATAAAAAACGACCTGATTTTTAAGTCAGGTCGTTTTTTTAGTCTAAATATGGTGTCAGGCTTGTATTTTTAACGTAATTATTGTGTTTCCCGATTTGATACTAAGCCAAAAATAATAATCAAAAGACGAGCCAAAAGAAAAATCTGCTACGTTTGTACCTGCTCGCAGGGGGACGTTTCTTCGATCTCCGTCTAAAAGATTGTCGCTGCTCTTATACCCCAAAACATCCACTTCCGCGATCTGATAAATGTCGGACGTAAGTTCAAGCGTTATCTTATTTTTGTTGTAACGATACATAAATCTTACGTAAATTTCTTTTATCTTAATATCAACAGAAGAATCTGCACTGTAAAGATGCCGTAAGGTGATTTCGTTACTGCTTTTATCGTATTCACCGTAATAAACGTCGTTTGGCCAATAGTTGCGCATATCAATGATCATATTTTTAAGCTCGTCGGTAAGCACCAAAGCTTCTCCCTTGCCGAAATAGGTCTCTACAAGGCATAGCTGAGTGAAATCACCGTCAATTCGGTATCGTTTTTCCTCTGCTTCTATCCATATCGTTCCTCGCTCAACGGGAAGTGAGATTCCACGGTTAGGAAGATCGAGAAAAGAGTTGCAAAAGTCTTCTGCTATCATTGGTTCGGTTTTGCCCGTCTTTTTGGCAGAGCTGAGCGCCGTTATAAGCTTATACGCCTCATCGCACGCCGAAATCGACTTTACTTCAATGCCCCAACCGTCCCAACTGTACTGATAAAAGTATATAACCTTTTCTTTGCCGGTATCGGTCTTTTTCGACTCGCTTACTCCGAATATTTCGTTTGCACGCTTGCGCGCATCGTCGTCAACTGTAATATGGCATTCGTTGCTTATGTCACAGAAATAACCGTTGTCGGCAGAATACCAAATCGTTTTACCGTCTGCCTTGAATTCGACATTTGCAATACATTCGGGAAGCTTTTCCTCCCACTCGTAGCCGCTCATTATATGAATTATTTCTTCACCGAGCGCTTTGCTTATATCCGTTTTTGCTTTGGCTTCTTTACCGTTGAATATCAAAACGTCGAACAGCGGACCTTCGGGCGCTGTTTGTGGCTTGTCGGCAGAGCATCCGTAGAATGTAGGCACTAATAACGAAACGGTTAATATAAATATAATCAGTTTCTTCATAAAAATGTCTCCTTTATCTTTTGCTACTGTATAATACTTCCTCCCCACTCAACAACGGTAAATCCGTCGCGGACAAATCCGTCAAACACCTGCGGCTCGATCTTAGTGAAAGAATCAAGAGGCTTTGCAACCATGTAAACGCGGAGCAGACTGTCGGGCGCGGGATCGATTATAAGATCAGCAATATCGGTGTAAGCATCTCTCTGGAAGGAAATGAGATTGTACTCGTTTTCTTGAAGAATAGGCAGCCAGTAGATAATAAACTCGTTTGCTTCACGCGGCGTGAGTCCGATTTCAAGCAGAATGTCGCTCAAAAATTCTGCCGTGTCTGCACCCTTCACACAGAAGCCCTTCGAAAAATCGGGAGTCATGTTCGCAACGCCCTCCCAGTAGAGACAGTAATATTCTTTTCCGTCGGGGAAAACAAGCGTGCCGTCGGGACGTGCGACAAAATTCTGCCAACCGTCATTTCCGTGATCGGGATATGTGCAGGTCAGCTTGCCGTCAAGATCTACCTTGACAGAACAGAGTGTGTCTTCTTCAGGGTAGAGGTAGATTACGGGTTTCTCTACTGAATATGCTGTATAGTATGCGCTTTTGTATTTTTCGAAATCCAATGCTTCAAATGTCTTTATATATCTTGAAAAGGCAATGTTATACTTGAAATTTTTCTTTGCACAAAAGTATTCAGTAACCTCAACCCTTACGTGGTCTCCTATAGAAAATGAAGCATTCGGAACACCTATGATTAAGTAGTTAGCATCTTTGTCAGAAACGTCAGCGAGGTAGACCCGGTCGTCTTTAATTTCAACAACACGTAAAATGTCACCGTAAGAATACCATTGGTTTTGAAAAAAGTAATATTCTATTGCTTCTACCTCTTCTTTGGTAAAATCTCCGTTACTTTCTTCATAAAAGCTAATGAGATCGGAAGGGTCGGTGAAATCATCGGGAACGTACAATTTGGAAAAATCGGGAACCGTGAACGGACCAATACCGTAACCGTCAATTTGATCGTTATTTTTATGTGCTTCTCCACGTTCGATAACCTTTATGTCCGAAGCATATACAGTTATAGGCAAGGTTTTGGTAACACTGTTAACGGTAATTTCCAAGCGGTCACCGTCCCAAATATCGAGCGAATAAATACCTGTCATTGATACGTTTACTGTTTTTCCGAGCAGTTCTGTATTGTTTGCTTCATTGTCGACGGTAACATAAACTGCATTTCCCATACTAACACCGTTTGCTTCACAGGTGAATTTGGTGATGCCGAATTCTTTGGCTGGAATACTTTGTATGATCGATGGTTCTATTTCAAATGATATGACCTGAACATTTTTCGCATATACGGTTATGCCGTCTTCGTCAGCAAATTTGTCTACGGCTACACGTATTTCGCTGTCTTTTTCTATTTCCATAGTATCAAGACCGGGCATCTTGACCGTCACTTTTTCGCCGAGTGTGTCGCGATACTGCTCGCATACTGTGACAGTGACAGCATCGGAAAAACTTTTGCTGTTGGCAACGGCTGTGAAATATTCAAGTTTGATCTCGTCGGCGGTCGGAAGCTTTTCGTTTAAGTCGGGACCGATGTCATTTCCGCAACTCGCAAACAAGGATGTCAAGAAAGCTACAATCAGTAGAGTGCAAATAATTTTTTTCATAATAAATTACCTCACCTTTCAAAGTTTTGAAGATTAATTTTCTCTTCTACATATAAAGACGACAAATTTTAAAAAAAACACCATATATTTTTTACAGTTTACAAAAAATTCATAATTTGCGTGCGGTGTAAAAACAAAACACGCCTATAAAGCTGTAAAACGCATTTGCGGTGTCTTCATAGGCGTGTGAAATTTTACTGAACGTCAGAGTCGTTTTGAGT
>JAFXJH010000050.1 GCA_017532425.1 Clostridia bacterium | reverse complement strand
GCTCCTGTTTACTGTAGGCGGTGCTCTTGTGGGACTTGGATATTATTATGCTGTTGGTTGTTCCACAGGTAGTTGTCCGATCACGTCAAATCCCATTATTACTATGATCTATATGGGAGTTGTAGGACTATTGCTTTCGGGACTTTTCGGAAAGGGGTGTGACGGTAAATGCAATATGTGATCGCATTTTTGGAAGGCATTATAACCTTCATCTCACCGTGCCTGCTCCCGATGCTGCCCATCTACATTTCCTATTTTGCAGGCGGCGGTGAACGAACTACGGGCAAAACGCTGAAAGGCGCGCTCGGCTTCGTTACCGGCTTTACTGTGGTATTCGTGATACTCGGAGCACTTGCAGGAACGGTGGGAAGCTTCTTAAGAGAGTATCAGACGGCAGTCAACATTGTCTCGGGTCTTATCGTTGTGTTCTTCGGGCTTAACTTCCTTGGCGTGTTCAAACTGAACCTGTTCCGAGGTGGCGGCAAATCGGTTAAGACCGATAATATGGGATTCTTTTCGGCCCTGCTTTTTGGAATGGTGTTTTCCGTCGGTTGGACGCCTTGCGTGGGAGCGTTTCTCGGTTCGGCGCTAATGCTTGCATCCCAACAGGCGCACATCGTAGAGGGAATGCTGATGCTTTTGGCGTATTCAATGGGACTTGGCATCCCGTTCATTCTCAGCGCGGTGCTGATTGATTATTTGAAATCGGCATTTAATTGGATCAAGAAAAACTATAAAGTTATCAATATCGTCAGCGGCAGTTTGCTTGTTGCAATCGGTATTTTTATGGCAACGGGAATGCTCGGACGATTTTTAAGCCTTTTCGGATAAGGAGGAACTATGAGTAAGAAGAGAAATATAATCATACTTGCGTTGGTGTTTGTTCTTCTGATCGGCGGTGCTTCTGTGCTTTATACGCAACTCGGTAAAAATGATGCTCCCGATCAACTGCTAATTCAAGGAGATCAAGAAAAGAATGATAATGAAAACCAAAATGATAAATCAGGCACAGACGATACAAAGTGGCAACTGACGAAAGCTCCCGATTTCGCTGTTTATGATGAATCGGGAAAAAAAGTCAATCTGTCGGATTATGTCGGTAAGCCGATCGTACTAAATTTCTGGGCAAGCTGGTGTGGCCCTTGCCAAAGCGAGATGCCTGACTTCCACGAAAAATATCTGGAGCTTGGCGATGAGATCCATTTCTTGATGGTCAATATGACCGTCGGTCGTGAAACGCTCAGTAGCGCAAAGGCGTTTATTTCAGAAAAAGGATATACCTTTCCTGTGTTCTATGATACAGACTCCAATGCGGCAACCACTTACAGTGTATATTCCTTACCCACCACATACTTTATAGATGCAGAGGGATATTTGATTGCACAAGTGACCGGAGCAATTTCTGCGGATACGCTTCAAAAGGGAATTGATATGATAAAATAAAAAACACTAAATATAGGGCGGAAATCATACCGGTTTCCGCCCTTTTTTGCCAAACGACGGCTTCGCCGTCTGTTTTATCATTTGATGTCGCTCATATGGCTACATAGCATACTTTGTATTTTTTATAAATTAACTAACATCTTCAAAAAAGAGGAAGCTGAATAGAATAAACCTTCCGCAACTCGATCTCCGTTTGATACGGGTAACAAAGCAACTTTCGAAGATCTCGTTACTGTGCCGGAAACAGGACTCATTAAAATAATAGTACAAATGCGTTTGTTTGCTAATTCTTTCGGCAGAAAGCTCGTAAAGTCATATCGGCTTTTGCTCTTTACGTCATAAGGAATTTGGTTTGCTGCGGCGACAGAAAACTGAAAAAACAAATTGCGAACAGAGTAGTGTTCTTCATCAATGAAGTTGAATGGATTGCGGCGGGACCAACTTCCGATAAGCTTGACTGAATAAACAAGATCGGAGGTTTCAACTAAAAAATCACATTTCTTTCCTCTAGTCCATCCGAAACACCAGAATCTATGTGTAGGAAAAAAGTTAAACCTCTTATCCCTGCAAAGTGACTTCAAACGAAAAGAGAATAAAATACGCTTTGCTACGATTCGAAGAAAAATCGCCAAAATAAAAACTGCAACTATACTTGTAGCTACATACAAAACGACCATTTGATCACCTCATAAAAAATATATAAGCTATTAACGTTATAGTGTAACACGGCTTTATAATATCGTATCAATAGTTTTTTGTCAATATCCCTGCAATTTATATGACTATATAAATGTCTTCACTGTTTTGTCTTCAATTTTACTCGCCTATCACAAATTCTCTCGTTGAAGGCATATCCTGCCAAACTGTTCCATCTGCGATATAATATTTTCTATCTATAGTACCTTTTCTCGTATAATAATCAATTACGAACACCTGACCGAGCTCAATTTTGATCATAGGATAATTGTTGTACGGCAGGACAGAACTTGTCATTTCGCATTTTTCAAATTCGCTTCCTACATTTTCAAGTCTGCGGAATTCTCTTTTGGTAGCATAATCAGACCATGATGAGATGTCCTGCTCGCCAAAATAACTCGCTTCATACTCTTTTCCTAAAATATTTATTTTATCGATGCGCGTGGGCTGTAGTTCATAAGGAAAAAATTCTCGCGTGCAAAGCATATTATCCCAAATCGTTCCGTCTGAAATATAATATTTTCTCTCAACTTCACCGTCGAGCTTGTAGTAGTCGATCATAAATATCTGACCGGTTTCTATATTTATCGGGGGATAATTGTTGTACGGCAGGACTTCCACCGATTTGGGATTGTCTTTAAAATCATCATATGCATTTTCAATGCGCCAATATTTTCTTTTGGAAAAAGCATAAGACCAGGAAGACATATCAGCCTCTCCCAAATAGCTTGCCTCGTATTCTTTTTTGTTTATTGTTATCATCTCTTTGTTCATCGTACCTACTACCTCCCTAACACATATTTGATAAATAAGACGCGGAAAAAATTTCAGTTCCGCATCGTTTTTTCTTGCATCACTCGGATTAAACCCGTGAAAGGACTGAAATGCTCTTGCGAAGGAGACCGGAGAATCATATTCGTATTTTAATGCCACGTCGCTGACCTTTGCGCTCGTGAACTTTAATTCCGTACCGGCAAGCGTGAGTCTTCGTTTGCGGATATAATCCGAAATCGTGATATCGGCTATCAAAGAGAACATTCTTCCTACGTCATAATATGTGCAGCAAGCGATCTTTTCGATTTCTTTTGGATCGATGGTATCTGTAAGGTGATTTTCAATATATTCTATCACCAAATTCATTTTTTCTGCAATGTTTTCCATACACATTCCCCCCTTGCAAATCAAATATACCACAGAAGTGTGATAATTGCGCAACTTTTTATGCAAAATATTGTTTTGATATCTATTCGCAGAGCAAAAATGCCTAACTAAAAAGTTGGTGAATTGTAAAAATGCGGAGTACATAGCGCGTACTCCGTATTTAATGTGCGGTTTGTTATAATTTTTTGAAGCATTCTATCATTTTCATAACGTTTTCGAGCGGTACGTCCTGAGGAATAGCGTGAGTGGGAGAAATGATAAATCCGCCGCCCTTGCCCATGATCTTTGCGGTATCTGCGATGATATTTTCGATCTCAGAGGGAGAAAGATTCGGAAGCGCCTGCTGAGTTGATATCGTTCCCCAAAAGCAGAGCTTTTCGCCGTATTTTTCTTTTATGCTCTTAAGATCGTATATCTCGGGCTGTACGGTCTGGTAGCAGTCAAGACCGATCTCAATCAGGTCATCAAATACCTCTTCAATATCTCCGCAGGAATGCTGAAGAATGAACTTGCCGTTCTTTTTGGCGTGTCGGTACATAATTTCCATTCGAGGCTTGATAAATTCACGCCAAAGGGGAGCACCCATTATCATACCGCGCTGCTGACCCCAATCGTCGCCGAAATATATACCGTCAAACGGATACTCGTTAAATATGTCTATGACCTTGAGATTGAAATCAAGTATTTTGTCGAGAAGCTCGTGCACGAAATCGGGATCGGTGATCATATAGATAAGTGCGTCCTCTATTCCCACGTAGCTCCATAAGCGTTCGAACATAGAAAATCCTATGCCTGCAAAGCAAAATTTGTCTTCCTTGGTGGCAAGAAGACGCTCGCACTCCTCGCGTATTCTTTTTTCGTTGAGATAGGGAGTAGGGTAAAGAGAAATATCGGGCTCGCTGATTACGGGATCGTCAACTACGCCGATGTCCTTGTCAACTCCAGAGCGATTCCATGTGACGCCGAAATCGTCTGTGAAATATCCGGGACGGTCTTCGTGCTCGGTGGGATATCCCCAATACTGAAAATAGTGCAGATAACCTCCGTGCTTTTTGAAAAAGTCTTCTTTGCTCGTGCCTTGTAAAACCTTTTCTTCCTCCTGAGCGGTGAACTCAAGGTGGAATGGAATATGCTCGGTCTCTTCGTGCTTTAAAGCGCGGATCACTGCTTCTCTTCTTGTCATAGTGCGTTGCCTCCGTTATTTTAAGTAACTGTATGGCACTATTATAGCAAACCTTTTAAGAAAAAGCAATATATTATTGTGTGAAATAAAAAAGTAATGAATACGCCCGTACTTGACATTTCACATACGAAATGTTATAATTTCCCGTACAACAATAAGGAGATATTGACGTGGGAAAATTTGACGGAGTGCTGATATGCACAGACCTTGACGGTACGCTGTACAGAAGCGATAAAACGATTTCAAAAGAAAATAAAGAAGCGATAGAATATTTTAAAAGGGAAGGCGGATATTTCACCTTTATCACGGGTCGTATGCCTTACTATGCCTACGATGCGTATAATGCGGTAAATCCAAACGTTCCGTTTGGCTGTATAAACGGCGGCGGAGTGTATGACGGAGAGGCAAAAAAGTACGTCTGGACTTGTGAGATGCCTTTTGATGTCTGCGACCTTATAGAGAGCGTGGATAAAAACGTTCCGGGCGTGGGAATTCAGGTCTGTTTGTTTGATAAAACCTATTTTTCAAAGGAAAATGAAACTATGGTAGGCTTCAGAGCAGTAACCGGTCTTCCGAATCTCACTTGTAATTACCGCGACGTAAAGGAGCCGATCGGAAAGATCATATTCGGCAGCTACCTCGAAGAGGATATCATTGCTACGGAAAGAACGCTCAGGGCGCATCCGCGAGCAAGCGATTTTGATTTTATACGCTCGGAAAAAACTCTTTTTGAAATTTTGCCGAAGGGCGTAGATAAAGGCCTTGCGCTTGCAAAGCTTATAGAATATTTAGGTGTAGACCCGAAAAAAACTGTCGCAATAGGCGATTATAATAACGATATCGGTATGTTTAAAGCAGCTGCGGTGGGTATAGCTGTAGCCAACGCGTGTAGAGACGCAAAGGATGCCGCAGATTTTGTCACGGTAAGTAACGACGAGCACGCTATCGCAAGGGTGATATACGATATCGAAGACAGGAAATACAGTTTTTAATTAAATCAATCGCTTGATTTTAAAAATATGCATCCCTATCGTTTTGGGGGTGCATATTTTTATAACAAAAAGCACGATCCTCTATATATTCTGCCCATATATACTTGACAATCTGTATAAGAAATGATAGAATACTTATTAATGCAACAAAATAATTAGGTAAGGAGTTGTTTTTATGGGTAGTGACAGTATACCCTTGTGGATAATCTTTTTTGTTTGTGTTTTGGGTGGCGCGTATTTCGCGGCTACAGAAAGCTCGTTTTCGGCGGTCAATAAGATCAAGATAAAGGCACTTGCCGATGACGGAAATAAAAAAGCGCAGGGCGTAATGTTTGTCATCAACAAATTTGAAAAGGCGCTGACTACACTTCTTCTCGGAAATAACGTGACTAAAATCGCGGGCGCGGCTGTGTTTACCATTCTCGCAACCGATATTTTCCGTGAAAAATACGGTAAATCGGAAGAATTTCTTGATTCGTTTGCCTTTTCTATGATCTGCTCGGTTTTGAGTACGGTTATTATTTTCCTCTTCAGCGAAATGATACCCAAGAGCTTCGCGAACGACAGAAGTGAGTCGGTGTCTCTATTCTTCCAGGGATCGCTTCGCTTGCTTATGAAGATACTTAAGCCTTTTTCGGCATTCTTTGGTCTGATCTCCGATTTTGCATCGAAAGTTTTCAGCAAAAAAGAGATAGAGCCTTCTATTACCAAGGATGAGCTTACAGAGATCATTGAGACAGCAGAGGAAGAGGGCATAGTTGACGAGGAGCAGAGCGATATGCTCAAATCCGCACTCGAATTTGCCAAGACCACAGCGGGCGATATTATGACGATGGAACGAGATATCGACTTTGTCAGAGTAAATGCTACGCCTGATGAGATTTTGGAGATAATACGTAATACAATTCACTCGAGACTTCCCGTAAAAGCGGAGAATTCGGAGAGAGTTGTCGGTATTTTGCGTACAAGAAACTATCTGATCGAGCATAAGCGGAATCCGAGTATCAGACTCAGGAGCGTTATGAAGCCTCCGTATTTCGTTCGGAAGGACGCTAAGATCGACGACCTGTTGACAGAGATGAAACAGCGTAAGCTGCAGGTCGCTATGGTGCTTGACGATACCAAAAAGGTTGTAGGTCTTGTCACGATTGAGGATATCTTAGAGGAGTTGGTTGGCGAGATATTTGACGAAGAAGATATCGTTGACCAGAATTTCAGAACACTTGGCGGAAATAAATATATGATAAATACTCATATGCTTATGTCGACCGCTTACGAGCGTATGAGTCTTGGGGTCGCTCCGAGAAGGATAGCAACAAAGCCGATGCTTTCCTTCATTCTTGAAACGCTCGGACACCTGCCCGAGGAGGATGAGACCTTCCTTTATGAAAATATAAGCTATACAGCAAAAACGATAGAGAACGGACGTCTTACAGAGGTTCTTGTTCATGTCCTTGATGAAGATGATCTTGCCGCGCTGAATGCGGCAAAGGCTGAAGAGGAGGTGGCACTGTGACGTTTGCGGAGCATTTTGCAAATATGTGGTGGGCGTACGTTGTCATTCTTGTAATGATATGCCTCTCGGCATACTTTTCGGCATCGGAGATCGCCTTTAATACGGCAAATAAAATGCGTTTGCGTAAGGCATCTGAGGCGGGAAGCTGTACAGCGAAAATAGCTTATCAGATATGCGATAAATTTACTACCTCGCTGTCTGCAATTCTTATTGGTAATAACCTTGCCAATATAGCGGTGTCTACTTGTTCGACTTTGATCGTAATGAATCTCTTTAAAAACAACGTAGCACTTGCTTCAACTATTACTACAATACTTATAACCGTAGTTATACTTATCTTCGGTGAGATCGTGCCGAAGGTTCTGTCAAAGCAAAACGCAGATACTGTGGTACGTATTATTGCGATACCGACACGTGTTCTGACAGTTATACTCAGCCCGTTTGTCTTTATCGTTATGGCGATTCTCTTCGTTCTGCGAAAGATATGGGGTAATGACAGAAAGGACGATGAGCCTACCGTTACTGAAGAAGAGCTTGTTTCAATTATCGACACCGTCGAGGAAGAGGGTGTAATTAATGAGGGACAGGGCGAGCTGCTTCAGTCCACGCTTGAGTTCAGTGACACTACGATCGAAAAAATTATGACACCGCGTATCGACGTTACCGCGATAAATATGGATGACGATCCCGAGAAGATCATGGCACTTCTCAGCGATATGACACAGTTCTCGCGACTGCCCGTATACGAGGATAGCATCGATAATATTGTGGGTATTCTTTCGCTTACACGTTACTATAAGGCAACTCTTGATGAAGTAAATCCGGATATACGCTCGATCCTTCTTAAGCCGTGTAAGCTTCATAAAACAATGAAGCTTCCCGCTGCACTTGCAAAACTGAGAGAAGCCAAGATGCACCTTGCCATCGTAATCGATGAGTACGGCGGAACTCTCGGCGTCGTTACAATGGAAGATATCCTTGAGGAGCTTGTAGGCGATATCTGGGACGATACGGACGTTATCATTACAGAATGTCTTGCAACGGGCGAAAGTACCTACGAGGTGCTTGGTGATATGAATATTGACGATTTCTTTGAAGAAATTGACTTCGTTAAGCCCGAAAGCTTCACGTGCGAATATTCAACTATGGGTGGATGGGCGATCGAAATGCTCGAAGCAGATCCTCACGTAGGTGATAGCTTCCGATATGAAAATATTTTCATAATTGTAGCGCAGATGGATGAAGAAAGAGTTACAAAGCTGACCGTTCTTGTCGAGCAGGTAAAGAACGAGGAAGAAAAGCTCGATTAAGCTCGTTTGCCAAGACTGACTATGTCAGCGCATAAAACTGTAACAGATAAAAAGCCGATGCGGAGTAAGATCCGTTTCGGCTTTTTGCTTTCATGCCTGCAGATGATGATACGCGGAAAGTTATTTTATCTGAAATATTTTTTGAAAGCCTTGCAAATACTGAAAAATATGCTATAATAACTCCAAACAAACATGCTGCGCAGGATGGCGTGAAAATTTATTTCGAGCGTGACAAAATTCAAATCTCTTCACGCCTTAATTTACTGCTTGCATAGCTTCCTATAGGACAGAGAAATGGAGAATTGTTATGAAGAAAATATCCTTTAATAACGGCTGGGAATTCACGTTTGAAAACAACATCGATGAATTTAATACCTTTGGATTTGATAAGTACAGCGATGCGGCGGGAGCACCGGGACGCTTTTACGATTACAGTAACTGGGAAAAAATAGACCTTCCGCACGATTGGGCGCTAGATCTGAAAAGAGACCTGAATGCGAATACCTTCGCAGGTGCGTATCCCAATACTCATTATCACAGATTTACACTCGAAAGACGCTCAAATGTTTCCGAAATATTTCATATAGGCTGGTACAGAAAGACGTTTGCATTTGATCCCACGTGGGAAGGAAAGCGCGTGTTTATCGAATTCGAGGGCGTTTTCCGCGACGCGACCGTATGGGTAAACGGCGTTTATCTTGACCGCCATACAAGCGGATATACAAGCTTTGCTATCGAGCTTACAGACCACCTTGTAACCGATACCGATAATTCAATTGCAGTGCGCGTGGACAGCGATCAGCCCGAGGGCTGGTGGTATGAGGGAGCGGGTATCTACCGTAACGTAAATCTTATGATAGGCGAGCCTGCATACTTCAAATATAATAAGACGGTAGTTCGCACACAGATAGACGGCAGCATTTACACTTCGGCTGTTTTGGTAAACGACAGCGCAGAGAGCTCTCTTAAGAACGTTTCGTGGCGTATTTTTGATGCGCAGGGTAATGCGGTTGCTTGTAATGAAAGTACAGTAGAGCTTGCTTCGTATAGTGAAGAAAATATTTCCTGCGAGCTTAAGATCGATGCTCCGCGACTCTGGTCGGTAGACGATCCCTATCTCTATACACTCGAAATTTCGGCAGGTGAGGAAAAGACTCAGGTGATTTTCGGTGTTCGCACTGTGGGATTTGATGCCGATAAGGGATTTCTTCTCAACGGAAAGCCTCTGAAGGTGAGAGGCGCGTGCGTGCATCAGGATTTCGGCGGAGTGGGAGTAGCACTCACCGATAATCTGAATGAATATAAGATCAAAAAGCTGAAGGAAATGGGTGTAAACGCATACAGATGCGCGCACCACGCTCCGTCGCCCGCACTTCTCGATGCCTGCGATAAGCTCGGAATGCTCGTTATGGACGAGACGAGAATGTTTGGTACGTCACCCGAAGCACTTCGTCAGCTTACTGACCTCATAGAGCGTGACAGAAACCGTCCGTCTGTATTTATCTGGACACTTGGAAACGAAGAGTTTTCGGTGCAGAACGATAAGTGGAGCTTCAGACTTATGGAAAAGGTGTCGAGAATAACAAAAGAGCTCGACCCCACGCGTCCGGTGACATACGGCGGAAACAACGGAAGCAACTCTATCGGTGCAAACGGCTCGTCCGAAATACGCGGAGTAAACTATATCAGAAACGATAAGAGTGCGGCATGGCTTGACGAGTACCATGCAGAGCATCCCGATCAGCCAATAATCGGAACGGAAGAATGTAGCTACGCGCTCAGCCGCGGCGGTGCTAAAAACGATCTTGGAAACGGACTTATAGATTCTACGGGACAGGTTACGATGCCGTGGGGATCTACTCCGAAGGGATGGGTCAAGGTCTTCGAAACACGCGACTTTTTGGCAGGAAGCTTTATCTGGAGCGGATATGACTATCGAGGAGAGCCAAATCCGTTTTATTACAGTAATATTTCATCAAGCATCGGTACTATCGACCTCTGCGGAATGGAAAAGCCGCCCTTCTATTACTATAAGGCGTGGTGGACAGACGAAAGCGTGCTCAAGCTGACTCCGCACTGGAACCATAAAGAGGGCGAGGAAGTGACGCTTGCGGTATTTACAAACTGCGAGAGCGTTTCGCTCTATCTCAACGGAAGGCTGATAGAAACACGAAATATAGAAAAATTCGATGCTCCGCTCTTTACTCTTCCGTATGAGGCGGGAGTTGTCAGCGTTGAGGGTGTGCGTAACGGAGAAATATTAAAGGATAGCCTCGTTACCTCGGATGAAACAGATAATCTTAAGTGCGATCTTGTGCTCGGCGCAGATTCCAAGGATGATATAGCAATATATGAGATCAACGCCTTCGATAAAAACGGTATATTCTGCCCGCTTGCAGACGAAGAGCTTGAGCTTTCTGTCGAAAACGGAAAGATAGTCGGAGTAGGAAACGGAGATCCTGCTTATATGGATTATGAGAGAAAACCAATCGAAGAGGAAGTAAAATATATAATGACCTTCAAAGATCAGGACGTTGCACTGCCTCTTGCTATGAAGAAGCCGAATCACCTTTTAAATCGCTGCGACTGGATAGAGCTTGAGCCAAATAACGGCAGCTTCGAGGACGATTTCCGCCTTGTTGCAACCTATAGCAGCTCTTCGCCTCAAAAGCAGCATAAAGAGCTTGTTGCCAATATCTGTGACGTAGAAGGCTATGAGTATATCGAGATCGAGCGTCTCTCCGGACGTGCGAAGGTATATCTTAACGGCGAATTTATAGGCGATAATATCAGACGCCACGGACATATGGGAAGAACTTCAAACCGTCCGTACAGATTTTACGGTAATTTCAAAAAGGGCGAAAATGAGATAAGGATCGTATTTGATTACGAGGAAATGAACGACCTTCCTCTCGTTTCGGGTTACGTAAAGCTGGCAAAGCGTGTTGAGAAGCCGTGGAAGATAAAGCTTCATTACGGTAAGGCTCGCGTCTTTGTGAAGACAGACGATCAAAATAAGCTTGCACTTTCGGCAAAGATCGTGAAAAAGTAATATCTGGCCGGGTACTTTTCTGAGATAGATCAAGATAACTTAAAATGGCATAACTAGTGTAAACGGTTATGCCATTTCTGTTTATAGGTAAACCAAGGGTCGATTGACAAAAAAATGAGGGTGTGCTATATTGATATTAAAATAAAGAATTATGTGGAGGAAGACAACTATGGATATGAAAAAAATCGGCGAATTTATTGCCACGCGAAGAAAAATGCTTGGATATACGCAGGACGATCTCGGAAATGTTTTGGGAATATCAGGAAAAGCGATTTCGAAATGGGAAAGAGGTCTTAGCTGTCCTGATGTCTCACTTATAAACAGAATAGCTGTAGAATTAAAAGTCAGTATAGCACAGCTTCTTGAAGGCAAAGATGCCGACCCCGCGCTTAGTAGTAATGCTATCCATATTTATGATAAAACCACAGATACAGACTTTGCATCACAAGAAAAAATTGAAACATCAAACGAAAATAATCTTGGAATGATATCTCCGTTTCTTTTCGGTAATAATCTTGAGCATACGCGCTCATGCGTGTGTAACGGTCTTTCAGCACAAATGCTTAAAAATCGTAAATTTGTAGGTAAGCCTTCGGCGATGGAAGGTGTGGCGCAGGGATGGTACGTTATAGGGGAAAATACCTACTGTTCGTTTTCGGAACCATATACACATCACTACGAAGAGCATTATCATATGCGCAGAAGACTAGAATGTAATGCGCAGCAGATACTGAACTTTACAGAAGATGCAGAAAGCGGAATAGGACAGCACGAGATACATCTTTTGTCAGGTGAGGTGTATGAATTTGCAGTAGTAGCTAAATGTACGGAAGATATTACACTTAAGGTAACACTTTCGGACAGATGGGGAAAGAATGAATATGCAAGTGCTTTCTTAAACCTAAATAAAAATGATAACTGGAAAAGATATACGCTTGATCTTATCCCAAGTCAAAGCGATTCGGATGCTGATATAAGAATCACCTTTGCAAAAAATGGATGTATTGATGTCGGTTCTGTTTCTCTGATGAATAAAAATAATTTCAGAGGAATGAGACCTGATGTTATAGAAGCAATGAAGGAACTTGGAATAAAGCTTCTCCGTTGGCCGGGTGGAAATTTCGCAGGAGAGTATAACTGGTTTGATGGTTTGCTTCCCGTAGATGAGCGTGCGCCCTTTGAATCATATCAAAATCTTGAAACTCAGCCGCATACTCTCGGATATGATTTTCACGAGATAGCGATAGATGATTTTATAGCACTTTGCAGAGAAATCGGCGCAGAGCCGTTTATAACAATAAATCTTGCGTGGAATACACCCGAGGAAAATGCCGCGTGGGTGGAATACTGTAATGGCGATGTAAATACAAAATACGGAAAAATCAGAGCAGAACGCGGAAATCCTGAGCCATATAACGTTATGCTGTGGTCACTCGGAAACGAATTTGGCTACGGTCATATGGAAGGCGATAACAGTGCGAACGGATATTCTCATCTTGCAAAAGAAAACGGACTAAAAATGCTTGAGGTATCTTCAAATCTGACATTCTGCTCGTCCGGACCGTATCCGAATAAGGAATGGATAGAGTATTCCGCTAAGCCGCTTTCTGATATATCGAAATTTGTCTCCCTGCATTATTACGCGGGAGGATATAGAAACGGACCATCATATATGACGGCACCCATAATGAAGAAGTCGTATGAAACTTGTGTTTCGTCAGTGAAAATAGCGCGTAATAATGTCCGTAAAATGCGTGAACTTCTTGGAAACAGCGATACAAAGATATCTTTTGACGAATGGAATGTATGGTACGGATGGTACCGTCCGTCGTGTGTGCTTGATGGGATTTTCACCGCTATGATGATGAATATGATAATAGAAGAAGCAAACCAAAGCGGTGTTGGCATTGCTTGTCAGTTTGAAGCAGTCAATGAAAGTGCGATAAAGGTAACTCCGTACGAGGCTTCGCTTACTGCAACAGGACAGGCATTCGCACTTATGAAGGAGCATATCAACGGAAAACTGTTATATGTTAGCGACTGTGTGACAGTAAGCAAGAGGGAAGAACTTACAACAATTACTTTCGTTAATCCTTCTTATGATGAAAATAAGAGATTTTTATTCAAAAACAGCGCAAAAATAAGACAAAGCAAGCTGTATAACGGTAAATCTCTGATGCCTCATCATACATTCGAGATCGAAACGCTCGATGTTATTGAAAAAGCGAATGAATATGAAGTAAACGTTCCACCGCATAGTCTGGCAATCGTTCAATTTTAAATGATAACAAAACACGGGATACGAAATTGCTGTATCCCGTGTTTTTACTTTTTTGTGTTAGTATTTTCCTGCGAGAATATTATCAATAGCTGCGAGCTCTTCTTCACTGAAATGAGAATTTTCCATAGCCTTGACGTTTTCTATGACCTGCTCGGGCTTGCTCGCACCGATGAGAGCAGAGGTTACGCAATCGTTTCTGAGCGTCCAAGCAAGAGCCATCTGAGCAAGCGTCTGAGAGCGGTTTTGAGCGATCTCGTTCAGCTTTCTTATTTTGATAAGAAGCTCGTCGGTTATGTCGGAGGGACGTAAAAATCTCGGGTCGTGAGCGGCACGGGAATCGGAAGGGATTCCGTTAAGATAACGTGCTGTCAGCTTTCCGCCGGCAAGTGGACCGAATGCGATGCATCCGACACCTTTTTCAGTGAGCCTACCTGTAAGTGAGTGCTCAATAGAGCGGTTGAGCATAGAGTAGTTGGGCTGATGTATCAGCATGTGCGTGCCCATTGATTTAAGCGTGTCAATAGCAACCGCAGCCTGCTCGGTATTATAATTTGAAATTCCCACGTAAAGAGCCTTTCCGCTTTTTACGATGTCGTGAAGAGCCTGCATCGTCTCCTCAATAGGCGTGTTGGGGTCAGGACGGTGATGATAGAAAATATCAACGTAGTCAAGATGCATTCTCTTAAGGCTCTGGTCAAGACTCGCCATAAGATATTTGCGGCTGCCGTGGTCACCGTAAGGACCGGGCCACATATCGTATCCCGCCTTGGTGGAGATGATAAGCTCGTCGCGGTAAGGGCTGAAATCACGGTCCATATGGATACCGAAATTGCGCTCAGCCTCTCCGTAGGGAGGTCCGTAGTTGTTTGCAAGGTCAAAGTGGGTTATTCCGTTGTCAAATGCACTTCTCAGAATTTCTCTCTGAACGCCAAAGGGAGTGATATCTCCGAAATTGTGCCAAAGTCCGAGAGAAATTATCGGAAGAAGTATTCCGCTTTTTCCGCAGCGGCGATATGAAATCTTGCGGTAGCGACTACTGTCAGGTGTGTACATAGCTTTCTCCTTTGTGATTTTTATGAATTATCTCACTTTACGGGAGGGCAAATAATGGTCTCAAACAATTCACTTCAAGCAGTATATCATATCTGCCTTGCTCAGTCAATAGTGTTTGCTTTTTTATTATAAAATCTCGGGATCTTTTCTGAAGTTCTTTATTCTGTGGAAGGTTTGATAGTTTGCGTCATGGAAATTGCGAGCACCGTTTACAGCGGTTCGACAGTGGAAGAGAATGTCGTTGCCCTCGAATTCAAAGGTGACGTATTGGAAACCGACGTCTTTTGCAAGAGCATCGCGTCTGTCAAAAATGTCGATAACCGTTTCCCAGTTTTCAAGATCACTCGATTTTACAAGGGCGAGCAGACGGCGGTCGTTGGGAAAAGCCTTGTCGGTAAGTCTTGAAATTATCGAATAATAGTCACCCGACAGACTGTCGCGCTTTATCATAAATTTCGAGTGGTTTCCTCCAAATTTTATTGCGTGCGAATATTTTATAGGTGCGCTGTGGTCATCGGTGTCGATCTCATAAGCGAGGATCTTTCCGAATTTTGCTTCAGACTGTGTCATATCGTAGCGCATAAGATTGAAAAGCTTTCCGTCGGGATCCGCTACAACCGTTCCTTCGATGCAACCGTTGCTCGGTGCGTCTTCAACGCCGTCCCATTTTGGATTGAATTTGATAGGAGGAGTAAGACTCCAGTTTGCAGCATCGAGAAGATCGGCATCGGCATCGCAGGAAAGTACGCCTGCCGCGTGGAATCCTATTTTCCAAGCGCCCCATTCGTAGGAGGTATATATTCTGTTGTTTTTCGCGTAGTAGAAAATATTTTGCGTGTTTCTGTGTGTGCCGCCCATTTTGTTACTGCACGATCCGCGAAGCAGTACCGTAGGTGCACCGAAGGTCTTTCCGCCGTCTGTGGATTTTCCGAGAAGAAGATCGCCGTACTCGTTTGAAACACCTATCATATAAAGCTCACCCTTGTGAACGAACAAACTGCCCCAAAAGCAAGGGAATAGCTCGGTGTGATAATGCCAGGTCGCTCCGTCGTCATCGGAACGGAAAATGAGAGTAAGATTTTGAGGAGCGTCGGGTGCGTAAAGATCCATACTTGCGAGAAGATAGCCGTCGGGATGGCGAACGAATGAGGGCGAACAGAGCGCTCTGCCCGAATAGGAATAAGCCTCATCATCGGGATGCAGATAATTTATAACAGTACCGACAGCCTCGCCCGTTCTTGCAAGACGGACACGGCTCTTTTTGTCACCCGATTCGATATAGAATTCGTAATCGGTGTAGTCCTCAAGCGAGCTTAACGTGTACTCGCTTCCCGTTACGTTTTTTATAACGGTATATTCGTCAGCACCTCTTTTTCTGTAGTAGATGCTGTATATTTCCTTGTCGTCGTCAAGCCATTCGAAGTGAATGTATTCCTTGCCGGGAGCGATTCGGCAGATGTATATGTCACCCACGTTGAAAAAGAAGGGCTTGTACGGACGGTAGCTCCAATTTATACTTCTTTGCATAGTAATTTTCTCCTTTGGGTTATATTTTTAAGAGTTCGGGATAGGATTTTGTAAGCTGTCTCATCTGCTTTACGCAGTCCTTGACGTATGCGGTGAGCTCGGAAGAATCTTTTGTGCGTGCGATATTTTCGGTCGGAATTCCTTCAAGACACATATGATACTTTGCGCTGAGCGGATAGGGAAGACCCTGCTCGGTAAATGCGACAGTTCCGAGAAATTCCTGAAGACGGTCGGCTTTTTCGGGGAATTTTTCATAGTTTTCGCACAGCCATACGTAAAGCTCGGGATGGAAATTTGCCATAATACTGCTGTATCCCGCGGCACCGTAGCGAAGCGATTCAAGAAGTGTCTGAGCATTAGCGTTCATAAGCTTGAGACTCGTTCCGCGTATAACGTCAAGACGCTCTTTTATCATATCGATGTTGCAGCAGGTGTCCTTCATAAAGTAGAATCGACCCGTTTCTGTGCACCATTTCAGAATTCTCGGAGTTACAAGACGCTTGTAAGGGTAGGGCGTTTCGTAAAGTCCGAGATTTATCTCTTCGGGGAGAAGCTTCAGCATCTTTTCGGCGTTTTCAAGCCATACGTCGTCTCCTTCGTTGTTGAGGTCGAAGCGGTTTGTCATAAAAATGATAGCGTCTGTGCCCGTTTCGTATATTTTGCAAAGGTCGTATGCCTGCTCCTTAAGAGTGTCTGCGGTATGACCGGAGGTTACGATGCTGAATTTTCGTCCGTGCTCCTTTTCAAGCTCCTTTGCGGTGCGGTAGACCATAGAATTAAGAGCAAGCTTTTCGTCAAGCGAGAGATTCCACGATTCGCTCGAGTGGCAGAGCGCGAAAATTCCGGCACAGCCCTTTTCAAAGTACCAACGCACGTATTTTTCGGCTGTTTCAATATCAACGCTTCCGTCCTTTTTGTATGGTGTTATCATCGTCGGATATACACCGAAGTTATATTCGATCTTCATTTTTATCATCCTTTCGTTTATAGGTGATCTGATAGAATAATTCTAACACTAATATATAATTGTTTCAATGTGATATTAAGACATTTGTTTTGTAAAATTCGGACATTTGTATTGAAAATCGGGAGATCGGATGCTATAATAAATCAGTAATTCTGTTCGGGAGCACATATATGAGTACGAAGCTTTTAAGAGATAATTTTGATGAACTGAAAAGAACGATGCCGTCGGGTAAGATATCAGACGCTGTCGACTTTAGCCTTTACTGGATAAACGTTATAGATAATACAGACGTGTCCTTCTCGCAGACGGTGAAAAAACACCATCATAATTTTTTTGAGATACATTTTGTGTTAAACGGAAGGATGACCTACGGCATAGGAGGCAATTCGATCGAGCTTTCAAGCGGAGATTGTCTTATTTTCTCGCCCGGTCAGAGCCATATAATAAACTACTATACAAACGACCTTCTCAAATGCTCGGTGAGCTTTGCGCTCGGTGAGGATGAGCCGATGTATGAAGCGCTTGTTTTAAAAAGCGGACATCTCTGTCATATGGAGGGATATCTGTACGATAGCCTTGCTTTTATCTGCAGTAAGAATAAAAATGAGAGCGCATACTACGATATTATAGTAAAAAACCGAATATTTGAGATAATACACGAAATAGCGGGTAAGACCGAAAGCAAGAAGACAAGAGGCGTGAAAAACGTACTGTCGGACGGAGTGGACTTAAGACTATTCAAAGCTAAGCAGTTTATCGACGATAATCCGCACGTTTTTCTCGGATGCGAGGACCTCGCCGCATACTGCACGATAAGCTCAAAGCAGCTTAACCGTATTTTTCTTAAATATGAAGGTATGTCTCTTCTTGAATATATACATAAAATCAAAGCGAGGGAAGCCGAAAAGCTTCTTCTGCAAGAAAAATACTCGATACGCGACGTGAGCGAAAACCTTGGATTTTCAAGCGTTTATTATTTTAATCGCTTTTTCCTTAAGCATAATGGAATAACACCTGGAGAATACCGAAAGAAAGTGTGGATGGTAGACTACTGATCCTCGATGATTTCTCGTTTTTTCTGCCGAGTAATTGCTTGACTGCCGCGAAGCTTGCGCGATGATATCTTGTATTTCTGCTTGAATATTCTCAAAAAGTAATTGTAATCGGAAAATCCTGCGGCGTCCGAGATTTCGGCTATCGATAATTTTGTGTTTTGTATAAGATATTTTGCATATTCAAGACGCTTGTTCTTTATGTACGAGGCGATTCCGCCGTTTGTATATGGGCGAATTACCTCATAAAGCCGCGTGCGGCTGATTCTGAACTCCTTGCAGATACGCTCGACCGTTATCTCTTCCTTGATGTGCTCCTCTAAAAATCGGTCTATAGAATCGATAAGAAGCTGTCCTGCGGGCTGAACAAGCTCCTTCAGACGGATATAGTGTACGTACGCGTCGAGAAGCTTTGATGCGGCGCGAAGCTGATTCTCGTTTCGGTATTTTATTTTTCTTATCTGCTGGCTGAGGTCCTTTTCAAGACCGTACTCTCTGCAAAGTGCGGTCATCTGCTCGAAAAATTCATCCTTGTTTTTGTTGTCGCTGACCTGACCGAACATCATATATCCGATAATGTGACCGTTTTCTATTATGGGCGCGGTCGCTTCGCTGAGTCCTGCATGGCATTTGAAAATATGGATGTTTTTGGTCTGTCGACATTTTAGAAATGAATCTTCATCACTCCTTCTGCATTTTTTGTCAAACTCCTCGCACTTGCGAAGACAAAAGCAGAAGGTCTTTTCTTTTGGCGGATATTCAAGGATCTCATTATAATTTTCGTCAAACAGTATTATTCGTATACCCGTGAGCGTGTGAAAATCCTGAAGCAGCTCGCGAAGCTCGGTCTCGTGATAGGATAACGCCATTAATTTCCCACTCCTTTGGACGTTTTTACAGTTTTCTGTACGTTGTTGACTATAATTATAGCACCGCACGTGTTAAAATACAAGCGTAAACCGATATAAATTATATAATATACAAAAAATATAAAAAAGGATGATTTGGCTATGAAAAAACAAACTTTTGCGCTTTATTTCGGAAACAGAGGCTTTATGCCCGCGGAGCTTATTGCAGGAGCAAGAACTGATATGATAAAGGCAGTTACAGACGCGGGATACGACGTGCTCGTTATGGATGAAAAGCTTACACGCTACGGTGCGGTAGAAACACGTGACGAGGGCAGACTTTATCACGATTGGCTCAAATCCCACGAGGGAGAGTATGACGGCGTTATACTTTGTATGCCTATTTTTATCGATGAAAACGGTGCGGTCACCGCGCTTCAGGACGCAGGCGTGCCCATCCTTATGCAGGCATATCCCGACGAGATAGGAAAGATGGACTTTAAGCACCGCCGCGACGCTTACTGCGGAAAGTTTTCAGTTACTGACGTTTTCTATCAGTACCGCATTCCGTTTACGGTTATGAAGCCGCACGTAGTTCACCCGCTTACAGAAGCATTCCGCCAAAATCTCGACGATTTTGCGGCTGTTTGCCGAGTAGTAAAGGGGATGAAGCGCTTCAATCTCGGATGTATAGGCGCACGTACGACAGCTTTCAAGACGGTAAGATTTGACGAGGTCACCCTTCAGAGATACGGAATAAACGTAGAAAGCTTTGACCTTTCCGAGCTTGTCTTTAAGGTAAACGCCAAGGCGGACGGCGATGCGAAGGTGCTTGAAAGACAGAAGCATCTCGAGGCATATACAGACTTTGGCTGCGTGCCCGCGGGTAATAAGCTCACTCTCGCCAAAATTTCGGTGGTTATAGACGAATATATAGAGGAATATCATCTCGATGCCATCACTCTTCGCTGCTGGAATGAAATGGAGACGATTCTCCGCGTTTGCCCCTGTGTACTTATTTCCGAGCTTAATGACAGAGGAATCGTATGCTCGTGCGAAATAGACCTTACAAGCGCGATAACAATGCGTGCGATGGCGCTTGCATCGGGTAAGCCGACAGCCTGCCTTGACTGGAATAATAACTACGGCGATGATGAAAATAAGGTGATCCTTTTCCACTGCGGACCGGTCGCACAGTCACTTATGACCGGCAAGGGATGCGTCACGGAACACAAGATGTTTGCTAAAAACGATCCGGGAAGCGGATGGGGAACAAACGAGGGCAGAATCGCGGCGTTTGATATGACCTATTCCAACGGATTTACCGAAGACGGTAAGCTTAAGGTATATACCTCGGAGGCTAAATTCACGGGTGAGCCTATAGAGGCTGAGTTCTTCGGATGCGGCGGCGTTGCCGAGATCCCTGACCTTCAGAATAAGCTTATAAAGCTTGCAAAGGGCGGCTTCAAGCATCATACGACAGTCGGTATGGGACATATGAAATCGGTGCTTGACGAGGCATTTTCGACCTATCTCGGATACGAGCTTGTTAATATAGAGGACTGAGGCAATGTTTATAGGAGGACTTGATATCGGGACTACCGGATGTAAGCTCTCGATATATAATGATAAAGGAGAGTTCGTTTTCAATTCCTATAAAGAGTATGACGTCAGCAGAAAAAACGGCGCACACGAGGTCGATGCTCAGATCATCTTTGATTCTGTATACGACGTTCTTTCGGAAACGGTAAAAAAATACGAGCTTGAGGCTGTCGGCGTTACGACCTTCGGCGAGACATTCGTGGCTCTTGATGAAAACGATAACGTACTGCTCCCGTCGATGCTCTATACAGATCCGCGTGGAGAAAAAGAGTGCGAAGAGCTTTGTGCTATCCTCGGTGAAAAAAGAATGATCGGAATTTCGGGCGTCAAGCCTCATCCGATGTATAGCCTTCCGAAAATGATGTGGATAAAAAATAATCTTCCCAAGGTATATGCAAAGATAAAGCACATTTTTCTGATGGAAGACTATATAGTGTATAAGCTCTGCGGAAAAGCGTGTATCGACTATTCTCTTGCGGCTCGTACAATGGCTTTTGATATAAGACAGAGATGCTGGAGCAGGGAAATATTTGATGCCGCAGGAATAGATGTGAGCCTTATGTCAGAGCCCGTGCCGGCAGGAAAGGTTGCGGGAATACTGAAAAAGGATATCGCAGATAGGCTGGGAGCAAATAAACCGTTCAAGATAGTAAACGGAAGTCACGATCAGGTTGCGGCAACCGTCGGAGCGGGAATATTTGCTCCGGGCGAAGCTGTGGACGGAACGGGAACGGTAGAATGTATAGTGCCCATATTCGATCATATCCCCGAAAACGAGGAAATGTATAATAAGGGCTATGCGGTAGTTCCGTACGTAACTGAAAATACATACGTGTGCTATGCCTTTTCCTTTACGGGAGGCGCGGTGCTCAAATGGTTCCGCGATAATTTCACGGCAAAGTATAATGACGTGAAAAATATCTATGCACTTCTCGATGCAAATATAAAGGACGATCCTACGGGAATTTTGGTGCTTCCTCATTTTGCGGGAGCGGCAACTCCGTATATGGATAATTCCTCGCGCGCGGCAATGATCGGACTTACTCTCGAGCATAGCAATCTCGATATTTATAAGGCTCTTATGGAGGGCGTTACCTATGAGCTTATGATAAATATAGAGAATCTTGAGCATTTTGGAATATCACCCGATAAGATATATGCGACGGGCGGCGGGGCATCCTCAGACGTCTGGCTACAGATAAAGGCAGATATTCTGAACCGACCTATGACCTCGCTGTCGGCAAAAGAGGTGGGCGCGTGCGGCACGTGTATGCTTGCAGGCGTGGGAATAGGACTGTATAAGGATCTTGAGGAGGCAAAGCAGTATTTTGTGAAACCCAAAAGCACGGCATTCCCAAATAAAGAAAAAAACGAGACGTACGCTAAATATTATAGTGCTTATCGCAAAATTTACGATGCGGTAAGACCTATTGTAGAGGAGGCTAACAAGAGTTGAACAGATATATCGGACATGAAAGTCAGCTTTACGGCGTGGAAGAAATGCGCCTTGTCGGCGGAAGAGCAGACTCAATGAGAATACTTCAGGTAAGAAACGGAAAAGGTCTTGAATTTACCCTTTCGCTTGACCGCTGTGCGGATATATCACGCCTGTCGCTCGGCGGAGTGAATTTCGGATATTTTTCGCCGTGCGGATACGTTTCTCCGAAATACTACGATAAGGAAGGCAACGGCTTTCTGAAATCGTTCACGGCAGGATTTCTGACCACCTGCGGACTTTTAAGCGTAGGAAGCCCGTGTGTGGATAACGGAGAGACTCTCCCGCTTCACGGCACCGTGTCAAATACACCTGCAGAATCGGTAAATTACCAAATAGAAAACGATACTATACACATAAAAGCAGTAATGCGTGACGCGACACTCTTCTCGCATAAGCTTGTGCTTGAGAGAGAATATCTTGTTTCGCTGTCCGAAAATAAGCTTTCGATAAGCGATAGAGTGAAAAATATCGGATCAAGCGAAGCGCCGCTTCAGATGCTCTATCATTTCAACGTAGGGTATCCTCTTCTTGACGAAAATACTATTCTGAATATACCCTCGGAAGAGGTTACTCCGAGAAACGCTCACGCGGCAGAGGATATAGAAAACTGCCTTGTAATGGAAAAGCCGCAGAGAGATTATGAGGAGAGATGCTATTATCATAAGCTTTCGGGTATAGCCGAAATATCGGTAAAGAATCCGAAGCTGAAAAAAGGCTTCACTATGTCGTACGATAGCGCATCACTCGGATATTTCACAGAGTGGAAGATGATGGGCGAGTACGATTACGTGCTCGGAGTTGAGCCGGGAAATACTCTGCCTGACGGAAGAGACGTAATGAGGGCAAAGGGTCTTCTCGAAACTCTTAAGGCAGGCGAAGAAAAAAGCCATACCATAACTTTCAGATTTACGGAGGAAAAATAAATGCTTGTAACACTAAAAGAAATACTCAAAATAGCTGAAGCAAGAAAATGCGCGATAGGATCGTTTAATACGCCCAATATGTCAAGTCTTCGCGCAGTAATTTCGGCGGCAGAAGCTCTTAATGAGCCGGTTATAATCATGCACGCGCAGGTGCACGAGGAAATGGGACTGTGTAAAATGGACGAGATTGCTCCCGTCATGCTTCTGCTTGCAGATATGGCAAAGGTGCCCGTTTGCGTGCATCTCGACCACGGAACAGACCTTGACTACGTAAAGCGCGGTCTTGACCTTGGATTCACATCGGTAATGTACGACGGCTCGACACTCGACGAAAAAATGAACTATGCAAATACCTGCATAGTAAGAGAGCTTTCCGAAAAATACGGTGTTTCGCTTGAAGCAGAAATAGGCTCAATGGGTGCAAGAGAGTCGGCAAGCACGGGAGAAGCGCAGGATGAGAGCATTTATACCGATCCCGAGGCGGCAAAGAAGTTTGTGGAAGAGACGGGAATAGACGCGCTCGCGTGTGCATTCGGAACGGCACACGGAGTATATCTCAAGCAGCCTAAGCTTGATTTTGACCGCCTTGCCAAGATAAGATCTCTTGTGGACGTTCCCCTCGTTATGCACGGCGGAAGCGGTGTCAGCGTAGAGGATTATATCAAGGTGATTTCTCTCGGTATACGTAAGATAAACTACTATACCTATATGGCAAAGGCGGGCGGAAACGCTGTTGCCGGGCTTAAGGACTATACCTATTTCCACGATATCGAAATAGCCGCAATAGAAGCGATGCGTAAGGACGTCGAAAAGGCTATGACGGTATTTGCAGGCAGATAAATTAAAATAAATCATCAAAGATCGCCGAAAAAGATTGTCTTTTCGACGATCTTGTGATATAATGCCGTATAGCTAAAGCATCGAAAGGAATTTTAAGAAGATGAAGATAGACGGCGCTATATTTGATATGGACGGAACACTTGTCGATTCTCTGATAGTCTGGGATTTTATGTGGTCCGAAATGGGAAGAATGTATCTCGGAGACGAAAGCTTTCGTCCGAGCAGGGAAGCTGATAAGGCTGTGAGAACTATGATACTCAGCGATGCTATGGAGTATATCCATAAGCTCTATTCTCTGGGAGAAAGCGGGAAGGAACTCTTTAATACCGCCAATGAGCTTATCATCACTTTTTATAAAGAAACGGTGGAGCTGAAAAAGGGTGCGCTCGAGCTCCTTGAATATCTTTATAAAAAGGGCGTTAAGATGTGTATAGCATCGGCTACAGCTACCGACCTCATAGAGATCGCGCTTGAGCACTGTAAGATCAGAAAATATTTTTCGGATATACTTTCGTGCAGCGAGATCGGAAAAGGGAAGGACTCACCCGAAATTTATCTGGAGGCACTTAGGTGTCTTGATACACCAAAGGAAAGCACGTGGGTATTTGAGGATTCCTTCGTTGCACTAAATACGGTAAGTAATATCGGTCTTCATACGGTCGGTATCTACGATAAAAATAACTTTGATAACGATAAATCGGAAATGCTTGCAGATATCTACGTTTCAGACGGCGAGAGCCTTGCTAAAATTATTCAGTAAACAGAAAATACCGAACAGTTTAAGTAACTGCTCGGTATTTTTTACTCATATTAACTCGGTCAGACCTCGTCCCAAGAAAACTCGGTTGCAACGAGATCAAAGGAGAAGGCGTCATTTTCTCTGGCTCTTCCGCTTTCCGCAAATGCGCAGACGGTTTTGCTGACAGGGTCGTAGCATACGTCGCTGTATCCGCCGTATCTTGCAATCTCGTAAGCCTTGTCCCAGGTCTTTCCGTCGTCAGAGCTGTGACGGACGGTAGTGTGCGTTCTTCCTTCTGCCATAGTTGCGGCACAGTTTGTGAAGAGGATTCCGTCGTCAGCCTGAGCAAGACTGCCCTGGCAAATAGGATCGGGAAGATTTTCGTCAAAATAAACGTCAGACCATCCGCCGCTTCCGTCTTCGCTGATAAGCACGGCGCGCATATTGTTTTTGGTAACGTGTCTGCAGTTCATCATTATTCTGCCGTCTGACAGCTCGGCAAGCGTGGACTCGTTGGGATTTACAAATTCTTCTGTAGAATATATTATTTCTCCGCAGTGCCAGGTCTCACCGTGGTCGTCGCTGTAGATGGTGGTTATAGCGTTAGGTCCGTGAGTGTTTATATCATTTGTGTTTCTTGCAAACCACATAGGAGCAATAAGTCTGCCGCCCGAGGTGGTAAGACCGTGTCCGGGACCTACGGCACAAACTGTCCAGTTGTACTTGTCAAGAAGTGCTTCGGGAACGTCGGTGATCTCGCGAGCCTTTGTCCAAGTCAGACCGTCGTCGGTGCTCTTTGTATAGTAAAGATATCTGTAATTTTTGCAGTGAAGCATATGTACGGTATCACCGTCGGTAAAGAGCACGGGATTGTTCATTGTGCTTCTTCCGAGACTGTCGGCAACGCAGATGCGCTCGGACCACTCGTCAGCACCGACGCTCTTTCGCTTGAGAATGACGTCAAGTACGCCCCAATCGCTTCCGTGACGTGCCTCATAGCAGGCAAGCAGAGTGCCCTTGGCGGTGCATACGATGCAGGGAATTCTGTACATACGATATCCGTTTTCTCCGTATTTTTCTACAGTCGTTATCTTCATTTTTGCAGCTCTCCTTTTAAATAATTTTAGGATATTTTTACACCAAATTATACCATAAAACAGAATATGTGTCAAGTGGATATAAGAAAGTCCTTTGGCACAGACTCGATTGCTTTTCCGAAATAAAATAAGAAAGATTGATAAATTGCTATTGAAAAAATATATTTTATGTGATATTATTATAACGAATTAATGTGTTCAGCTATTAAAAATATTTACGGAAAGGTAATAAAAATATGTCACGTTACGAAGAGGCAAAAAAAATATATTCGGTGCTCGGAGTCGATACCGAAAAAGCACTTGAAGCACTGAAAAACGTAAGCATATCCGTCCATTGCTGGCAGGGAGATGACGTTATAGGCTTTGACAGCAAGGAGGCACTTTCGGGAGGAATTCAGACAACGGGAAACTACCCCGGAAAGGCAACCACACCCGCAGAGCTTATGGCTGATATCGATAAAGCGTTTTCGCTTATTCCCGGTAAAAAGAAGCTCAATCTTCACGCAAGTTATGCGATTTTTGAAGACGGAGAATATGCGGACAGAGATAAAATAGAGCCGAAGCATTTTACAAAATGGGTTCAGTTTGCAAAGGAGCGCGGACTCGGTATTGATTTTAACCCCACGTATTTTTCCCATCCGATGGTAAAAGACGGACTCACTCTTTCTTCACCCGATGAGGAGGTACGTAAATTCTGGATAGAGCACGGTAAGGCTTGTATCCGTATCGCAGAATATTTTGCAAACGAAACGGGAATTCCCTCGGTTATAAACTTCTGGATCCCCGACGGATATAAGGATATCCCCGCAGACAGAATCGGACCTCGCGCACGCTTTAAGAAATCGCTTGACGAGATACTTTCGATGCCCTATGATAAAACAAAGGTCTTTGTTACACTCGAATCTAAGGTATTCGGTATAGGCGTGGAATCCTATACGGTAGGCTCGGCTGAGTTTACTCTCTCCTACTCGATACAGAATGGTCTCACACCCCTTATGGATAACGGACATTATCATCCTACAGAGGTGGTATCCGATAAGATATCCTCGCTCCTGCTCTTCAGCGATAAAATAGCTCTCCATATCACAAGAGGTGTAAGATGGGATTCCGACCACGTAGTCCTCTTCGACGATGAAACAAAGGAGATCGCAAAGGAAATAGTAAGAAACGACGCTCTTGACCGCGTATTTATCGCAACCGATTATTTCGACGCATCGATAAACCGTATCTCCGCATGGGTAACGGGCGTGAGAAACGTTTCAAAGGCGATTTTGTTTGCACTCCTTCAGCCGAGCGCAGAAATGAAGAAGCTGCAGGACGAAAACGATATGACCGCCCTTATGGTTATGCAGGAGGAGCTCAAGACCGCTCCGTTTGGCGACGTATGGAATGAATTCCTTCGCCGTGAAAATATAAACAGCGATTATATCAGCGCAGTAAAAGAATACGAAAAGAAAGTGTTGGAGGAAAGAAAATGAAGGATATTATGACAGCTCCCTTCGTGGAGGAAATGAAAAGAACGACCGCTAATATGTACAGACTCGGATGGGATGAGCGTAACGGCGGAAATATAAGCTATATGCTCGAGGAGGAAGAGGTAGCAAAGTATCTTGACCTTGATAACGTGATCCGCGAGATCCCTACCGGATTTGACGCAACAGAGCTTATCGGAAAGATATTTATAGTTACGGGAACGGGCAAATATTTCAAGAACGTTGAGCTTGATCCCGAAACAAACCTCGGTATTATCCGTATCGCAAAGGACGGAACAACTGCAGAGCTTCTTTGGGGCTATAAGGACGGAGGAAAATTCACAAGCGAGCTTCCCGCACATCTTATGAGCCATATGGTACGCCTTAAGAAGGACCCTAAAAACAGAGTTATAATGCATACTCACCCGACCTATACTCTCGCTATGACACACGTTCACGAGCTCAGCGATAAGAAGTTCACACATACTATATGGGAAATGTGCACAGAGTGTATCGTAGTATTCCCGGACGGAATCGGTGTTCTTCCCTGGATGGTTTGCGGAAATAACGAGATAGGTATAGCTACCGCTAAAAAGATGGAAGAATTCCGTCTTGTAGTATGGGGACTCCACGGTATATACGGAGCAGGTAAGGATATGGACGAGACCTTCGGACTTATCGAAACCGTAGAAAAAGCCGCACAGCTCTATATGCTCACAGCGCATATGCCTCACGTAAATACTATTCTCGATCCCGAGCTTAAGGCAGTAGCTGAAGCGTTCGGGCTCGAGTACCGTAAGGATTTCCTTAATCTTTGATTTGAAAACGCTCTTTTTTGCCGACTTAACCGTAGGTTGAGTGATTATCCTACGTTTGGTTGACTGAAATTCGCACTTTTCAACCGATGATCCATTCAGATTTGCATTTTCGGGCGGTATAATTAAGATACCAACTGAAAGGAGTATTTTTATGGAAAATACATTAGGAAAAAGAATATCGGATCTGAGACATCAAAAGGGACTCAAGCAGGATGAGCTTGCAGAAAGGCTGAACGTAAGTCCGCAGGCTGTAAGTAAGTGGGAAAACGATCAGACCTGTCCGGATATCACCCTTCTTCCGGAGCTTGCAAAAATTCTCGGAGTAAGCGTCGACGAGCTGCTTTCGGGCAAAAAAGAAGAGCTTCCCGCGGTCAGAATGCTTCCCGAATCGGAGCGTAAGGACGTTAAAGATATGATGGTCCGTATCGTCATTGATTCGTGTGACGGGGATAAGGTGCGCGTGAACCTTCCCGTGGCGCTCGTGCAGATGGCACTCGATATGGGTATGGAGCTTCCGCAGTTTTCGAGACACAGTATTTTGAAGAGTATTGATCTTAACAAGATAATGATGCTCATAAATCAGGGCGTAATGGGTAATATCGTCGAGATCGAAAGCGCAGACGGTGATACAGTTCGTGTTTTTGTGGAATAATATATGAAGATCGTAATAAAAAACGATGAGCATAAAAATATAGTCGTTATTCTCCCGACCGGTCTTTTTGCAAATAAGCTGACAGCAGCTTTTGTCTGCAGAGCGCTAAAAAAGAAGGGAATAAATCTTCCTTTTGGCTGCATGTGCCGATTTCTGAAAGCACTGAATAAATACAGACGTAAGCATAAGGACTGGATCCTCGCTGAAATAAACGGCTCGGACGGCGATTATGTCAAAATAAAAATTTAATAAAAAGCTGCCGCATATCCTGGTCCTGATCAGTAAAAATGCGGCAGTTTTGTTTTTCGCATCTTGACTTTTTTGATGTAATGTGATATCCTTTTGTCAGATATTTTCGGAAGTAAATTATGGAAGGCTTGCCCGATATGGAACAGGAATACTATTATAACGTTGATACGACCAAAAAAATACTCGGTTGCGATAAGCATTACCACGGAGTTTTCGAGATATATTACCTTGATAAGGGAAGCTGTACCTACTTTATAGACGACAGATGCTACGAGGTCAAGGAGGGCGACGTCGTTCTGATCCCCGAAGGAATAATACATAATACGGTGTATCAGAACGAAAGACACAGAAGAAAGCTGATACAGTGCTCAAAAAAGTATATCCCGACGTCCGTGTATGAAAAAATGCAGTCGCTTGTGTATATATACAGAAATCCGACAGTGCGATCGGATATCGACCGTATTTTCGACAGAATAGAAAAGGAATACGAAAATTCGGACGATTTTTCAAAGGACATGCTTGTTTATCTCACGGGTGAGCTTCTTTTCCTGCTTGCAAGAAATATCAGAAACAGACAGGATATAACTACGGGCAGCGTTTATATCGAAAAGGCACTCGGATATGTCAGAGAAAATTTCACGTCCGATATAAAGCTGTCAGACGTTGCGGAGATATGCCATATCAGTACCGAGCATCTTTCGCGTAAATTTAAAAAAGAGACGGGACTCGGATTTAATGAGTTTCTTAATATGCTCAGACTTCAAAAGGCAGAATATATTCTGAAAAACGATAAAGATATTTCGGTTGCGGAGGTTGCATTTGCCTGCGGGTTCAATGATTCAAACTATTTTTCGGAAAAATTCCATAGCGTTTACGGATATACTCCGTCATCGCTCAGAAACGTAAAGAAATAAAAAATATTCCGAGCCGACGTTTTGGCTCGGAATATTCATTTTATAGGAGGTGTGAAATTCTTATTGCAAGCGCGCCGTATTCCTTGATCTTGCTTTCGCCGTATATAAGCTCCATATCGTAGGGAAGGTCTTCTATCTGCGATAGGCTGTAGCCGAGCTCGGCGGGCTTAAAGTCAAGAGCAAGCTGTGAAAAGCCGGTGTATTTGTAGAGTCCGGTGACACGGACCGTAAAAAAGTCTTCTGGGTCTTGTACACAAGAAAAGTTTACGGTATCACCGATAGATATCCGGCTGCGCTTTTCGTCAAGAAGGCGCATTTCTACCGTCTTTTTTGAATCCTTTATCTTGTCGAAGAATTTTTTCGTAAGAGTCATACTGTGAGTCCTGCTTTCGTGCAGGGAGTCATTTGTGACGTAAACGTTTATGTTTTTCGTGCGGATGGTTGCAGAATCAAGAGCAACTATTCCGGGCGCACAGTACATAGAAAAATCCTCTTTGACACGGCTTGGATCAATTCTGTAGGCATTGTAGGATGCTCTGTGACCGCAGACTATGGTTTTGTTTTCTACGGTCAGCCCCTGCTCGTAGGCGGTAAACCATTCGGTGTAGCGCGCTTCCTGCCACCTGAAATTAGGAGCGTGATACTTGTCGGGATAAAGAATGTCTTTTCCGTCTTTTTCGACTATGGGAAGCCATGCGTGCGTGAATATGTGGTGCTCGGTCTCGAAGAAATCATACATAGAGCCGATAAAGCTTTTTAACCTTTCAAGATAGCATAAGGATTCGGAAAGATCGATGCGTCCGTGACGGTCGATGCAGCTTTCTCCGAAAAACTCGGATATCGTTATGTCCGTTCCGTTGTATACGTCGGTGTCGTCGATATAACGCCTTTCAAGCACGCGCTCGAGAATATCCTCGTGATTGCCTCTGATAAGTATTTTTCTCGGAAGGGCAGAGAGATACTCCAGAACTGCGCGGTTTTCATTTCCGCGGTCAAAGCAGTCACCGCAGCAGATAAGCATATGATCGGTGTTTGTGCTGTCGAATCCCGCACAGTCAAGTGCGTGCATAAGCTCTGTGTAATGTCCGTGAATATCAGAAACTGCAAATATCTTCACTGCGATCCCTCCCCGAAACTGATTGTTTTTATTATATCAGCAGTTTTCTCGCTTGTCAACAATATTTGCACGAAAAAATGCGGATATTTATCGGCTTGGAAATTGATTTTTAAGTACGTTTTAATTACTGTGCTGTATTTGTCTGCGTGGAAAATAAAATTGTTTTGATTGGTTTGTTCTGCTTTTCGGCATATTCTATCGTGTGTTTTGTCCCTTTTGATTTTCCATCCCATATAACCAAAATATAATCTGACAAGCCAACCATTGTTTCATTTCGTTTTAACGGAGCGACTCTGCCGTAGAGATCGTATCTCGGTCGAAGTATAAGCTTTGATATCCTGTGTGCGTCGGCGTATTTTTCTGCTAAAGAATCTATTCCGTCAGCACCGCCGCTTATAATAAGGTCTGTTTCCTCGGGAATGTATTCTGCCAAATCAAACTTATTAATACTGCGAGATCCTACAATTAAAAGCTTCAATATGAATCTTCCTTTCTTTAAACCAATAATACTTATATCATACCTAAGATTTAATATATTTTATCATATAAATTTTAGTTTGTAAATAGGGTATAATAATCTAACAAAGAAATTTTGGGAGATTTTTATATGCTTGAAAGTCAATATAAAATGAATCTTATAAAAATAGGATTAAAAATTGCTTATTACAGAAAGCTTCAGGGGATGACGCAGGAAGAACTTGCGGAAGCGTGTGATCTGTCTGCGGGATACGTTTCTCAGCTTGAAGGACCTGGTAGCTATTTTTGTCCGTCGCTAAAAACGCTTTTCAAGATAGCTGAGGTTCTTGGTACGACGGTTTCGAAGCTGACGGATATAGACGACTGAAACTTACTTATATTAAACGCGAATGTATAAAAGCATTCGTGTTTTTTGTTTAATATTTATTAAAAAGAGCGCGGAGATG
>JAFXJH010000049.1 GCA_017532425.1 Clostridia bacterium | reverse complement strand
AGTAAAGTTTTTGGGATTCTTAAACCCTTTTTTCAAAAAGGGTTTAAGCAGGATCCAAGGGCAGAGCCCTTGGGTTTTCGCGCAAGGACGACCGCGCGACTCAGGGCTTTGCCCTGAGAACCCACCAAGAAACTTTTTGAAAATAAGTTTAAAACGATTTGCACGCAAATCGTTTGTGAACTTCAAAAACTTTTCTAAAAACAAGTTTCTTCTTTTCTTTTCATAAAAGTTTTTGAAAGAGTGCAGAGGAAACTTTTTTCAAAAAGTTTCCTTTGCCAAAAAGTTTCCTTTGCCAAAAAGGGGTTTCAAGAAAAATCTTATTCAATTTCTCCGCTAGGCGGGTCGAGCTCGGTTTCGTAGCCTACGGGGAGACCCATTACGGGGTAACCCGTTTCGTCGAAATCGACCTTCTGAATGTTGATATATCTCGGAGCCCAGTTAACAGGTACGTTGTGCTGCTTCATGCCGTGATAAGCGCACCAGAGCTCGTTGCCGTCGGGCGACCAAAAGAAGGACGCGTGTCCGGGTCCGAAAACGTTGTTTCCGTAGGTAAGAATGGGCGCGGGATGCTTCTTCCAGTTTGCCGAATCGCAAAGATCTCCGCCTGTGTGCTCGAGTACGCCGAGACAGTAGTGGTCAGACCAGCATCCGGTCGCAGAATAGATGATAAAGAGACGTCCGTTTCTTTCAACGAAGAATCCGCCCTCAACTATCGCGTATTTTCCGACGTAGGGATGATCAAATTCCCATTCGAGCTCGGCTCTTGCAAGATTTGCGATCTTTTTGCCGAAGGTGTAGGGATTTTCCATATCGCAGATGTCGAGCACCTGTCCGTAGGTCGGGTCAACGCGCGAATAGCAGACGTACTGCTTGCCGTCCCTTGCTGTATAAACGGTAGGGTCGATAGAATAGATGTCGGGAGTGGGCTTGCACTTGAATGCCCAGTCGCCAAACGGGTCGGCGCTCTGCGCTTCCATAATGAAAAGACGCTTTTCACCGGGATCTCTTTGATTCCGTCCGCTCGTATAGATGTACCACTTGCCGTTTGATCCCTTGTGCATTTCGGGAGCCCAGATGTCGCCCCAGATGCCGTCCCTTTCACCGTTAAAGGTGTAGATCACCTTGGAATCGTTGTCGGTTATGATGTTTGCCGCGTGACGGCTGCGGAAGAGCTCAAGGCAGGAGCCGCGTGTGAAAAGGCAGTAATAATATCCCGTTTCCTTGTCATAGGTCATAAACGGGTCGGGCGCGTCAATAGGTGAAACAGGATTTAAAAACTTTTTCATATCTTTTTACCCCACTTGTTTTTAATTTTTGAACGTTTTTTTCATTATAACAGATATACCGCGTAATGTCAATAAAGATATATCTCCCTTTTTTCGCCTGAAGCAGAGCGCGGCACGCTTTTTCGTGGGGCTATTGCATATTCACGCGATATGTGATATAATAAAAAAATAAATTTCTTTATTTTGATGGTGATAAACCGATATTTTTGTCGTCTGTATATATGAAGGAAAAAATCGACGCTGTATTTTGCTTAGATCATTCGGAAAGGAAAAAATGCTATGAAAAAACGAGTTATTTCGACACTTCTTATGATATGTATGCTTCTTTCGGCTTTTGTCGGATGCGAAAAGGACGAAGAGATCGAAAAAGATCCCGGAAAGATTGAAAACGACGGTAAATTCAACGGCGTGACATATAGGGATTATTTCTATATGATCGACCGTATTGTTGAAAAAGATGCCGAGTTTACCGACGAGGTGACTCTCTACAGATGCCTTGAATACAAGGGCGCGATAGAGAGCAAGGTGATTTCGGGCATTGGCGCAAAGATCATAAAGGATTTTATAAACGAAGGTCAGGAAAAGAAAGACAAGGAATATCTCGAGCTTATCTGGGGCGAGATATCTCCCGATGCACAGTTCAAGGTTGGTCCGGACGCCTCTTCGCCTGCCACCAAGGACACGAGATGGATAGAATTCGACGGGAAAATATACCGTACCCACAGTACGTGGGAATACGTTTCTCTCGTTGATACCTATTACGGAGAGGGAAATTTAATAGATCTGAACTCGTTTTTCTCGATCGTCTTTGAAATTTTATTTGATTACTATGATTATAACGCCTACCGTGCTTATTACGCAAACCGCGCAATAGAGCTTCGCCATATGTGCATACTTGACGGCGATGCAGCAGTCAAACCGATCGATATGTATGCGGCAAACGACGAAGGATATATTACCCTCTCGGTCACGGGCAAGGCTGACAAGGAAATAGATATAAGCGTCCGCTCTCATAAGGGCGATACCGTTTATACCGACAAAAAGCAGACTCTTGCAATCAAAAAGGGTGAAACCACCGAGATAACGCTTGATTTTTTGGGTGTTGCCTCCAAAAGCGCACGAAAAAAGAGCTCGTACGAGCTTAGCGTCATCGTTGACAACACGAGATATGATTTCTACGTTTACCCCGAATATGATTACTACCACGGCGAAAAGGCTCCCGAAAAAGAGGGCGACACTCTCGTAATATACGAGGATAAGCCTTTTATAGACTTTACCGCAGAGGGTGCAGACAGTATCAGCGCAAGCGTTAAGGCTTATCAGGTCAACGAGTTCGGAAGAATATCCGATCTTTCCTGCACGGGTCTTCGCGCAAAGGTGATCATCGATGCCCTTGCCGCACTAAAACCGAGCGGCAAGATAGCCGAGGATATGAACGCAAGAAGCGAGTTTGATTCTTCCGAGAATGCCGATGCCGAGGCGGGAATCGGAACGGTCTGGCTTGAAGCGGACGGAAAAATATACAGAATAATCGGTGACACGGTATGCCTTGTCGAAAAGCATTACGGCGAAGGAGAATATCTTGAAGCCGATGAGGATTTCTTCCTGCTTGTCGACGTAGTTCTTGAAAATACGAGAGAAAACACCTATTTTGGCGGATACAGAGACGGTCAGCTCGTCATCAGAAACGTATGCAAGAAGGAGGCAGAGGTAAAGGTCGAAATTCTCGATCTCAGTATAAGAATGGGCGAAAATTCGAGCTACCTCACGGTCGCAGTAACGTCTGAAAAGGACGGCGTATACGATCTGAACTTCACGACCGGATTTTTGGACGATTGTGTTGTCGACGACGATTACAGATATAAAGAGACTCTCGAGCTTAAAGCAGGCAAGACTCAGGTAATAAAGCTTCCATTCGGCGGTGGATATACCTACGAACCCACGGGAATCAGATATGAGCCTATGACTGTCAGGATCGAAAACGTTTATATTAACCTTCTTGTTTACCCGATGTATACTCAGGCTCCGCAGGAATGAATATTAAAAATCAAAACCACCGGTTCAACCGGTGGTTTTAATTTTTATTTTCAGTTTTCGGAAAGTATTTTAAGAATATCCTCTTTCTGCTCGGAAAGAATGGTCTGCTCTTCAAATACTGCCTTGTATGCCGCTTCTTTGACGATCTTCGTGTCGTTTTTGTCAAAATCAGCGTCAAAATCGATCGTTCTCGGGTCAACTCCGAAGATCTTTGCGAAAAGTGTTATTCCCGCAAGATAGCTTCCTATCGCAGAAGGATGTGAGCAGTCGGGGTTGTAAACGTCGATATCGGGATGATTTTCATAAATATCCGCAAATGCAAGTCCTACGTATGCGACCTCTGCGCCTATCTTTTCTCCGCCGACCGTGTAAGAAGCCGCAAGGCGGTCTGTCATATAACGGGACGTCCAGCCCTTCTCGGCGAGGTCGCCGCTCTCTGCTTTTCTGCCCCAAGTTGCGTAAAGATACGCCTTGTCGACAGCATTTTCTATCTTCTTATAAAGTGTGCAAAGTCCGTTTATGAATTTTTTCGGGTCGGACGCGGGTCTCTGGCTCTGTTCCTGCATAATAACGAAGTCGTATTTCTTGCCGTTTATCGCCTCGTCCACTCTCGCACCGTGCTTGTCTGCGCTGTCGGAGAATTTTTCGAGAGTGTATCCTCCGCTTGTGACAGAGGTCACCTTGACGTCATATCCTGACGCTTTTGCAACCTTTTCAAAGGTCTGTGTCGGCATATCTCCGAAAAAGGTATAGCTGTTTCCTATGAAAAGCACGCTGTACTCTCTGTTTTTCTGAAGCTCGCTCATTTTTTGTCCTCCGTAAATTTTTTATATTTTATTTATATATTTCTCTGATCTCGCTTATCACGTTTATCATCTCGTCGAAATCCTGACACGCAAAGATTCTGCTTCGAAATCCTGCCGCGCCTCTCACGTCGTGGATATATGCGGCGATATGCTTTTTAAGCTCGTGCACCGAAATATTTTCGCCCTTATCCGATGCCATGAGCCGCGCGTGCTCGAGCGCAACGTCCAGCTTTTCGGAAATTTCGGGTGAATTATACTCTTTTTGTGAAATTCTTGCCGATATTTCGGCGAAAATAAAGGGGTTACCGACCGCACCTCGCGCTATCATCAGACCGTCGCATTTCGTTTCGCCAAGCATTTTCATCGCGTCGTCTGCTGAAAAAATGCCTCCGTTTCCGATCACGGGGATTTTCAGGTGGCTTTTGACCTCTGCTATTACCGAAAGATCGACTGGCGGCGTATAGAATTCCTCCCTCGTGCGTCCGTGTATGCATACCGCGTCCGCTCCGCCCTCCTGGGCTGCAAGCGCACATTCGAGCGCATTTTTTGATGAAGAATCCCATCCCGCGCGCAGCTTTACTGTCAGCGGCTTATCTATCGCGTCTCTGACCGCCTTCGTGATATCAAATATCAGCTCGGGAGTCTTCATAAGCGCGCTTCCGTCACCGCTCGTTACTATCTTTTTGACCGGGCAGCCCATATTTATATCTATCACGTCGGGCAGCTCACAGCCTTCGTAATATGCGTATTCGCCCTTTGCAAGCAGATACGCCGCCTCAGCCATGATCTCGCTCTCGTGCCCGAATATCTGTGCCGCCGTCGGACCGTCTTCCTTTTGAATATATGCAAGCTGTGCCGTTTTTTTATCTTTATAATGCAGTGCCTTCGACGATATCATCTCGGTATACGTCATCGCCACGCCGTATCTTTTACACACCGCACGAAACGACCTGTCGGTCAGCCCCGCCATCGGTGCAAGAAAAAGATTTCCGTTTAATTCCAAATTACCGATTTTCATTTTTTTCACAGAGGGAACTTTTTGTAAAAAGTTTCTCCAAACCTCTTCAAAAACTTTGCTGAAAGAAAATTACCGTATCCGAAGGGTTGTATAAAGCGATGCCGAAGTCATCGGTTTAACCTCTTCAAAAATTTTACTGAAATGGAGAAGATTTAAAAGTCAACGCACCAAGCTAACGGCGCCGATCGCCGCGTTGGGCGGCGCAGCAAAACCGACCATCCCGGTCAACAACCGTACGCGGTCGGGAGGTTTTGCGAAAAAGAGGGATGGATATATTTATCGCTCTTTGGGCACTTTCTGTCGATACAGAAAGCGCCGAAAAAAGACATAGGCGCGTTTTCGGTGTGTTAGCACAGCACAAAAACCTTCGTGCGCTGGGGACTAACTAAATGAATTTCGCGCAATGAGGCACGCGCGACTCAAGGGACTCCGTCCCTTAAGAATCCCTGCGAGCTTTTGAAAAAGCTCGACCAAAACTTCACTAAATAAGTTTCTTCTTACCTTAACCCTTAAATCATTTCCTTAATAATATCAGCGAGTATCTTGACTCCGCGCACGATCTGCTCACAGCTCGGTGTGGAATAGGTTACACGGAAGGAGTGCGAGATCTCGCTTTCCTCGGGCGAGAATGCCGTTCCGGGAACTACGGCAACCTTTTTCTCGAGCGCTTTCTTGACAAAATCGTTAAGACAGATCTGATCGGGAAGGGTCAGCCAGATGAAAAGTCCGCCCTCGGGACGTGTGTATTTAACATATTCGGGCATATTTTTGTCAAGCTCTCCGAGCATAAGCTCGCATTTGCTTCTGTAAAGCTCGCTGACAGACGCAATATGCTCGTCAAGACCGTATTTCGTAATGAAATCTGCGCAGAGCATCTGGAAGAACTGATTGGTGTGAACGTCCTCTACCTGCTTTGCAACTACGATCTTCTGGAAGATCGCTTCGGGTGCGCTGAGGAAGCCTACGCGCATACCTGCGGAAAGAATTTTTGAGAAGGATCCGCAGTAAACTACGATCCCCGCGTCGTCAAAGCTCTTTATCGTGGGAATGTCCTCGCCTGCAAAGCGGAGCTCTCCGTAGGGGTTGTCTTCTATAATTACAAGGCCCGCTTCGCGGCAGATATCGTATACAGCGTGACGCTTTTCAAGGGACATCGTTGTTCCTGCGGGATTGTGGAAGGTCGGAATGAGATAGAGTATCTTCGCATTCGGGTTTTCCTTGATCGCTGTTCTGAGCTTTTCGATATTTATTCCGTCGTCCTCCATTTCAACGCCGACCGTTTTCGCGCCGTTTGATCTGAAGGCGTTGAGCGCGCCGATAAATGAGGGGTCTTCGGTAAGGACTACGTCACCCTCGTTGCACATTACCTTGCAGGTAAGCTCTATTCCCTGCTGACCGCCCGAAACCATCATAACGCCATTTCCTTCGCGCTTTATGCCGAAGCGTGTTTCAAGACGGCTCGTCACCTGCTCGCGAAGCACGGGATAACCTTCGGTAATTCCGTACTGAAGTGCCTGCGAGCTGCGGTTTGCGAAGATGTCCGAAGCAAGTCCTGCAAGCTTTTCGCTCGGAAAAGATTCGGGAGCGGGGTTTCCTGCCGCAAAGGCGATTATTTCGGGGTCGGTAAGGCTCTTGAATATCTCTCTTATAGCCGAGGGCTTCATATTTACAAGTTTTTCTGATATATTATACTGCATTGTCAAAATTTCCTTTCGATATTTTACTTAACTCAAATATTTTAACACAATATACACGCTTTTGCAATACGAAATTTATAAAATACTTTGAAATAAACTTGAAAAAAACACATAAGTATGGTAATATTAATAAATGTAAGAAAAAAGTGAAAGGTTTATATAATATGGAATACGATTACTACCCGTATGATGATGAAAAAGAAAATAATAAAAAACGCTTCACTATCGGTAAGCTTGTAAAATATCTTATAATTGCCTTCATCGTGCTTGTATACGCGCTCATATTTTTCAGAATAGCTATATCAAACGATACCGATATAGCAAAGAGCTTTATATGGACGGAAGCCTCGGTGAAAGCATATAACGACAGTAACGGAAAGGGACTGACCGTTTTGTCGCAGGAGCTTGAGACCTATCCTCTGACCGATAAGGACGGCAACGTTATCGAAATGGTGACCTTCAAGGAGCTCTCTGATGACGGACTTTTCAAGGTGAGCAACTTTATGTACGTTAAGGAAACGAAAGAGGTAATAATAACTCTGCGTTATAACGATACCTGCGAGGAGCTTTACTCGGAAAAATACGGAATTGATACCTCTGTCAGCGAGCTTTTCGTGTTTACCCTTACGGGCGGAGCAAACAGATATACCGAATATTCGTACGTGACCGACGCGCGCTTCACCTACCATTACCGCAGGCTGATATTCACGGGAATCGAGCTTGACGATATGGCGACTCTGAGTCTTCAGGCATACTGCGTTGGAGAGCCGAATTACGAAAAGCCTGTATGCGATATGCCGATATACGATAATCATATCGAAATGAAGAGGGTCGACCTCAGCGATTATACTCCCGTCAAGGTAAACACGGATATCAAAACGCCTCCGTATATTGACTTTGAGTAAAAAAATAAACAATAAAAGATAAGAAGGAAATTTATATAAAATGATACTTTCTCCAAAAGAAACAGTAATTGCATACAGATGCCCCGACTGCGGCTCGGGAATTATGAGCGTTATCGGAGCCTTCGCGCTTTCGGGCGACCTTAACAAGCTTAAATGCACCTGCGGCGGAAGCGAGCTCCACATTTCGAGAACCTCCGATAAAAAGCTCCGCTTGACCGTTCCCTGCCTCGTTTGCCCGAAGCCTCACAACTACGTTATAGGTCAGAATACCTTTTTCTCGCGTGACGGCGTGTTTACCCTCTCGTGCACGGTAAGCGGACTCCCCCTCTGCTTCATAGGCACAAAGGATGCGGTAAGCGATGCTCTTGACCAGGCAACGCGCGAGCTTAACGAGCTTCTTGAGGACGCGGGACTCGACCGTCTTGAAGAAATAAGAGAAAAGAGCGAGACCTCCGATCCGTTTGACGCAAGCATCGACGATATTATAAGATATACTATCTGCGAGCTTGAGGACGAGGGAAAAATAAGCTGCAAATGTCCTACCACGGCGGTAGCGGACTATCAGTTTGAGATAATCGATGATACTCTTCGCGTATACTGCGAGAAATGCGGAGCATCGGTTACGATCCCGATGTCCGATATGGCAATGGCGCACGATTTTTTGCTCAGCGAAAGTCTCGAGCTTACCTGAAAAAATAAGTAACACTTTAAGGCTCTCCTCATACTATGATATAGGGAAGGATAAACAAAACTCAAGGGAACTCCGAAAGGAGCCTTGAGGCGAGTACAAAATCCGAAATTAAAAATATAGGAGGCCCTAATATATGAACTGCCTTTGCAATCTTTTTGAAGATTCCACCGTATGGCTCATCATCATTGCTGCCATTCTTCTTTTCAACAGCTGTAACGGATGCGGCTGTGTAAACACAGGCTGCGGCTGCGGCAACAACGGCTGCGGATGCAACAATAACGGCTGCGGATGCAACTGATCTCGTTCTAAATTAAAGATGTTTAAATAATGAAACGCCGAGCTTTATGCTCGGCGTTTTTTTGTCAGAAACCCTTTTGTCAGAAACCCTTTTTGTAAAAAGGGTTTCCAAACAAATTGCTTGCAATTTGTTTTCACCTTGTCCGAAAAACTTTTCTGAAAAGAAAGAACAAACTCATTTTTAAAAAAGTTTTGCTCGAGCTTTTTCAAAAGCTCGCGGGATTCTTAAGGGCAGCGCCCTTAAGTCGCGCGGTCATCCTTGCGCGAAATTACGTTTCTTTTCGTCAGAAACCCTTTTGTAAAAAGGGTTTCCAAACAAATTGCTTGCAATTTGTTTTCACCTTGTCCTAAAAACTTTACTGAAAAAGGGAAAATAATAAGGCTCTCCCCTTGGGAGAGCTCCTGCGAAGCAGGTGAGAGGGGATTCTATTCCCAAAAACTTTACTTAAAGAGAAGAAGATATTCATTTTTAGAAAAGTTCTTTGGTGGGTTCTTAGGGCAAAGTCATGAGGGGGAGAAGACTGTTCCTCCCTGTTTTACAAGGTTTAGCACGGTGCTAACATATATAAGATACGGTTGTGTTTCTTTTTCGGCGCTTTCTGTATCGACAGAAAGTGCCCAAAGAACGATATAAGGAAGGGACGAATCCCTTCCTTGTATATCCAACCCTCTTTTTCGCAAAACCTCCCAACAGCGATGGTCGGTTTTGCTGCGCCGCCCAACGCGGCGTATGGCACCGTTTGTTTTGATGCATATGATTTTGCATAGTACAAACATACATAAAAGGAAAGAACAAACTCCGTAGGGCGTTTAATTCAATCGCCTGCCTCAAGTTATTTGCTTTTCTCTTTTTCAGTAAAGTTTTTGAGATTCCAAAACGTTTTGCTTGCAAATCGTTTTAAACTTCTTTTCAAAAAGTTCTTTGGTGGGTTCTTAGGGCAAATCCCTGAGCGGGAAAGAGAGGCCCCTCCCGCTTAGGCGAAATAATATTTTTTACTCAGTCGTCCCAAACGAGCGTATCGTTTTCCTCACGGATAGCTACGAAGATCGGAGTTTCCTTTCTTCCGCTTGCGGGACTGTTGGGCGAATGGATGGAAAGATAGGTCTTTCCGTCAAGTGCGTTGAATATTATGCCGTGTCCGCCGTCATACTCGCCCGACATACTCCTGGAATAAAGAAGCTGCTCGTCTTGACTCCACTTGCCGTCTACCTTGCCGTTGTCCGAGCGTGCAATACCTACGCAGTAGCCCTCGCGGCAGAAGTTTGACCATATCATAAGAAGCGCGCCGCTCTTGCAACGGTACATCCAGCAGCCGTCGGTAACGCGCTCGTTTGTCCATACGGGATCGTCGGCGCGGAAGAGTTCGATAGGCTCGCTGATAAAATGCGTCAGATCGTCGGAAAGCTTTGCCGCCGCCATTCTTCCGATGCCGTCGTCTGTGCTCGTCCACTCGTGAACGAATATCATCCAGGGCTGTCCGTCCTCGTCTACGTAGAAGGTGCCGTCGATCGAATCCCAATCGGAGGGGGTTATCTGTCCGTTCGAAATTTCGGCAAAAGGTCCCTCGGGACGGTCTGCCTTCATGACCGTGCATCCGCGATGGTTGTTTTTCGAGGAAAAATAGGTGGTTATCATATAGAATGCTCCCTTGTACTTGTGCACCTCGGGTGCCCAGAAGCATTTTGTGGCGTGATCGGGCGCGACAGCGACCTGACCGAGAAATTCCCAAGCGCCGTCAAGCGATCCGCTTGTGTTTTTGTAACAGACCCAGCCCGTTCCGTATGCGTAATAAACGCCGTCTTCGAGAAGAATACAGGGGTCTCTTAACTGCTCGATAGAAGAAGTAATTATCATAACCGTTCCTCCGTATATGCTTTCAGCTTAAAATATAAAATAAGGAAAACCCTTATTTCTGCCCGTAGTATAGCATAAATTTCCCGCACATACAAGTATTTGCCGATAAAAACACAAAAAATTCAGAATCTTATTATACTATACCACTTGCAAAAGCTCGCGCGTTATGATAATATAAAATAGAATAATTATAAATATATGCAATACCCGAAAATAAGGAAAATTACGATGAATTCTACCAATATAAATAATATGCAAAAATCAAGGCGCAGAACACTGTTTGCAGTTATAAGCATCGTCTGCGTGATAGTGACGGCGTTCGGAGCGGTATCCTTTGCGCTGTCCTCCATTTTTACAAGCTCTGCCGAGAGCAGTTCGATGTTTGACGGCATTTACACCGACAGCGCAAAGGCGGTCGACTTTGAAAACGCGGTCTACAGAATAGACGATAACGGAAACGTGTGGGAGGAGAGCGATGAATCGATTCGCCTTGTTCTTAAAAAGAAGGGCGCGCTCCTGCTTGCCGTTTACGACTCGTGTATCTACGTGCTTACCGAAAATGATAGCGGAGAATATGTGCTGTCAAGGCTCGATATTGTGAACGGTCTGCTTTACGATAGCAAAAGCCTCGGCAAAAACGAGATAAAATGCTTCTCGATGACAGAAAACGGAGTTTACTATCTTACACAGAGCAAAATATATTCCCTTTCCGAGGAAAAGACCTCGGTAATGCTTGAGCTTTCGTCGCTTACCTACGTTTGCAAGGAGGAAGACGAGCACCACTCTCACGAAAGCGATATTTCATTTGCTGATACGGAAATGTTCACGGTATATGATGAAAACAGCATTATTCTCTATCTGCCAAACCCCGAATACATAGACGAAGAGGAAGAAAACGTCGAGATAATGGGCGAAAACGATAAATATATGTCGTTTTTGTATAACTTTTCGACGAAATGTCTTTCCGAATACTCTGATATCGACGTGAGCGCGGGCGCGTCTACGATGGCAACAACGGGAAAAATAACCCTCAACGGCGTCACCGTGCCATTCAGTAATTATCCCGCATACTCCTCGTATTTCACCAAAAACGGCAGAGCGTGCACCTGCCATAACAGAAACCAGTGCCTTGTAAACTCCCCGCCATGTAACTGTCTGCGCTATATCAAGCATAACGGATACACCTTTGACCTTGCGGCAACACAGTGCTTCGGTTTTGCGAGATACTGTCAGCTCAAGATTTTCGGACACACAGACGGCTCGGCGCCCGAAAAATATACGAACGCACTCGGCGGAGCGTGGAATCCGGGCAAATTTACGGCAAACGATCTTATGAGCGTCTTTCTTGAATACGGTGCAGGCGGGCATATACGAACGAAAGCGGGACACTCTCTCTTCGTAATTTCGGTAAATGCTACCGGATTTACCACTTATGAGTGCAACACGAACGCAAAGGACTGCCTCGTTTACACGCGCGACTGGACGTGGGCAACCTTCTATAATTCTGTCAAGTCGAGAGGAATATACTATTATAAGATCCCGACAGATTTCAGCGGAAGCACGGGTGCTATAACAGATAACTATCCCACGGGCGACTATCTTATTGACGCCGACGGCGGTCTCAGACTCCGCGAAAAGGCGACGACAAGCTCAAATATTCTTGTTACTATTCCTGACGGTACTATTATAACGATAAGTGAAACTGTCGAGATAGACGGTGCTTCCACCAACAGATGGTGGGGAAAGACCACTTATGACGGAAAAACCGGTTGGGTAAGCCTTGATTATGCAAGGCTTCAGTCTGAAATATCGGCTATAAAGATCACTTCTCTTCCCGAAAGAACGGTATTCTATCAGGACGAGCAATTTTCGTATGAGGGACTCGAGGTACAGCTTGTTTACGCTTCGGGTACTTACGGTACTCTTCCCGGAGGATACAAGGTGACACCGCCGAGTATGGCTCACCCGGGAACGTACAAGGTAACCGTTTCCTATCTTTCCTTCTCAACGACCTATGAAATAACGATAAAGAGTATAGCGATCCTGCCCGAAAAGATAGAATTTGACCGCGGTACCATTACGCTTATGACGGGTGGCGAATTTGTCCCCGTATACGGAGTCGACTATCAGATACTCCCCTCCGATACGACCGACAAAACGCTCGAATGGTCGGTAGTCAGCGGCTCGCATCTTGTTTCGGTGGATAAGGAATCGGGTGTGGTCACCGCAAGCAAGGCGGGAAGCGGCTTCGTTGAGGGCGCGGCGCGTATTTTAGCAAAATCTCTTGCCAAGGACTCTTACGGAAACCGCGTGAACGTTGAAGCTTACTATACCGTAGAGGTAATAAAGGCACCCGCTGACGGCGAATGGAGTCAGCCTGCAACGAATCTTCCCGAAGGAGTTACACTTTCGGACTATATTATCGAGTACTGTGCGAGCGAGTCCGATTTCAATAAGGGCAACTGGAAAAAGTACAGCGAATCGACGACCTCGAGCGTATATAAATACCGTTTCCGCGACTCGTATAAGCTGACCTGGTATTACGACCTCGACAGCAGCGACGGAAACATAGAGCTTCCCTCCTCCTTCGGATATCCGAAATCGGCGAATATCGGAGAAAAGGTCACCCTTTCCAAGCTCAAGGCTGTAACGCAGACCAATCGTATCTTTGCGGGATGGTTCGTTTCGGCAGAGGGCGCGAGAAATCTTGACAAGAGCCTTGCGTACAAGGGCAGCGCGATAAACGGCGATACCGAGTTTTTCGCAGGCTGGATAGACCTTTCAAGCGAGGAATTCCTTGTAAATGCCGCTGAAAACGACCCGATACACACCGTCGGTAAGAATCTGCAGGCGTTCGGCGTATTTGCTTCCGATATAAATATAAGCGACGACAGCGGCGGTCTGAGATTTTACGGACATATAAGCTCGGCGCTTATCGACAAGCTTTCGACCCTCAGCTCAAAAGAAGTGAGCTACGGGATGGTAGCGCAGATAGCATCGAAGACCTCGGGCGCACTGACAAGCGCAACCTCCGAAGGATATCTGCAAAACGGAAAATCCATCGTGGTGACCGCAAAGAAGGATTACGGTGAATTCAAATTCCTCGGAAGCGGAAGCTATACGGTGTTTACGACTCTTGTTGTCAACATCCCGATAGAGGATGCCAAAACAGACATCGCCGCGCGCGGATTTATCACCTATTACGACGCAAACGGCAACAGACGCGCGTTTTACTACACGAATACCGCCGAAAACACACCCGATATGACGCTCAAAGCGAGCGGTGTGACCTCGAACCTCTACAAGTGCGCCGACAAGATGTATGCCTCGGCAAGCGACCTTGAGAAAAACTGGCTTATCGAAAACGTTCTTGGACATGATTATGAGGGGTAATGAAATTTATCATAAATGCAGTAAAAAAGACTCTCTTCGGGCGAAGGGAGTCTTTTTTATTGCCCGTCGCCCGTTTTTTGCGATTGAATATAAACGGGAGGAGACTGTTCCTCCCTATTTTACAAGGTTTAGCGCGGTGCTAACATACATAAGATGCGATTGTGTATCTTTTTCGGCGCTTTCTGTATCGACAGAAAGTGCCCAAAGAACGATATAAGGAAGGGAGGAATCCCTTCCTTATATATCCACCCCTCTTTTCGCAAAACCTCCCAACCGGGAGGGTCGGTTTTGCTGCGCCGCCCAACGCGGCGGATGGCACCGTTTGTTTTGATGCATATAATTTTGCATAGTACAAACATACATAAAAGGAAAGAACAAACTCCGTAGGGCGTTTAATTCAATCGCCTGCCTCAAGTTATTTGCTTTTCTCTTTTTCAGTAAAGTTTTTGAGATTCCAAAGAACTTTTTTTCAAAAAGTTCTTTGGTGGGTTCTTAGGGCAAAGCCCTAAGCGGGAGTGAGAGTCCCTCCCCTACCGCAGAAAAACGAATAAAAAATCAAAAAAATTCGCAAAACCTCTTGACAAGAGAGGAGAAAAAATGTATTATAAAAGGTACTTACTTAAATTTTAAATGCGATGAAGGAAAAGAGTATAGAAACGCTGATTTCAGAGAGCCGACGGTTGCTGCGAGTCGGTACGGCAGAATATACGGTCTCATTCCGGAGCAGAGCCGCTGAATATCCGCAAAAACGCGGAGGGTAAGCGACTACGGCGCGCCCCGTTATCATGGCGGACGGCTTGACAGAGCCTGAAAAGTGACCGCAAATTTCTTGCGGTAAGATGGGTGGTACCGCGGTAAACCTACTGTTTGATGTTTATCGTCCCTCGGAATTTTCCGGGGGACTTTTTGTTTTCCGGTACTTCCGAAAATCTGTCATATATTCAAAATTCTGCCGACTGACTCGGCACACCAGAAAGGACTTTTCCCTATGAAAAATGTCAGAATTTCGGACGTTACACTCACAAAGGCGGGACTCAGCTTCCGCGAAAAGCTCGAGATAGCAAAGCTTCTCGACAAAACAGGCGTAAATATTGTGAATTTCGGCAAAATAGCCGATGAAAAGGTCGACCTCCTCGCTGTACGCACACTCGGACCTATCTTCACTGACACGGTCTTCGCTTGCGACGCAGGCTCTTCTCATGAAAGCGCGGAAAAGGTCGCATCCGCACTCTCTACCGCTAAAAATCCGAGACTTGTTGTTTCTATCCCCGTTTCTTCCGTTCAGATGGAGTACGTTTGCGGCAAAAAGCCTGCAGATATGCTCGCTGTTATCTCGGATATGGTGGCTTACTGTGCTTCCCTTTGCGCAGACGTTGAATTTGAAGCACTTGATGCAAGCCGCGGCGAATACGATTTCGTTTGCTCTGCTATCAAGGCGGCAATTTCTGCCGGCGCAAAAACCGTTACTCTCTGCGACACCGCAGGCAATATGCTCCCCTCTGAGGTTGGTGCGCTCGTTAAAAAGCTTTTCGCCGATCTTCCCGAGCTTGCAGACACGTCTCTTGCAGTTTCCTGCTCCAATAAGCTCTGCAGCGCGAACGCTTCTCTTATCGAGGCTGTCTGCGCAGGCGCTTCCGAGGTCAAGGTCTCCGCTCTCGGCGACGATATGCCCTTCGTAAAGGCTTTTGCCGACACAGTAGCTGTCAAGGGCGACTCTCTCGGAATTACTGTTTCTGCAAATTCTATGAATCTCGGTCAGGTTTGCGCGCAGATCGTTGCTCTTGCAAGCGACAAAAAGGCGGGTAGCGCGTTCGACAACCGCGTAGGCTCTTCCCTTTCGGGTAGCACGCTCGGAAAGGATACGGACGTGGCAACTCTCCGCCGCGCCGTTGAGGATCTCGGATACGAGCTCTCCGACGACGACGTTGTCAAGGTTTACGAGGCTTTCGCCCGCATCGCAGAAAAGAAGATGGTCACTCCCCGTGAGCTTGATGCTATCGTCGCTTCTGCCGCTCTTCAGGTGCCCCCCGTATACCGTCTTGTAAATTACGTTATAACCAGCGGAAATCTTATCGGATCTACCCCTCACGTTATCCTTGAAAAGGATTCCATACAGCTCACCGGACTCAGCGCAGGCAACGGCCCCGTTGATGCCGCTTTCCTTGCCGTTGAACAGATCACCGGTCATCATTTCGAGCTTGACGATTTCCAGATTCAGGCTGTTACCGAAGGCAGAGAGGCTGTCGGTGAGGCTATCGTCCGCCTTCGCGCCGGCGGTAAGCTCTTCTCCGGCAAGGGCGTTTCGACCGACATCGTCGGCGCCGGTCTCCGAGCCTACGTAAACGCCCTCAACAAAATCGTTTACGAAGAGAATTGCTAAGGTACGGCTTAGGAAGCCTTTTTGAAAAAAGGTTTCCTAAGAACCTTCCAAAAACTTTTCTGAAAAGGGTAAAGAAGAAACTTATTTAGAAAAGTTTTGGTCGAGCTTTTTCAAAAGCTCGCGCCGTCAAGGGAGCGATCCCTTGTCGCGCTCCGAAGAGCGCGAAATCCCTTTTTCGGCGTTTCTTTTGATTACTTTTCTTTGCGCCTGCGGGTCCAAAGAAAAGTAAGTCCCCGACAAACTAAGGGTTCACCCCCCCCGGACCCTGCTTAAACCCTTTTTACAAAAAGGTTCTTGGCAGAATCCAAGGACAGCGTCCTTGGCGGCACTTTAAAGAAAGTACAGGTAAAAATTTATGCCTATAAAAATATCATTTTCAACAAACGGTTGGATAAATTCAAATCAAGAGATAAGCTCAGACTTTGCTACGCTGTTTGCGGTGGCAAAAGAGCTCGAATATGACGGAATAGAGCTGCACAATATATCGGACCCTGCGCTCAGCGCAACGGGAGCTCCCTTTTCAACCGAATATATATCGTCAACAGCGAGAAGAATAGCTTCTGCGAAGCTTACTATCGCTTGCGTGGACTCGGTGAGCGATATCGCGGATGCAGAAAAAACAGAAGAGGCGTTTGAAGAAATATCAAAATGTATCACTTTTGCGACGAAGGTGCGCTCTCCGTACGTGCGTATACGCGCGGCGGTGAACACTCCCGATTCGGATAAGGTAGACGAAGCCGTAAATACTCTTATAAAAAAGCTTCTGCCGATAGCAGAAAACGCGCGCATCACTCTTCTTGTTGAAACTTCGGGTGTTTATGCCGATACCGCGCGCCTTGCGAAGCTTCTTAACGTATACACAAGCGATAATCTCGCCGCTCTGTGGGACGTTACTTACCCTTACAGAGTTTTCGGCGAAGACTGTGATACAACGGTCAAGAATCTCGGCGCATACATAAAGCACGTTCACTTAAAGGACTCGGTAATGGAGGGATCACAGCCTCACTTCTGCCTTCTCGGAGAAGGAAATATGCCGATAGATGACGTTATTCTTGCGCTTTCTTCGCTTGATTACGATAATTTCATCTCGTTTGAATGTCCGCCCTCTCACCTTGAGTATATCGACAGCCCGCACATCGTGCTCCCGCACTATATGAGCTATATGAGCCGCTATACCTCGAGAAATATGAGCGAGCAGAAGCTTTATTACAACAGATCGAAAACCGGTCGGTTCGTATGGAAGAAGAACAGCCTTGTCGACCTCACCTTCTCGCAGGTGCTTGATAAAATGGTTGAGCTTTTCCCCGATCAGTACGCATTCAAGTATACGACTCTCGATTATACACGCACGTATGCACAGTTCAGAGATGACGTTGACACCTTTGCGCGCACTCTTATCGCTCTCGGCGTAAAGAAGGGCGACAAGGTAGCTGTCTGGGCGACAAACGTGCCGCAGTGGTTTATTACCTTCTGGGCAAGCGTTAAGATCGGCGCGGTTCTCGTTACGGTAAATACCGCAAACAAGATCCACGAGGCAGAATATCTTTTCCGTCAGTCTGACACGCATACTCTCGTTCTTACGCACGGCTGGCGTGACGCAAACTACAAGGAAATTATGGAAGAGCTTTGCCCTGAGCTTAAGGACTGCACTCCCGGAAGTCCTCTCCGCTCGAGCAGACTTCCCTTCCTCAGAAATATTATTACCGTCGGATTTAAAATGAAGGGTGCGCTCACTTGGGAGGCTTCTCTCGAGCTTGCATCGAAGGTCGCTCCCGAAGAGGTTGGCAGACGCGCCGCGGCGGTAAACGTTCATGACGTTGCAAATATGCAGTACACCTCGGGTACAACCGGATTCCCGAAGGGCGTAATGCTTACACACTACAATATAGTAAACAACGGAAAGCTTATCGGCGACAGTATGGACCTTTCGACCTGCGACCGTATGATGATCCAGGTGCCTATGTTCCACTGCTTCGGAATGGTGCTTTCCATGACTTCGACTATGACTCACGGCGGAACGCTCTGTCCTATGCCCTATTTCTCGCCGAAATCGTCGCTTGCCTGCATAAATCAGGAGAAAATAACCTGCTTTAACGGCGTTCCGACTATGTTTATCGCGATGTTCAACCACGACGACTTCGCAAAGACCGATTTCTCGTATATGCGTACGGGAATTATGGCGGGCTCTAACTGCCCTGCCGATCTTATGAAGCGCGCGGCGGCAGAAATGAATATGCGCGAGATCGTCAGCGTTTACGGACAGACCGAGGCTTCGCCCGGATGCACGATGGGACGAGTTGACGACAGCCTTGAGGCTCGTACCGAAACTGTCGGATCGGCATTCCCGAACGTTGAATGTAAGATAATCGACCCCGAAACGGGTGAGGATTGCCCCGACGGAGTAAACGGCGAGTTCGTTGCCCGCGGATACAACATAATGAAGGGCTACTACAAGATGCCCAAGGCGACCGCCGCCGCTATCGACAGCGACGGATGGCTTCACACGGGAGACCTCGCTTGCCGCGACTCTGACGGCAACTACCGCATAACCGGAAGACTCAAGGATATGATCATCCGCGGCGGTGAAAACATTTATCCCCGTGAGATCGAAGAATTTATCCTGACTCATTCTGCTGTCAAGGACGTTCAGGTAATCGGTGTTCCCGACAAGCGTTACGGCGAAGAGATCATGGCTTGCGTTATTCTTAAGGAAGGCGAAGCTCTCACCGTCGACGAGCTTAAGGTCTACATCACCGAGCATCTCGCCCGTCACAAGGTACCGAGATACATCGAATTCGTCTCCGAATTTCCGATGAACGCCGCCGGCAAGATCCTGAAATACAAAATGCGCGAGGACGCAGCAAAAAGACTCGGACTTTAATGGAGGAAAAACGGGCAGGGGTTTCACCTCTGAAACCCCACCAAGAACCTTTTTGAAAAAAGGTTCTTGGAACTCCAAAAACTTTTCTGAAAAGGAAAGAAAAGTAAGTCCCCGACGGATAAAAAGGTTTTGTACCATACAAACACAGCAAAAACGCGCTTATGTCCTTTTTTCGGCGCTTTCTGTATCGACAGAAAGTGCCCAAAGAACGACTTCTGGGAAGGGACGTATCCCTTCCCTAAGAGCACCCATCCCTCTCCCGCAAAATCTCCCAACCGCGATGGTCGGTTTTGCTCACGCCGCGGAAAACGCGGCGATCGGCACCGTTAGTTTGGTGCGTTATTTTTGAAATTTCTTTTTTAGTAAAGTTTTTGAAAGGGTTTGGGAAAACTTTTTCCAAAAAGTTTTCCCAAGAAAATAAAAATGAAGAGAGTAACCATATTTGCCGGGCATTACGGCAGCGGAAAGACGAATATAGCGGTCAGCTACGCGCTTTCTCTTGCGAAAGAGGGGAAAGACGTAACGATAGCAGACCTTGATATCGTAAATCCGTATTACAGAACGAAGGATTCATCCGAGATCCTTGAAAAAAACGGAATAGATCTGATAAGCTCGCCGTATGCAAATACAAACGTGGACGTGCCGGCACTTCCGTCGGAGGCGTACAGAGTGACGGACGATCTGAGCAGATACGCTGTGATAGACGTGGGCGGCGACGATAGAGGCGCACTTGCGATGGGAAGATATTCTCCGAAGCTGCTCGAAGAGAATAACTTCGATATGCTTGCCGTGATAAACTGCTTCAGACCGCTCACTTCGGACGCACTTAGCACGGTCGAGGTCATGCGAGAGGTCGAGCTTGCTTGTAAGATGCCCTTTACGGGAATAATAAACAACTCGAACCTTGGGCGGGATACGACGGAGGAAACTGTGCTCTCCTCTCTTGCTTACGCAGAAGAGGTCTCGCGCATTACCGGACTGCCGATCGTTATGACTAGCGTGCTCGAAGAGCTCTATCCGGGGCTGAAGGATAAAATTCCGAACGCTTTTCCGATAAATATTTACGTAAAGGCGAAAATTTAACAATTAGCGTGTATAATTAAAAGAGATAATAGTTTTTAATATAGTAGAATCGATAATTTTTCCTATAAAGAAAGGAATGAAAATAAAATGGCTAAAGTAACATTTAATATCGAGCTTTGTAAGGGCTGCGGACTTTGCGTCGGCGCTTGCCCTAAGAAAATCGTTAAGCTCGCTTCGGACAAGATCAACGCAAAGGGCTATCATCCCGCAACGGTCGTTGAGCCCGAAAAGTGCATAGGATGTGCATTCTGCGCAACTATGTGTCCCGACTGCGTAATTACGGTCGAAAAATAAGAAAGGAATAAGAGTAAAATGGCAGAAAAGGTACTTATGAAGGGTAATGAAGCCCTTGCGGAAGCCGCTATAATGGCAGGCTGCCGTCATTATTTCGGTTATCCTATAACCCCTCAGACAGAGGTTGCCGCTTATATGGCAAAGAGAATGCCCAAGATCGGCGGAACCTTCCTTCAGGCTGAGAGTGAAATAGCAGCTATCAATATGGTCATCGGTGCGGCTTCGACAGGTAAGCGCGCTATGACATCTTCTTCGAGCCCCGGAATCGCACTCAAGAGCGAAGGTCTTTCTTACCTCGCAGGCTGCGATCTTCCCGCGCTTATCGTAAACGTTCAGAGAGGCGGCCCCGGTCTCGGCGGTATCCAGCCCTCACAGTCCGACTATTTCCACGCAACACGCGGAGCAGGTCACGGCGACTTCCATATGATCGTTCTCGCGCCCTCGTCGGTTCAGGAAATGGCATCCTTTGTTTTCAAGGGATTCAATCTCGCTGAAAAATACCGTATGACAACTATGATCCTCGCTGACGGTACTATGGGTCAGATGATGGAGCCCGTTTCGCTTGAGATGGGTGAGATCGAAAGCTACGATAAATCGTGGTGCGCGTGCGGCGGCTCGGGCGAGCGTCCGAGAAATATCGTAAACTCTCTCTTCCTCAAGGCAGAGGAGCTCGAATATTTCAATATAAAGAGATATGAAAAGTACGCCGAGATCGAAAAGAACGAGGCTATGTACGAGGAATATATGATGGACGATGCAGAGATCTGTATCGCGGCATTCGGTATCGCCGCTCGTGTAAGCAAAAACGCGATCGACGAGGCAAGAAAAATGGGTATAAAGGTCGGTATGATCCGCCCCATCACTCTCTGGCCCTTCCCCAAGGCAGTATTTAACGCTGCGGCTGATAAGGTCAAGGCTTTCGTTTCGGTAGAGCTTTCCATGGGTCAGCTTATCGAGGACGTTGAGCTTGCTACAAGATGCAAGAAGCCCGTTCTCCTCTGCAATCGCTCGGGCGGTATGATCCCGACCCTCGAGGACGTTCTTAATAAGATCAAAGAAGCAGGAGGTATAAACTGATATGGCTATCGTATTCAAAAAGCCCGAGGCACTCACAGATGCAGTCTTCCATTATTGCCCCGGATGCACACACGGTATAGTTCACCGCCTTGTCGCTGAGGTTCTTGATGAGCTCGGTGTACGCGGAAAGGCTGTTGCCGTTGCATCGGTAGGATGCTCGGTATTCTCATATAACTATTTCAACTGCGACGCTATCCAGGCAGCTCACGGACGTGCTCCCGCGGTTGCGACCGGAGTAAAGCGCGCTTGCCCCGAAAGCATCGTCTTTACTTATCAGGGCGACGGCGACCTTGCGGCTATCGGTACTGCAGAAACCGTTCACTCTGCGGCTCGCGGCGAAAATATTACGGTTATATTCATAAATAACGCAATTTACGGCATGACAGGCGGTCAGATGGCGCCCACTTCCCTTCCCGGTCAGATCACACAGACCTCTCCCTACGGAAGAGACGTAAATACAGTCGGTTATCCCGTAAAGGTCTGCGAAATGCTCTCGCAGATTGACGGCGCGACCTATCTCGAAAGAGTTGCCGTAAACAACGTAAAGAACGTTAAGGCCGCAAAGCAGGCTATCAAAAAGGCATTCCAGAACCAGATAGACGGCAAGGGCTTCTCTCTTGTTGAGGTTCTTTCGACCTGTCCGACAAACTGGGGACTTACTCCCGAAAAGGCTCTCACGTGGCTTGAAGAGAATATGATTCCCTACTATCCGCTCGGCGTTTACAAAGATAAGTACGCTGAATAATCTTCAAACGATCTATAAGAAAGGAAAAGTCTAATTATGACAAAACAGATTCTTATCGCAGGATTCGGCGGTCAGGGTGTTCTTTTTGCGGGAAAGCTCCTCGCTTATGAAGGACTTCTCGACGGCAAGGAGGTAAGCTGGCTTCCATCTTACGGCCCTGAAATGCGCGGAGGTACGGCAAACTGCAGCGTTACTGTAAGCGACGCGCCTATCGGCTCTCCCATCGTGGCAAACCCCGATATACTTATAGCGATGAATAAGCCCTCGCTTGATAAATATTTGAACGAGACGCGCGTAGGCGGTCAGATATTCTACGATTCCTCGCTTATCGAGGGTAAGGTAGAAAGAGAGGGTGTTGAAATATACCCGATCCCCGCCACACGCATCGCCGACGATGAAGGACTCAAGACCCTCGCGAATATCATTATGCTCGGCAATATGATCGCGAAAAACGATTTCGTTACTCTTGACGGCGCGAAGAAAGCTCTCTCTAAGGTAGTTTCCGAAAGACACAAGGACCTTCTTGATTTCAACGCGCAGGCGCTCACACTCGGATTCGAGTATAAAAACTAAAGCTTTACGGGAAGTCTGCGTGCAGGCTTCCTGCTTTGTTTATATAAATTTTTTATTAATACTGTAGAAATTTTAAAAAATATTGCTATAATAAAGGCAGATGAATAAATGCCTTATGCGGCGGAAAGGAAGGAAAATGAGAAAAGAAAAAAAGAATAGGCGTCTTGTACGTATTCCCGTGCATTATCTGCGCTTTACTATGCTTGCCCTGCTCTTTTTTGTTCAGGTTGCGGTATTTGTGATGCTTATCGACTACGGCGCGAAGTATTTCTGGGTGTATACTACACTTGAGGTGCTGAGCGCGGTGATAACGATAGCTCTGATTGCGCGAAGCGATAATCCGACTTATAAAATAGCGTGGATAGTCGTCATAATGGCTCTTCCTATCTTCGGAATATGTATATACATAGTTTTCGGAGCGAATTCGCTGAAAAAAGCCGATATGATGCGCCTTGCGCGTATAGAACGGAAATACGTTGCCGAAATAAAAGGCGACCTGCGAAGAAGCTCAGACTGCCTTGCCGACTCGCCGAGAGCACTTTTGCAGGCAAAATATCTTGAAAATACGGCGTCGGCTTATGTTTTTGACCGCACCGAAACCAAATACTATCCGCTCGGCGACCTTCTCTTCCCCGACCTTGTGGAGGCGCTGGAGAGCGCGGAAAAATTCATTTTTCTTGAATATTTTATAATTGAGCGCGGGGTGATGTGGAATACGATACTCGATATCCTTACCGAAAAGGCAAAGCAGGGAGTCGACGTGAGGGTAATTTACGACGACGTCGGAAGTATGCTCACCCTTCCTCACAGTTATCCGTCAAAGCTTCGCGCTCTCGGCATAAAGTGCGCGGTCTTCAGAAGATTTATTCCCGTGCTTTCGAGCAGCTTCAATAACCGCGACCACCGTAAAATATGTGTGGTTGACGGAAAGGTGGCATTTACGGGCGGAGTAAACCTCGCCGACGAATATATAAACGTGCGCGAAAGGTTTGGACATTGGCTTGACTCGGGCGTGCGTCTGCGCGGTGCGGGCGTGGCGTCCTTTACCGCGATGTTTCTCTCGATGTGGGAGTATATAACCCTTAAGGAAAGCAAAATTGCCGATTTTCTGCCGCCGAGCGATTTTCTCGGCTCGGTCTCCTCGGACGGATACCTTGTGCCGTACGGCGATTCCCCTTGCGATGATTATCAGGTAGGTGAGGATGCTTATCTCAATATGATATCGCAGGCTGAAAGATATATCTACATCTGTACGCCCTATCTTGCTATCGGATATAATATGATAACCGCCCTTACCCGCGCGGCAAAAGCGGGAGTGGACGTGCGTATTATGACTCCGGGCGTGCCCGATAAGCCTCCCGTGCATTCGCTTTCGCGCTCTTATTACGAGATGCTTATAAAGGCGGGCGTGCGGATATACGAGTATCTGCCCGGCTTTATTCACTCGAAAACCTTCGTGTGTGACGATGCTTTTGCTATATGCGGAACGATAAACCTCGATTTCAGAAGCCTTTGCCTGCACCACGAATGTGCGGTGTGGATGTATGAAAGCTCGTCGGTTGAAAAAATACGCGACAGCTTTGTGGAAAATATTGGAAAATGTCAAGAGTTAGATATGAAGTGGTGCAAAAAGACTCCTCTCATCACGAGATGCTGGCGAATATTGCTCAGACTCTTCTCTCCCCTTCTTTAAAATTTAATTTCAGACTTCCCTTTTCGGTGCTATCTGCCGAAAAGGGATTTTTCTATTAAGGTCGGTTCACACGCGCCCGAGCGTGTACGAAAATACACTTCCCTTTTTAAATATATTTCCGATTTTTATTTCCCATCGACAGTATTCGTACGTATTTGCGCACGCTATCTGCTAAAATGACCGTACAGACAAAAGAATACAGATATTTGATAATAAAATACGACATAATACAGTCTGCAAATAATATAGCTACGAAAGGAAATAAAATAATGTTCAACAAAAAAGCTACGACAAAAAAGCCGATAACCAAAGAAAACGATACCTCAAAGCACTCTTCCCCTCCCTATGAAAAGGATCACATATATGATATCGACCTTTCGCTCGTCATTCCCAATCCAATGCAGCCGCGTAAGAATTTTGATGACGTTGCTCTTGCCGCCCTTGCTGATTCGATCAAAAAGCACGGGCTTCTTCAGCCGATAAGTGTGCGGATGATAACGAAATCAAACGGAAGCAGATATTTTGAGCTTATAGCGGGCGAAAGACGACTGCGCGCGATAAAAATGCTCGGATGGGAGTCTGTGCCTGCGCGGATAATAGATATGACCGAAAACGAATCGGGCGAAATGGCGCTTATCGAAAATATTATGCGCGAGGAGCTTAACGTTTTCGAATACGCGGCGATGCTCAAAAAGCTGATAGAAAAGTATTCGGTCTCGCAGGAGACTCTTGCCGAGCGTCTGTCCACGAGTCAATCAAATATAGCGAACAAGCTTCGTCTTTTAAAGCTTTCACCTGAGGAACGCGAGCTTATATCTGAAAACCGACTCACAGAGCGTCATGCACGCGCGACGCTTCGCATAGAAGATCCCGAAAAGCGTCTTGCCGCTCTTAAAGAGATAATAAAAATGGGATTTAACGTCCACGAGAGCGAAATATACTGCGAAAGGATATGCTGTGAGGAAAAAGCGGACAAAAAGAAGCATTCCGCGCGGAAAACCAAATATTATATAAAAGACATCCGAATATTTTGCAACACGATTGACAAAGCGGTCGAATCGATGAAAAGCGCGGGTATCGTCGCGACAAGCGTGAAAAACGAAAAAGAAAACTCTATAGAGATAGTCATAACGATACCGAAGTCGGGAAGTAAGGATGTGCCTGCCTGAAAAGAACGTTTCACGTGAAACACAGGGAAAAACGTCGAACCGGAGCAACGTGAGTCGAAAACGGCAGTGTTTCACGTGAAACACTACCACACAGCGCGTTTTCGTAGTTTTTTAATGTTTCACGTGAAACGTCGACGATTTTCTTGCACAAACTTCATCTTGATGCCCAAAAGATATTGACAAATGCGGGTAGGGAGTGCTATAATATTGGAAATGACTTTGTTTGTATAAAAAAGAAGATTTAACGAAGGGAGTGTCAATAAAATGGGCAATCTCGGTAAAATAATTGCCTTTTCCAACCAGAAGGGCGGCGTGGGAAAGACTACGTCTGCGGTTAATATCGCCGCTTGGCTTGGAAAAAAAGGCAAAAAGGTCTTGCTTTGCGATCTCGATTCGCAGGGAAACGCTACGAGCGGAGTTGGAATCAGCAAAAAGAACTCGGACAAGACTATCTACGAGGTGATTTCGGGCATTTGTCCCGCTTCGGAGACGATAATTGAGACCGAATTCAAGAATCTTTGGGTGATTCCGTCAAATATGGCACTTGCGGGCGCTGAACCCGAGCTTGTTGACGAGGAAGACCGCGTTTTTAAGCTCAAAAACGCCATAGAAGGGCTGAAAGAGCAGTTTGACTACATAATAATCGACTGTCCGCCCTCGCTCGGACTGCTGACGCTCAATGCGCTTGTTGCCGCTGACGGCGTGATAGTTCCTATGGTCTGCGAATTTTACGCGCTTGAAGGACTTTCGCAGCTCTCTGTGACTATCCGTCAGGTTAAAAAGCTGTATAACAAAGACCTTGAGATAACCGGAATACTTATTACAATGTACGACAAGAGACTCAATCTGTCAAAATCCGTGCTCGAAGAGATAAGAAAGTACTATCCCGATCAGCTGTTCAAGGAAACGGTATCGAGAAACGTGCGTCTCAGCGAGGCACCAAGCTACGGACAGCCCGTGCTTTATTACGATAAGCACTCAAAAGGCTCGATTTCGTACGAAAAGATTGCCGCAGAGCTTGTTAAGAGGATATAATCCCTCGAAAATCAAGCATTTTAAGGCAAAACGCAAGATCAAAGAAAGGAAAAAGAGAAAATGGCAAAACCAAAAGGTCTCGGCAGAGGACTTGATTCGATATTTTTTGACAATACCGAAAGCGAATCCAAAAATACGCCGAATACTATAAGACTTGCCGAAATTCGCCCGAGAGCCGATCAGCCGAGAAAAAACTTCGATCAGGAAGCACTCGAGCAGCTCGCACGCTCTATAGCAGAGCACGGTCTCATTCAGCCGATCGTGGTGCGTAAGTCGCTTGGCGGATTTTACGAGATAATCGCAGGTGAGCGCCGCTGGAGAGCGTCAAAGCTTGCAGGTCTTGAAGAGGTTCCCGCGGTGGTAATGGATTCGGACGACCTTAAAACCGCTGAATTATCGCTTATAGAGAACATTCAGAGAGAAAATCTGAACGCAATTGAAGAAGCGCTCGCATACAGAATGCTCATCGAAACCTACAGTCTGACGCAGGAAAACGTGGCTCAGAGAGTAGGGAAGAGCCGTACAGCGGTCACAAACTCGCTTCGTCTTCTCGATCTTCCCGAGTCGGTATCCGAACTCGTGGCAGAGGGCAAGCTGAGCGCAGGACACGCGCGTGCTCTGCTCGGTCTTGACGACAAGGAAATGATCGATAAGATCGCTGTTGAGGTCTCCGAAAAGGAGCTTTCGGTGCGTGAAACAGAGGAGCTCGTAAGACGTCTCAACAAGCCTCAGATCCCCAAAAATCCCGTAGTCACCGACAAAAATGACAGCGAACCCGATTATGTCGCGATCCTCGAAAAGAAGGTAAGACAGACTATCGGAAGACGGGTAAAAATCGTGAGCGGCAAGCGCTCAAAGAAGCTTGAGATCGAATTTTCGGACGATCGCGACCTCGAATCGCTTCTTACAACCCTTTGTGGAAAGTCGATTTTTGACGATTAATCAAGAAAAATAAAACCAATAAAATACATTAATGGAAAAACAAGGAAATACAAGAAAGGCAAAAACTATGTTAGACATAAGATACATCAAGGAAAATCCGCAGGAAGTTATTGAAAGACTTGCAGTAAAGGGAAAGGACGCTAAGGAAGAGATCGAGCGAATTCTCGAACTCGACGGTCAGCGCAGAGCGCTTATCACAGAAACAGAGGCTCTCAAGGCAGAGCAGAACAAGACCTCCAAGCTCATCCCTCAGTACAAGAAGGAAGGAAAGGACACAAAGGAGATTTTCGCGCAGATGAAGGATCTTTCCGACCGCGCAAAGGCTAACGACGAAAAGATCAAAGCAGTTGAAGCAGAACTTAACAACGTAATGCTTTGCCTGCCCAACCTTCCCGACCGTGACCTCGCTCCCGGCGGAAAAGAAAATAACGAGCCCCTTCGCTACTTCGGCGAGCCTCACAAGTTCGATTTCGAGCCCAAGAATCACGTTGATCTCTGCACAGACCTCGGTCTTATCGACTACGAGCGCGGAACAAAGCTCTCCGGATCGGGCTTCTGGATCTACAGAGGTATGGGCGCACGTCTTGAATGGGCGCTTCTCAACTACTTCATCGAGACTCACCTTGCAGACGGCTACGAACTTATCCTTCCGCCCCATATGCTCGAGTATGAATGCGGAGTGACAGCAGGACAGTTCCCGAAGTTTGCAGACGAGGTATACAAGATCGAAAACCCGACAGACAACCGTAGCCGCTATATGCTTCCCACAGCAGAGGCAGCTCTCGCATCGCTTTACAGAAACGAGATCCTTACAGAGGCAGACCTCCCCAAGAAGCTCGTAAGCTATACACCTTGCTTCAGAAGAGAAGCAGGCTCTTACCGCTCGGATGAGCGCGGAATGGTTCGCGGACATCAGTTCAATAAGGTCGAAATGTTCCAGTACACCACACCCGAAGGCTCTGACGAGGCATTTGAAGAGCTCGTAGTAAAGGCTGAAAACCTTGTAAAGGGACTCGGCTTCCACTTCAGAACGGTCAAGCTTGCGGCAGAAGACTGCTCTGCATCTATGGCGCGTACGTACGATATAGAAATTCAGATCCCCTCGATGAACGGCTATAAGGAAGTAAGCTCGGTATCCAACGCGCGCGACTATCAGGCTCGCCGCGGAATGATCCGCTATCGCCGTGCAGACGGAAAGATCGATTTCGTTCACACACTTAACGGCTCGGGACTTGCAACCTCCCGTATTCTCCCCGCTCTCGTTGAGCAGAATCAGAATGCTGACGGAAGCGTAACAGTACCCGAAGTACTCCGCAAGTATCTCGGTTGCGAGGTTATAAAGTAAAAAAAATCATACCTTTAAGCGAGGTGGAAAATTATGGAAATTATTGCAAAGCCGATATCCTCTCTTGAAAAATGCTTTCTTGACGAAAATATCGATTCCAAAAGAGAAATAAACAGTCTTTCGGCGTTGACGGGCGAGACTCTCTGCTTTCAGGTAGCGTATACGATCTCTCCGAATCTACCGACAGCAGACTGTGCAGTTGTATATTTGCACGTTGACTCGCCGCTGAAGGATCTTGTAAAGGCGTCGAAGATCGAAAGTGTGCCGGTAAGAATGCCTACCTATACTGCCTGCAAGGACGAAAATTATCTGAGAAAAACTCCCGGACTTTATCCCGACCTTATGATACCGATTGGCGAGACGGATGAGATATATCCGATGCTCTCGGTGCTTCAGTCGCTTTGGATAGACGTTGAGATACCGAAGGGATTTGCAGGTGGAGAATATCCTGTAAATATCAGCTTCACCACGGGCGAAAAGGGAAGCGGAGACACACTTGCGTGCGCAGAGTTTGAAGTCAAGGTAATTCCCGCAGACCTTCCTGAGCAGGAGCTGAAGTTCACACAGTGGTTCCACTGCGACTGCCTTGCCGAATATTACGGCGTGGACGTTTTCAGCGAAAGACACTGGGAAATAATCGAAAATTATATGAAATGTGCCGCTAAAAACGGTATGAACGCGATACTTACGCCTATATTTACACCTCCGCTCGATACGGCGATCGGAAAAGAGCGCCCGACGGTACAGCTCGTTGAGGTCTACGACGGATCGAAAAAGTGGGGCTTTGACTTCACAAAGCTCGACAGATGGCTCGATCTTGCGCAGAAATGCGGCATAAAGTATTTCGAAATATCGCACTTCTTCACACAGTGGGGAGCATATCACGCACCGAAGGTCATGGGATGGCGTGGCGGTAATTACGTTCGCCTCTTCGGATGGGATACTGATGCGACAAGCGACGAATATACGGGATTTTTGCGCGCATTTTTAAGAAAATTCATTGAGCATATGAAGTCGCGCGGACTTGATAAAAACTGTCTCTTCCACATTTCGGACGAGCCGGGTGAAAGCCATATCGCTTCCTACGCGATGGCGAAGGCGATAGTTGCCGACCTTCTCGAGGGCTACACCGTTATAGACGCACTCTCGCTGGTTAAATTCTATCAGTCGGGACTCGTGCAGACTCCCATTCCGTCGATAAATCATCTCGACGAATTCATAGAGGCAGGAGTGCCCGAGCGCTGGACGTACTACTGCTGCGGTCAGCATACCGACGTTTCGAACAGATTCATCGCGATGCCGCTCAGCAGAACGAGAATAATAGGTACGCAGTTCTATAAATATTCGATCGTCGGATTCTTGCAGTGGGGATACAATTTCTGGTTCTCTATGGGATCGCAGGGAAGAATGAACCCCTTCGTGACCACAGACGCAGGACGTGTGCCCGCAGGCGACGCATATTCGGTATATCCCGCACCCGACGGAAGCGCGTACGAATCAATACGTATACGCTCCTTCCACGAGGCGCTGTGCGACCTCAGAGCGATGCAGCTTTGCGAAAAGCTCTGCGGACGCGAGGCGGTTATGAACGCTATTGAGACCACCTTCCCGCAGCCGTTTGACTGCAAGAACTATCCGCAGGACGGAATCTACATCCTTATCTTGAGAAATAAAATAAACGCACTTATAGAAAATAAAATAAATAATTCGGAAAATTAATAAGAAAAAGAGGTACAAACCAACGGGAAAGCTTGATCAGATTGCAATGAACGAAAAAATAAAGAAAGGTCAGGAAAAAGAACTGCGAGATAACGCAAGCAGATGAAGGAGAAGATCAAAAAGGAGAAGATAAGCTTCTTCACAGACTTCAAGAGCTTCATTATGAAGGGTAACGTACTCGACCTTGCAGTGGCAGTTGTTATTTCGACCGCTTTCAATGCGATAGTAACAGGTCTTGTTAAGTACATTATCACACCTTTCGTAACCTACTTCACAAGCGGACAGAGCATCGAAGAATGGGAGTACGTTCTTAAAGAGGCTGTTACCGAGATGGTGGACGGTGCGGAGGTCGTTCTTGAAGAGGCGATCACTATTCAGTACGGTCTTTGGATCCAGACGATAGTTGATTTTCTTATCATAGCATTCAGTATTTTTGTTGCTGTAAGAATAATCAAGACCGCCGAGAGAAAGCTCAAGGCGCGAGAGATCGCTGAAAAAGAAGCCGCTGAAGCAGCTAAGAAGGCAGCAGAGGCAGAAGCAGCAGCTGCCGCAGCCGAAAAAGCAGCAGCTGAAAAGGCAGCTCTCGAAGAGTTCTATACAAACATCAAAGAACAGTCTGCACTCCTTCGTGAGATCCGCGACAATATGAACAAGTAATTTTAAAAAAGCAAAAATCATACCCCTGCAATAGGTGATGTTCTTATCGGAGAATTTGAAATAGGGGTATGGGCTTAGCCTGAAGCATTTGTTATACAAATGCGAAACTGGCGATAAATAACAAAGAGAGAACGAAATGGAAATCCATTCTGTTCTCTCTTTTTCTGCTTTCTGATGAAATCGTGTCAAGCCACGATGAAATCTTCACTTCGTTCAGATGAAATCCAAGGCTGCCGCCT
>JAFXJH010000048.1 GCA_017532425.1 Clostridia bacterium | reverse complement strand
GGAAAATCACAATAAGGCGAAAGATAGCGCAAAAGGCGACAAAAAGCCTTCGACACGCCAAAATTCGCATCGTGACGGACAAAAAGACTTTGGACAGAGAAGTTCGAAGAGTTACGGTAAGCCGCAAAGCAAGCAGAAAAAATCATCTTCGGATAATTTTGGAATTAAGAAAAGAAAATAAGAGTGCGGAGTTAAACGGAAAATTAAAAAAGAGGATATACAAATGAAAAAAATTACGTTTGTTTTATTGATCGCTGCTTTGATGTCTTTCCTGACATCCTGCGAGGTGAACTGGTTTGATAAGCAATATGACGTTCCGTGGTGGATGATCGCTGTTCCCGTTGTTATACTTTTAGCTGTAACCTGGTTCTTTGGAGGAAAGTATATTGCGTCAAAGGAATACGTATGCTCCAAATGCGGTAAGAACTTTTATCCCAAATGGTGGAATGCCGCATTTTCTGTTCATATAAACAACGACCGTGTTTTCAAATGCCCGCATTGCGGCAGAAAGGGATTTTGCTCACCTTCAAAAAAATCGAAGGATTGAGCTATTATTCTGAATAGTAGTATCAAAAGCCTTCTCACATACGAGAAGGCTTTTCTTGGTTTTGAAGTCATGAATATTTCAAAAGCTCGGAAACGGTTACAAACTTGTAGCCCTCTTCAATGAGCTTCGGAATTATTATTCGAAGCGCATCGGGCGTGTTGCTTTTTCCGACAACGTAGTCGTGCATAAGAATTATCTCTCCGCCGTCTACAGAACTCAGTACGCTGTTTACAATGCTTTCGCACGAGCTTGGAACCCAGTCCTTTGTATCTACCGTCCATAAAACGAGCGAATAATTCATATTCTTTGCTACAGCGCGGACAGTATCGTTGCAAACTCCTTCGGGCGGTCGAAACAGAGTTGTAGAATAACCGTTATTCTCCATAAGAAGCTGCTCGGTCTTGTCTATTTCACCTGCTATCTGCTCGCCGTTTGCGTTTCGCAGATGAATATGAGAATAGGTGTGATTTCCTATTTCGTGACCCGATGCGATTTCCCGTGCGATAATTTCGGGATATTTTTCCGCACATAAGCCGACGACGAAAAAGGTGGCTTTTATCGAATACTCGTCGAGAATATCGAGTATTTCGCTCGTATATTTCTTGTGCGGACCATCATCGAACGTGAGCGCGATCAGCTTTTCATCGCACGATACGCGCTCATCTGCGTACAAGCTGAAAGCATCATGACTCGGAGCTAAGGATAATGGGATGATCAGTAAAATAATGGCTGCCGATTTGAAAAAAGATATTATTTTGCCCATAATTCATTAAGATTTCCAAAGCGGTATCCTTCTTTTTCAAGCTCGCTCAAAAATCTGTCAAGAATCTCGGCATTGGTTTTTGACGTGGGATGAAGAAGGAGTATTTCTCCGTTATGCGTGTGTGCAAGTAGCTTTTCGAGTGCTTTGTCAGAAGACATTTGCTTGTTGTTGTCCCAATCCGCATATGCAAACGACCAAAATATCGTCTTGTATCCAAGCTCGTGTGCAAATTTAAGATTTTGTTCTGAAAACCGTCCTTCAGGCGGACGGTATATCTTCGGCATTTCTTCGCCTGTAAGCGTAAAGTATGCTTTTTCAAGCCTTGAAAGCTGATTTTTGAAGTTATCAAGATCGGTGATCTTTGTCATATCTGGATGCTTTGCAGTATGATTGCATATAAGATGACTTTCGTCCTTCATACGCAAAACAAGCTCTGGATTTCTGTTTATCAGATTTTCAAGAATAAAAAACGTACCGTGTGCATTGTGTGCTTTGAGGCTGTCAAGTATTTTTTCGATATTTCCGTTTTCGTATCCTGCATCAAAGGTGAGATATATTACCTTGTCATTATTTCCTACGTTGTGATCGGCATAATATCCGCCGTATTTATTTATAAATGAAAAATCGGGGTCGAGAGACGGAATTTCGTGCTTGTCATTCTTTTTACAGTACCAGTTATATGCTTTACACTCTTCTGCATAAAGCTCTGACGGACTTAAAAAAGAGATCAAAGCAAGCACGAGTGCAATGCTCGGGATCAAAATTTTTATCGGTTTTTTCTTCATTGCGATTCTCCTTTTTGTTTTATTAAAATTTTTCTCTGAAAATTACTTTTATATTCTATAAAAATCTTGTAATAATTGTTTTAATATGCTAAAATAAGTTCAACTCATATACGAAAAGGAATAATACTATGTCAGCAAAAACAATAGGCGAAAGATCGCTTGAATCTCACTATAACTGGAAGGGAAAAATAAAGGTTGGTTCTGACGTCGAAATAAATGACAAGTCCGATCTTGCGCTCGCATATACTCCGGGTGTTGCACAGCCCTGCCTTGAAATACAAAAGGATATAGATAAATCATACGAGCTCACACGCAGATGGAATACCGTTGCGGTAATAACGGACGGAAGTGCCGTACTCGGACTCGGAGATATAGGCCCCGAAGCGGGAATGCCGGTAATGGAAGGTAAATGTCTGCTTTTCAATAAATTCGGTAATATAGACGCGCTGCCGCTCTGTGTGCGCACAAAGGACGTTGACGAATTTGTAAGAACGGTATCTCTTCTCCTCGGAAGCTTCGGAGGAGTAAATCTCGAAGATATTTCCGCACCGAGATGCTTTGAAATAGAAAGAAAGCTTAAGGAAATATCCGATATTCCGATCTTCCATGACGATCAGCACGGTACTGCGATAATAGCAACTGCGGCTCTTAAAAATTCGCTGAAGCTTGCGGGAAAAAATATCGAAGACGTTAAGATAATAATAAACGGAGCGGGTGCGGCTGGTACGGCTATAGGCCGTCTGTTTATCGCTTTTGGAGCTAAAAATCTCATATTTGCCGACAGAAACGGCGCAATTTCCGCGGATGATCCGAACAGCCGACTTACAGAAGAGCATGAAAGACTTGCACTTGAATCAAATCCGAATTGTGAAAAGGGAAGTCTTGCTGAAATTATTCAGGGTGCAGACGTATTCCTCGGCGTTTCACGCCCCGGACTTCTTACACCCGAAATGATAAAAACAATGGCAGAAAAGCCGATAATTTTCGCGATGGCTAACCCTACACCCGAAATTATGCCCGATGAGGCTATAAAGGCGGGTGCGTTTATAGTAGGAACGGGACGCAGCGATTTCCCGAATCAAATAAACAATCTTCTTGCATTCCCCGGAGTTTTCAGAGGTGCGCTTGATTGCCGTGCTTCCGATATAAATGAAGAAATGAAAATTGCGGCGGCAAATGCTCTTGCATCGGTCGTTACCGAAGAAGAGCTTTCGAGAGAATATATACTTCCCGACGTATTCGATAAAAGAGTGGTCGAAAAAATCTCCGAGGCTGTTATGAAAGCTGCAAGAGATAGCGGAGTAGCAAGAAAATAATATAAAACATCGGCAACCGAAGTGTCAATACTAACGGTTGCCGTGTTATTTTATATTATAAAAACAGAGGTCGTATCTGAATACCGTTTAATGCATACTCAAGCGTTTTTTCGATTTGTGAAAAATCTGCAACAAGTGAGCACGGCTTGTTTACGGTATCATCCTGAACTAAGGGAACAAAATATATATTTTTCCTTTCGATAAGAGCTGCGAGATTTTTGAAATTTGCTGACATTGCATCGTTTGTGGCGAGTGCAATTATAAGCGGCCTATTGTTTCTCAGATGCGCTTTTGCCGCCATAGTTACGGGAGTGTCCGTAATTCCGTTTGCTATTTTGGCAAGGGTATTTCCCGTGCAGGGCGAGATTATCATGGCTGACAGTAAATTTTTAGGTCCTATTGGCTCGCACGCTTCTATTGTAGAGAGGATTTTTTTACCCGTTATTGTTTCTACCTCGTTGCGAAAATGCTCGGGCGTGCCGAATCTTGTTACGGTGTTTTGAACGGAGTAACTGAATATTGGGAGTATCTCACTACTTTGTGTAAGCTTTGCCATAGCTGAAATACTTTTCTCCATTGTGCAGAAGGAGCCGCAAAATCCCCATCCTATCATATTTTCACCCCTTTCTCACAGAGTGCGGAAAATATACTTGTGTATATTGCCTTTGCTGCTGACTCAGGTGAATATTTCCCGGGTAATGACTGAGCATTTACCAGTCTTATTCCGTGTGTAACGGCATCGTGCTTATCAACCCCTCCCGGCGGTGACGCAAGCTCGATCAGTATGCTGTTTTTTGGAAAGCTCTTCAGTACGTTTTCTTTTATTATTATTGACGGAACTGTGTTTATCAGAATATCGACGTCGGATATATTTTCAGCGAGATCGTCTATATCGAAAGCTTTTCCGCCGTCTATTTCTGCGGATATACGATCTGTGTTTTTCCGTGCAAACACTTTTACTCTTGCTCCGAGAGAAAGGAGTGTTCTAACGAGTATTTTTCCGATCCTTCCGTATCCCGTGACGGCGCATACCGAGCCGTGAAGCGTTATAGGCATTTCACGTATGGCAATAGCAAGCGTGCCTTCGACGGTAGCAAGCGCATTTTTCAAGGCAAAATCCTCGCGTACGGCATAATCTATAAGAAGCGAACCCTCTGAAAGCCTACGGCTACTCTCTATATCGGGAAGTCCTGCCGCGATATAAGGCAGGTTACTGCACTCCGAGTATATATCGCTTAGGCTGATTACACTTGTCGCAAGAGGTGCATTAAGTGTGCTTTTATCTCTCGAAAAGGGGAGCGGTAATATCACAATTAATGCGTCTTCCACGGCTTCGCGTAAGCTTTGGGCATAGATCAAATTATCGTTTTCATCAATCTTTTGGATGTCTATTCCGAAAATATTTACTAAAAATCCATTTTTTAAAAGCTCTCTTGCAAGATAAAGCTGACGGATATCCCCTCCGATTACTGCAATTTTTTTGTTCACAAGGTTTCTTCCCACCTTTCTGAATGATTTGAACATCTTGTATTTAATATCTTGGTAAGATCACTTACTCTACATAATATGTAAAAAAAGACAATAGGTCATTAGATTTTCAAATTATAGACTGTATAAAAATATTGACTATTTATGCAAAATCATTTATAATAACTATATTAAAGTAAAAAAATGGGGAGATAACTATGACTCCGGATAAAATATATAATATCGGCATACTCGCGCACGTTGACGCAGGAAAGACAACGCTTACAGAACAGCTCCTTTATCTGTCGGGCGCTTTGCGTAAAGCGGGAAGCGTCGACAGCGGCGATACACATACAGACTGGCTTCCTATAGAGCGTGAAAGAGGAATATCCGTGCGCTCTGCACAGACGACATTTTTCTGGAAGGAAAAGCAGATAAATTTAATAGATACACCGGGACATATAGATTTTGCAAGCGAGGTCGAGCGATCTCTTGCCGTACTTGACGGCGTAATTCTTATTGTTTCTGCTGTAGAGGGTGTTCAGTCATATACCGAGAATCTTTGGCAGGCTATTTCAAAGCTCAAGCTTCCGACAATAATATTCGTAAACAAGGTAGATAGGGCAGGGAGTGCTTTTTACGAGCTGTGTGACAGTATTCCGAAGCTCTTGTCCTTTGATGGAAAAAGGCTTCTTCGTATGAATGACGTAAAAAATGAGGGTCTGAAGAATTTTGAAGTATTTAAGTCTGACGATGTGGAAGAAAAAATGATAGAGACTCTTGCCGATTATAACGACGATATTGCGGAAGGATATCTTTCGGGTGAGAAAATTGACAAAAATATAATTGAAAATGCACTCAAATATGCTGTCAGAGAACAAAGTATAATTCCTGCTTTTTGCGGTGCCGCTCAAAAAAGCATAGGAGTTGCGGAGCTTCTTGACGCTATAGTAACTCTCCTTCCGTCTTCGGATAATAAAATAACAGATTCTCTTTCTGCGACGGTGTTTAAAATAGAACACGATAAAACAATGGGTAAGATAGCTCACGTCAGAATGTATGGCGGTGAGCTTAATGCGAGAGATACGGTGGACCTGGAGAGGGGTGTGCCTCAAAAAATAACTCAGATACGAAAGTTCAACGGGCAAAAGTATATAGATATCGGCTCTGTAGGCGCAGGCGATATAGCCGCTCTGTGCGGACTTTCATCTGTAAAAGTTATGGATACCATAGGTACAAAAAATCCCTTAAACGATTATCGTCTGGCAAACCCGTTTTTATCGGTAAAGGTATCTCCTTCAAACGAAGCCGAGCTTATGCCTCTTCTTTCGGCGCTGAAGGAGCTTTCCGATGAAGACCCTCTGCTTGATTGTAAGTGGGAAAAATCAGAGCGTGAGATAATTATCTCGATAACAGGGCAAATGCAGATGGAAATAATATCGTCTCTGCTTAAGCAAAGGTATAATTTGTCTGCAAGCTTTTCAGAGCCCTCGGTTATATACAAGGAAACACCGCGTTCAAGCGGCTTCGGACACGAGCATTATACTATGCCAAAGCCTTGCTGGGCGATAGTGCGCCTGAATTTTGAACCTCTTGCGAGAGGATCGGGAGTCGTTTATGACGGAGGAAAGGTTCCAAATAATACCTGCTTCTACAGATATCAGGAGCATATACGCAGATCGTTTTTTGCAAATATAGCGCAGGGACCGCTCGGATGGGAGGTCACCGACTTTAAGGCAACTCTTGAATATGCAGAGCATCATACGATACATACGCATCCGCTTGATTTCTTCGTTGCAACGCCAATGGCTATAATGAACGGTCTGACCAATATCGGAACGACTCTTCTTGAACCCTTTTTGAAGGTGCGAATATCGGCGTCGGCAGAATATCTCGGTAAGATAATCGGAGATATCACGATGATGAGAGGTGAATTTGATACTCCGGTTATGATCGGAGATTCGTTTACAGTTGAAGCATTCTTGCCGGTTGCAACATCGCTTGATTATCCCGTGCGTCTTGCAACCCTTACGCACGGAAAAGGGCTCTTTTTCTCATCGTTTGACGGATATCGCGAATGTCCGCTTGAGCTCGGTAAGACCGCAAAACGCAGAGGTCCGAACCCTCTTGACAGGGCAAAATGGATACTTTATGCACGCGGTGCTATGACTGATGAAAATTATTCGATAATGTGATTTGCGGTCTTACCGAAAAAATCGTCAAATATACCGAATACCGTTCTTCTGTTGAAAAATTAAAAGATTTGTGTATAATGGGATTGTAGATGTTCAGAGAAAGGAATTAAATCAGAATGAAGAAGATTATAGAAATTAAAAATCTTTGTAAAAGCTTTGGTGATATCAAAGCGGTAGATGACCTCAGCTTCAGCGTAAGAGAAGGCGAACTCTTTGCATTCCTCGGAATCAACGGAGCGGGTAAATCGACAACAATAAATATTTTGTGCGGTCAGATGTCAAAGGACGGCGGTACAATAACAGTAAACGGAGCTGATCTTGATAAAAACGTAGACAGCATAAAAAGCGAGCTGGGCGTTGTTTTTCAGAACTCGGTTCTTGATGCCTCTCTCAGCGTTTACGACAATCTCGAAAGCCGCGCAGCACTTTACGGCATATATGGCAAAGAATTTAAGAAAAGGCTTTCAGAGCTTTCAAAGCTGCTTGAATTTGAAACGCTTTTAAAGAGAAGCGTAGGCAAGCTTTCGGGCGGTCAGCGCAGAAGGATAGATATTGCAAGAGCGCTGCTTCATAGGCCGAAGATACTTATTCTCGACGAGCCTACAACGGGACTTGATCCTCAAACAAGAAAAATGCTCTGGAACGTAATATACGATCTTCGTAAAAATGAAAATATGACCGTTTTTCTTACGACTCATTATATGGAGGAAGCAGCGGACGCCGATTACGTAGTGATTCTTGACAGCGGAAAGATTTCTGCCGAAGGAAGACCTATAGAGCTCAAAAACAGATACTCGGGCGATTTCATAACTCTTTATTCATCCGATAAGGAAACGGTGGAAAAGCTTGGAGTCGAATATGAGATATTGCGTGATGCTTTCAGACTTCAGGTTCCGAACACAGCTAAAGCAACCGAGCTTATAATAAACAATCCCGAAGTATTTTGTGATTACGAAATAACAAAAGGAAAAATGGACGATGTTTTTCTTGCCGTTACCGGCAAAAAGCTAACGGGAGGTGCTGAAAAATGAAGACTCTGACAGCTTTGATCAAAAGAAATACCAAGCTCTTTTTTAAGGATAAGGGAATGTTTCTGACATCTCTTATTACACCTGCGATACTTCTTGTTTTGTATGCTACCTTTCTCGGAAACGTCTACAGAGACAGCTTCGTTTCAAATATTCCAGAGGGAATAAAGGTCTCGGAGGAACTCATAAACGGTCTTGTCGGCGGACAGCTTATCTCCTCAATTCTTGCGGTTTCCTGCGTTACAGTTGCATTCTGTTCGAATTTCCTTATGGTCAACGACAAATCAACCGGAAGTATACGAGATCTGAGAATGTCTCCGGTAAAGCCGCATATCCTTTCACTTGCATACTATATATCATCGTTTATATCAACAATGCTTATCTGCCTCGTATCTGCGGCTATTTGCCTTGTATACGTTGCGTCTGTCGGATGGTATATGTCTGCTTGCGACGTTCTTCTCCTGATTCTCGATATTATAATACTTGTACTCTTCGGTACGGCACTTTCGTCGATTATAAACTTTTTCCTGTCTACTCAGGGACAGATATCGGCTGTCGGAACTATAGTAAGCTCGGGATATGGCTTTATTTGCGGTGCATATATGCCGATTTCGCAGTTTTCGGACGGACTTCAGAAGGTGATATCCTTTCTTCCCGGAACTTACGGTACGTCACTTGTAAGAAATCATTCGCTTCGCGGTGTTTTTGAAGAAATGGAAGATCAGGGACTTCCGAGTGAGCTTGTAGAGGCAATGAAGGAAACGATAGACTGTAATCTTTATTTCTTTGAAAATAAGGTGGATATATCGACTATGTATATCGTTTTGTGCGCTACCGTAGCTCTTCTGATCGGTATATACGTAGTAATGAACGTTTTCAAAAAGAAAGTGATATGATGAAGTCTACTTATTAAAATTATTTTTAGAATATATACGACAGTTTTGATATGCACCTCAAAAAGTATATGGCTTTTGCGGTGCATATTGATTTTAAATTTATTTTATAAAGTACCCAATGAAATGACCTTTTAAAGCACTTTATGGATGAAAGGCAGGTGAGAACGATGGTTGCGAATATTATAGAAAGCTATGTGGAAAAAGTTTACGGATATGCGGTAAATCAAACCTATTCTCGCGAGGAGGCTGATGATCTTTCGCAGGAAATACTTTTTACGGTAGTGCGAGAATTGCCGAAACTCAAAGACGAGAATAAATTCGAGCCGTGGCTTTGGGGGATTGCGAGCAACGTAACAAAAAGCTTTCGGCGTCATATGGGAAAACAGCGCGCGATGTATTCCTATGATATTCCGGAAGATATGACGTACGAAGAGGATTTAGACAACGATCAAGAGGCTGTTTATGATATGTTGCGCACAAAAATCGCAATGCTTTCTTCGATATATCGTGATATAATCGTTCTTTACTACTATGACAGCCTTTCGACCAAACAGATATCCGAGAAATTAAATATCCCCGAAGGTACTGTCACTTGGCGGCTTTCGGAGGCTCGGAAGAAGCTTAAAAAGGAGTGTATTGAAATGAACGAAACTGCACTTAGACCGGTAAAAATTAATCTTGATATATACGGAGAAGGAAATTATGATGATATAACCATACCGTTTCCCGACAAGTATATAAATGATGCGCTTTCGCAGAATATTCTTTATTACTGCTATGAAAAGCCGGCAAATGTGGAGGAGCTATCTAAGCTGTGCGGTGTTCCGTCATACTACGTTGAAGATAGGATTGACAATCTTTTAAAAAGGGAAGCTGTTATTGAGGTGTCAAAAGGAAGATATCAAACCGACTTTATCATATGGTCTGATAAGTATGGCATCTTCTGCGAGAAAAATGCAGAAAAAGCCTTGATGCCGATTATGGATAAGCTGATATATGCAATCAAATCGCTTGCAAAAGAGGCAGCGGATATTGATTTCTATAAAGCGGGAAAATCCGAGTCAGATCTGCTGTATCTTTACGGCGTACTGGCGTTTGAGTATGTAAAACGTCATTATTGCAGATTGCCTTTTCCGCAGTTCAAGCAAAAGTACGACGGTTTTCACTGGAATTATATTGCCAGTATGGAGACGGGAAAGCACCCGAGAATAAGGATTGGAAGTCAGGTTAATGAAAATCGCGGAAGCAGAGGAAAATATACTAATACGTCGTATAATGGTATAAATGGATTTAAATCCAGACCTATGATGTACGACATGTACATCAATGCTTGCGAAGATATTATATATGGTGGAAATTCCGAAGATAAAAATGCTGTAGCCAATGCAATAAAAGACGGATATATAACTAAAAAAGATGACGGTAGTTTCTTTGTAACCGTTCCGTGCTTTACCGCAGAACAAAAACGTGAGTTTGATGAGATCGTAGAGAAATATTTCGCAGAGCTTATGCCCGAATATTCGAAGATTGCAGAAACCTTCATTGCAAACTACAAAAAGTTATTTCCAAAGCATTTAAGTGATGATGTTGACCGTATGTGCCAAAATATGTTTTCAAATCTGTATGTTACGATAGTTGCATATGGACAGAGAAATGGTGAGTTCGAAATGCCGTCGAAAAATTGCTACTGCGACGTTATGATCCAAAGATGATAAAAATCCTCCGAAAGAAATTTCTTTCGGAGGATTTTTATCGGTTTTATCCGAGTAAACTGTAATTAAAGTGTTCCGTGGGGAAGTGTGGGATCCATAGGAGCCTCGCGAGTGAACTTTGTAGTCATAACGTAAGGCATACCCGTTTCCGCGCTCTTCATAATTCCGGTCATTACCTCGAGAACGTGATAGGTCTGACGGTAAGATGCACGGGGAGGTCTTCCTTGCTCGATAGCAGCTGCGAGATCGTCAAGTCCGAGACAACGTGAGTTTGTGCTGTAGTCGAATTCGAGCGGGAGCTCTGTCAGCTTTCCGGTCTCTCCCGAAAGGAATTTCATTCCGTTCTCGCTGCCGAAGCAGTTGGGGTCGGGAACGTAAAGATTTCCCTTGGTTCCGTAAAGCTGAATGTTTGCCTGATTTGTGTTGTAAAGGTCGAACGTTGTAAGGAAGGATACGGTTGCACCCGATTCAAATGTAAGAAGCGTTTCATAGTGAGTGGGAACGTTTACCTTTATTATCTCACCCTTGTGAGGATCTGCCGTAATAAGTCTTTCTGAGAAAGTGGTGCGCGCTTCGGCATATACACGCTTGATACCTCCGAGAATATTTATAAGAGCGGTTATGTAGTAGGGACCCATATCGAGAACGGGGCCGCCGCCGCGCTGATAGTAAAAGTCGGGATCGGTATGCCAGCTTTCAACACCGTGAGTAACCATTGCGCATCTGCCGCCGATGACATCACCGATAAGTCCCTCATCAACAAGCTTGCGGCAGGTCTGAATACCTGCGCCCATAAACGTATCGGGAGCACCGCCTATCCAAAGTCCTTTTTCCTCGGCAAGCTTGACAAGTGCCGTGCCTTCTTCCCAGTCTGCGCCGAGAGGCTTTTCAGAGTAAACGTGCTTTCCTGCGAGAAGTGCGGCACGCGATACCTCGTAATGCTGATAAGGACGGGTTATGTTGAGAACTATATCGATCTCGGGATCGGCAAAAAGCTCTTCCATAGTGTCATAAAGCTTGGGAATGTTGTATTCCTTCTGTGCTTTTTCCGCACGCTCGCGAATAAGGTCGCAAACTGCAATAAGCTTTACGTCCTTGAATGTTTCCTTGAAATTCTTGAGATAAATGCCGCTTATATTTCCGACACCTACCATACCTACGTTAAGCATATGATCTTACCTCTCTTTTTTAATACATTTTAGCCGAGTTGAAATACTTTGACGGGTCGACGTTATTCTTCTGAGCATATTCCTTACCCTCAGCAGCCCAGAGCATACCGCGCTCCATAAGCACCTCTGCGCTCGGAGAATTATCGAAAACGTCATCGTGATGTCCGAGAGAGCAGTAGAAAACTCTTCCGACTCCCCAGTATTTTGTCCAGACTACAGGCATAGCTATCGGCTTGTTTGCAGCGTGATAGAAGTTTACAAGAGGAAATCTTGTTGATGCAAGTACCTCTACAGAAGGGTCTACGTGCAGATAATAATGCTCGGAGGTTACATCGAAATCCTCAATGCCTTCGATTATCGGGCTTGTGCCTCTGTGAATGTTGACTTTGTAATTTACACCGTCGCCACCCGGATGACTTACCCATTGACCGCCTGTGATAAACTGCCATTCGGTAGAATTTCTGAAGGAGTCACACATTCCGCCGTGACATCCTGCCATTCCTACGCCCTGACCTACCGCAAAAGATACGTTTGCTTCGTACTCACGAGGCAAAACACCGCCTGTGAAGCAGGGGACTATAAGATCGTAGGTTACAAGCTTGTTTCTGTCTGCAAGACATTCGAGACCGGGCTGACATTCGACTTCAAATCCGTTCTTTTCAAGTATTCTTTTGAATCTTGCGGATACTTTTTCGGGCTCGTGTCCGTCCCAGCCGCCGTAAAAGATAAGTGCTTTTTTCATTATTATGACCATACCTTTCTTTGAGTATTTTGCATTTTGCATTGGCAAAATCGCATCTTTGCTCTTGGAGCTTTAAAATTCAGATATGAAAATAATCTGTTTTTCGGAGTTTGTCCGTGCTCCAAATATATTTACAAAAATATTTTAATATATATTACTTGAAAAAACAATACCTATATGGTAAAATATAAGTCAAAAGTTCAGATTTTGTTTTTAATATTTGGAGTAAATATGGCATTTTATGAAATTGAGCACTCAAAAAACACATTTACCGAGGCGAGACTCAACGTCTCTGAAAATCTTACCTTTCACGCGCATATGCACAGAAGCTTTGAGCTTATTGCCGTGCGAAAGGGAGAAATATATCTTTGGATCGAAAATGAAAAGTACGTGTTAAAGAAAAACGATATTGCGCTTGTAATGCCAAACGTCGTTCACAGCTATCTGACTCCAAAATACTGCAGCTCTATAATTGCAATATTACCCATCAGCTACATCCCAGAGCTTTATGACGATACTAAAAAGGGAATTATGCATGCACCTTGCTTTACCGCGGAAGAAAATTTCATAGATGAGCTTTACGAAGCAAAAAACGACTATTTTCTCCTTCGCTCGGTAATCTATAAAATAGCTTATTTGTACAGAATGAATCCCGAACTGCATATGGATACGGCGCGAGACAGCTCTTTTGCTTATATGGTCGCATCATATTTCGAGCAAAACTGCTGCAATAATTTAAACGAAAAAATGCTTGCCAAGGAGTTTGGATATCATCCGCGGTATCTCTCTTATCTTATAAATCAGACCTTCGGTGTTTCATTTAAGCAGCTTCTCAACGAGTACAGAATACGCAGAGCTACAGAAATGCTTCAAAAAGAACAGATGAATATAACCGAGGTGTATCTCGCCACGGGTTTTGAATCGCAGAGTACGTTTAACCGCAATTTTAAAAAAATAATCGGTATTACACCAAAAGAGTACAGAGGCAGAATTCATTGATTCTGCCTCTGTATTTTAATACGTAGTTGTTATTATTTAACTTCTATCATAGAAGCGTCCCACATCGAGGGTGCTTCAAATCCGAGCATATTAACTGTCGTAGCCGCAACGTTGGAAAGTCCGTATGCGCCTTCAACAACACTGTACTTGTCAGCTGTGTAGTTGTCATAAATAATGCAGGGAACGGGATTGAGCGTATGGCTTGTTTTTGCCTTGGGATGTCCGTCGGATCCGAACTTGATCTTGCCCGACTTCTTATCTGTTTCGAACATTTCGTCTGCATTTCCGTGGTCTGCTGTGATAATAGCTGCACCGTGAACTTCGTCGATAACGGGAAGAAGTCTTGCGAGCTGGAGGTCAAGAGCTTCAACAGAAATCTGTGTAGCGTCAATATTTCCTGTGTGTCCGACCATATCTCCGTTAGGATAGTTTACACGGATGTACTTATATTTTCCGCTTCTGATAAGCTCGATAAGCTTGTCTGTTATTTCAGCACACTTCATCCAGGGACGCTGCTCAAAGGGAATAACGTCGGAGGGAATCTCAATGAAGGTTTCAAGCTCTTCGTTAAATTTTCCGCTTCTGTTACCGTTCCAGAAATATGTTACGTGTCCGTACTTCTGTGTTTCGGAGATAGCCGCAGAGTAGATTCCGCTTCCTACGAGGTATTCGCTCATAGTATTGGAAATTTCGGGAGGAGCAACGAGATAATTCTTCGGGATGTGAAGGTCACCGTCGTACTCGAGCATACCTGCAAACATAACGTCTGGTCTGCGTACTCTGTCGAACTTATCAAACTCTTCGGAATCGAACGCCTTGGAGATCTCAATAGCACGGTCGCCGCGGAAGTTGTAGAAGATAACGCTGTCGCCGTCTTCAACCGTTCCTACAGCCTTATCGTCCTCAGCGATAACGAAGGGAAGGATATCCTGGTCGATAGCGCCTGTTTCCTTGCGGAGCGTTGTAATAGCTTCTTCAGCGGATGCGAAAAATCTTCCGTTTCCGAGAACGTGTGTTTGCCATCCGCGTTCTACCATAGACCAGTCGGATTCGTAGCGGTCCATAGTAATGTTCATTCTTCCGCCGCCCGATGCGATCTTTGCATCAAAGTCAGCATCACGAAGCTCAGAAAGGAATGCTTCAAATGGAATAACGTAATCAAGAGCAGACGTTTCGCCAACGTCACGTCCATCGAGAAGAATGTGAACTCTTACCTTGGATATTTTTTCGTCCTTTGCTTTTGCGATCATTGCCTTGAGATGGTCGATATGCGAGTGCACGTTTCCATCTGAGAACAGACCGATAAAGTGGAGTGTTCCGTTGTTCTTAACTGCATTTTCAACAAGCTTTTTCCATGTTTCGGAAGCGAACATCTTTCCGCTTTCGATAGAATTGGAAACGAGCTTTGCACCCTGTGCGAATACCTGACCTGCGCCAAGCGCGTTGTGACCAACCTCGGAGTTTCCCATATCGTCATCGGAGGGAAGACCAACGGCTGTTCCGTGCGCCTTGAGTGTGAGTGTGGGGTATTTGCTCATGAGCATACTGAGTGTAGGGGTATTTGCTTTGTAAACAGCGTTTTCAGCATCGTCTCTTCCGATACCGATACCGTCCATAACAATAGTTACGAGAGGTCCTTCAACGCCGCCGAATTTCTCGGATTTCTTTAAGGATATCATAATAGCCTCCAAAAATAATTAAAATCAAAATATCGGATATCATTATATATTATAATTGTGAACAAACCGTGTCTTTTTGGCAATTTGTTATAAAAATTTATCCTATTTTTTTATCTTTTGAAAAAATGCCTATTGAAAAATGCCTATTTTTGTGCTATCATATTTATGAAAATAGTACAAATCACAAAGCGGCATTTTACCGACGGTATTTGCCGCTATGTTAAATATATAAGTAAACAGAAAAAGGATGAGACATAAATGTTCAGACTTGTAAAAAAAGAATATCTCGGTGAAGCGATCGTCAGAATGGTTATCGACGCACCGCGCATTGCTGCCAAAATAGGTCCGGGACAGTTTGTTATAATACGCGCAGACGAAAAGGGTGAGCGTATACCGCTTACCGTTTCGGATTTTGACCGCGAAAAGGGAACTGTTACAATAATATGCCAGACTGTCGGTGCGTCTACAAAGCAGCTTGCCGCTATCCCTGAGGGTGAATTTATAAAGGACGTTGTCGGACCTCTCGGAAAAACGACCGAGCTTGAAGGCATAAAGAAGGTTGCCGTGATCGGCGGAGGTCTCGGATGCGCTATAGCATATCCTCAGGCAAAATTTTTATATAATTCGGGCGCAGAGGTAGATATCATAGCAGGCTTTCGCTCGACAGATTTTATCATTCTCGAGGATGAAATGAAGGCGGTTTCAAATAGCCTTACGCTGCTTACCGATGACGGCTCAAACGGAAATAAGGGTCTTGTAACAGACGGGCTCAGAAAGAAGATCGAGGAAGGTGCGCAGTACGATACCGTTATCGCAATCGGACCTCCGATCATGATGAAGTTTGTAAGCCTTCTTACAAAGGAATACGGCATAAAGACTATCGTAAGTATGAACCCCATTATGATAGACGGCACGGGAATGTGCGGTGGATGTCGTCTTACTGTAGGCGGAGAAACGAAATTTGCATGCATTGACGGTCCCGACTTTGACGGTCATCTCGTTGATTTCGATGAGCTTATCAGACGTAACGGAATGTATCGCACAGAAGAAGCGCTCGCTAATAACAAAGTACACGTATGTAATCTTGATAAAGTCGGAGGTGAGCACTGATATGGCAAATATGCAGCTTAAAAAAGTTCCTATGCCCGAGCAGGCTCCCGACGTAAGAAATAAAAATTGGAAAGAGGTTGCAAAGGGATATACAGAGGAAGATGCAATGCTCGAGGCTTCAAGATGCCTTAACTGCAAAAATATGCCATGCGTAAGCGGTTGTCCCGTTGGCGTAAAAATTCCCGAATTTATAGCGAAAGTTGTAAAGGGCGATTTCGAGGGTGCTTATCAGAAAATAAAGGAAACAAACACGCTTCCCGCAGTTTGCGGCAGAGTTTGTCCGCAGGAAAACCAGTGCGAGCATAACTGCGTGCGCGCTGTCAAGGGAGAGAGCGTTGGTATCGGTCGTCTTGAGCGCTTCTGCGCAGATTGGCATAACGCTCATACCGATGAAAATGTCATAGAGGCTGTAAATATTCCCGAGGATGCACCGAAGGTTGCAGTCGTAGGATCGGGTCCTGCAGGACTTTCGTGCGCGGGAGACCTTGTAAAAATGGGCTATAAGGTTACCGTTTTCGAGGCGCTCCATAAAGCGGGTGGAGTTCTTTCCTACGGAATTCCCGAATTCAGACTTCCCAAGGATATAGTTGACAGAGAAGTCAGATCGCTTGAAAAAATGGGTGTTGATATTCAGCTTGATATGGTTATCGGACGCATTGAGTCGGTCGATGAGCTTATGGAAGAAGGATACGAGGCAGTATTTATTGCAAGCGGCGCGGGACTTCCCGGGTTTATGAACATACCCGGCGAAAACTCAAACGGAGTTTACTCGGCAAACGAGTTTCTAACCCGTATCAACCTTATGAAGGCATACAGAGAAGATTATCTTACTCCCGTAAAACGCGGCAAAAACGTTGCTGTCGTAGGCGGCGGAAACGTTGCCATGGATGCCGCAAGATGCGCAAAACGTCTCGGCGCGGATAACGTGTACATTGTTTACCGCAGAAGCGAAGCCGAAATGCCCGCGCGTCTTGAAGAGGTGCATCACGCAAAGGAAGAGGGAATTATATTCAAGACTCTTTCAAATCCTACGAAGATAAATGCTGACGAAAAGGGTAACGTAATTTCTATGACCTGCATCGAAATGGAGCTTGGTGAGTCCGATGCATCGGGAAGACGCCGTCCTATTGAAAAGGTCGGCTCTGAGTTTGATATCGAGCTTGATACGGTAATTATTTCGGTAGGTACGTCCCCGAATCCGCTTATCCGTATGACGACTGAGGGTCTTGAAACAAATAAGCGCGGCTGTATAGTAACCTCTGACGGAGTTACCACAACGCGCGATGGTGTATTTGCAGGCGGAGATGCGGTAACAGGCGCGGCGACCGTTATACTTGCGATGGGCGCAGGACGTCAGGCGGCTGCGGCAATTGATAAGTATATTAAAGGGAAAAAATAATACGTAACAGTAATAAACGAGAAACACGGCAGAATTTTGCCGTGTTTCTTTATGTTTTCGGAGTTATTTAACTTCCCACTTTCCTGCATATTCGGAGAGGCGTTGCTTGATTTTAATGAATTCTTCGGTTTCTCTTATATTGTCGAAAATCGAATTTTCCATTTTACTCATCAGGTTGCTTGCTTCATTATCCGAATCACCTGTTGACCAAATACCGCGTGCCATTCCTCGAAAGACGAGCGAAGTACACTCTTCATCGCAGGAAATAATGAATTTTATTGCGTGTTCCGAGGCGGAGTAAAGATGTTGCAAAGCTTTGTCATTTTCACCCTTTTCCGCATAATAAAACGCTTGCTCACGGTGCGTATCGCAAAGATGGGTATGATAAAATCCAAAATCTCCGTTTTCGAAAAACAAATTCAGTAAAGCTATGCGTTTATCCCGAAGAAGAGCACATTCTTCGGTGGTATAGGTCCATTCACCCGAGTCCTTTTTTGTTTGCATAGAATATAAACTGTTAGAAAGAAATTGAAGTAAATTGTTTGCTTCGCATTGTTTTGCGGTATATGCTTCGTCTCCTGTGTGGATACGAGAAAGTAACATTTCTCTCGAAACAGACATATACGGCATGGATTTTGCCAATTTTATAGCTTCTTCCATACGATTGACAAGTCGATAAGAAAAGCATAGAACTTGAATCGCACCGTGTCTTTGAGAATCGTCTGTACTTTGTGCGAGAATTTTTTCGCCACACTTAATTGCTTCATCCAAATACTTAACGTCTTTAATAATATCGTATTGCCAATAAGATACATACATAAGATGATACACGATTTTTAGTGCATCAGGATATTTAATCAATCCGTTTTCTAATATCCGTCGAGCTTCTTCCGAATATCCCCTTCGAGAGTATTTATCAGCTTCGTTACAGATAGCAGTTATATCTTCTTCCTTGTTAGCAAGATTAATCTCTAAAAGTTCATCAGAAGTAACATTAAACAAATTGCAAATCGGGGCAATAAGCGATATATCGGGCATTGCCATATCGGTTTCCCAACGGCTTATTGCTTGTGGAGAAATAGACAGAATTTCTGCAAGCTGTTCCTGTGTCATATCACGTTCACGCCGAAGCTTTTTTATTGTTTTTCCGAAGTTCATAGTAAAAAATCTCCTTTAGATTTTGAATCAGCCGACTGTGATTGTATTATACAAGATTTTTTTCACTTTGTCTATATCTCAATAATTGAGAAAAATTCTATTTTGAGTTGTTTTTTTGTGTATCAAAATATAAATGTTAAACCGATATTTTTTTGTCATAAAACCTACGAAGAAATATACTGACTATGAGAAATAAAAAAGAGGACTGTCAACTCATAGGAGGATAAAATGTTTCTGACTGTTTTAAAAGGAATCTTTATTCCGCTTGCAGGCACGTCGCTCGGTGCTGCGTGCGTGTTTTTTATGAAGAAAAATATAAGTAACAAGCTAAGGAGCGCGCTTATAGGCTTTGCGGCGGGTGTTATGTTTGCCGCGTCTGTGTGGAGTCTTATAATACCTGCGGTGGAATCGTCGTCATCTTACGGAAAGCTTGCTTTTTTGCCTGCGCTTATCGGCTTTTGGACGGGAATAGCTTTTCTGATCGCGCTCGACCATCTGATACCGCATATTCATCTCGGAAGTATGCAGAAGGAAGGGGTTAAAAGCCATTTTGGAAAGAATACTATGCTGATATTTACGGTAGCGCTCCACAATATTCCCGAAGGAATGGCTGTCGGCGTGGTATATGCAGGGCTTATAAACGGCGATAGCGGTATTTCACTTGCGTCTGCGCTTATTCTTTCGATTGGTATTGCTGTGCAGAATTTCCCCGAAGGTGCGATAATATCTATGCCTCTTGCATCGGAGGAAATGGGAAAAGGGACGTCTTTTATGTACGGAGTGCTTTCGGGAGTGGCAGAGCCTGCCGCTGCCATACTGACTATTATCTTTTATGAAATGATAGCGTGCACACTTCCGTATATGCTCGCTTTTGCCGCAGGAGCGATGATATACGTCGTAGTTGAGGAGCTTGTGCCAGAAATTTCAGAGGCTGAAAATTCGGATATAGGTACGCTTCTTTTTGCCGTCGGGTTTTCGGTGATGATGGTGCTTGATATTGCGCTTGGGTGAAGATCATATAAACAACATAGCCCACCAAAACGGTGGGCTTGTTATTTTAATTTTTTATCTTGCGCGTAAGAAGTAATTTTCGGCTGTTTATGTCTATTATAAACGTGCGGTTATCAAAAGCTGTGCAAGAGAGTAAAGGACCCTTGCAGTCTAAGTCGAGCTCTAAAAGTTTGGCAGTTGTTAAGACGGCACCCCAAAAAGTAAGACCGGAATCTCCGACAATATCTGCGATATTCCATAGGTGATTACCGTTATAATCATAAGCATCGATATTGTTCGCGTTAATTTTATCTTCGGAAGAATATTCGGTAGTGAGTATTACAATATCTTCGGTTATAGATATTTCAAATACATTAGTTAGCATATTTGCTTTAAAAGATAGATTCTTAAAAGGAATACTGTCCGCCGTCATAGAGAGTAATTTTCCATCAATAAGGACGTTTAGATTGAAGCTCATATACTATGCAATCCCCCTCGGTATATATTTACACCGGTATTATACCATATTCCTTGAAATTTTTTTATTATCAAAGTGTACAAAATTCAAAAGCATATTTTGTGCAAAAAATATAGTTTTGATTTTATAAAGTTTTTTATCAAAATCATTCTTTATAATTTAAAACGAATAACATTATTGAAATTTTCTTGAAAATATGATGTTTTTCTATAAAAAACACGAAAAAAGGTATTGACAAACGCAGAAATGAATGTTATAATAATATGCCGCATGAATGAAAGGTGTTAAATGGTCTTAAAACCTACCTTTATCAGCGAGTCTTGCGCCCAAAGGGTGCATATAGAAAGAGAGGTGCTTTTCGTGTACGCAGTTTTTGAAACAGGCGGAAAGCAGTACAAGGTAAACGAAGGCGATGTAATTTTCATCGAACGTCTTGAGGCTTCCGAAGGCGATACTGTAAAGTTCGACAAGGTTCTCGTAGTTTCGGGTAACGACGGTCTTAAGGTTGGCGCTCCTTACGTTGAAGGCGCAGCTGTTGACGCAGTTGTTGTTAAGAACGGTAAGGCTCCCAAAATATATGTTATGACATATAAGCCTAAGAAGAACGAGAAGAAGAAG
>JAFXJH010000047.1 GCA_017532425.1 Clostridia bacterium | reverse complement strand
CGGAGAGCCCTTGCCTTTAATGAAAGCAATAACCCCGACAGATTCTGTCGGGGTTGTGTTGTTAATTGCCGTTTTTTTGAGCTTTTTCAATTTCCGCAAGCATTTTTCTTGCCTGCTCGACCATATAAAGCTTGTTGCCCTTTTCGATAATAAAATTCAGCTTTTCTTTGGCTTGGTCGGTTTCCTTGAGCGCGATGTAAGCTTTAGCGTATACCATAGCAGAGCAAACGCTGTCAAGCGGAGTCCTTCCCTTGAAGCACTCGAGTGCTTCGAGCGCCTTTTCGGGCTCGCTTTTTCTCAGATGCTCGGATGCCCGTGCAAGGATCATTTCCTTTGATTTGAGCACACCGTTCTTTTTTGCCGCAAGCATCGTCTTCTCGTGATAAAGAGATGCGTTTTCGAGGTCGCCGAGCTCGTCGTATACATCGGACAGATTGTTGTAGTATATGACCTTCAAAAATCCATAGTAGGGAGATATTATTCTGTATTTTTCAATATCGAGAGTGCTAAGTATTTCAAGCGCCTTTTCGTAATCTCCCGTGTAGCTGAGCGCCACTGCGTGATTGAGAAGAAGAGGCTGATGGCTTATGCCCGATCTTACGTGCCTAAGATGCTCGCCCGTTTCGTTTAACAGAGGCGCGGGATCACATTCGAGATTCAGAGCTTTGGACGGCTTTTTGAGAAGCTTGTCCGAGGCTGATTCCACAAGACAAAACGCCAAAACCGCGAAAAAAGTATAAAATATAGCGTATATCCATGCGTTCGAATTTATTTCCCAAAGCATAGGGGAGATCAGCGCACATAAAACTGCGAATATTGATATGATTGAAACTAATTTGTGTTTTAGAAATAACCTGTACATTGTTGTCCTCTGAAGAGTGTGTCTCGGTAAATATACTTTGCTGAGAGAAAGTAACTCCTATTTTAGCACATAGATGTTAAAAAATCAATAATAAATATTGCATATATTATTATTTGTAAAAAGCGCCCCGATTCCGTCAAACTGACGAGATCGGGGCGCTTTGTTCTACTCTACAATAAATGAAAAATCGTTTTCCGAGCCGCTTATGCCCGCTTTTCCTGCATTTGCGCGGATAAGAATGGTTATTTCGAATTCGCCGTCACCGCAGGTGTCAAAATATATCTTGCGTTTTGTGGGCCAGGGATTCTGACTTCCCGTGTAGCTTGAAGTCTGATTTTCAACGAATCTGCCGTTTACCCAGACCTCGTATTCAAGATAAACGAAGGAGTCGATATTCAGCATAGCTTTTTTGTTTTCGCCGCTGATATGAGGAGCCTTTACCTTGGTACGGTAGAACTTCCATCCGCTGTCGAAATCCTGGAATCCGCGTATGTCCATAGGCCATGAAACGTAATCGTTCATATCGGTGTCCGCAAGCACCATATTGGGGTCGGGCTTTTCGGAGAAGGTCTTGACAGACATCGTAAGCTCGTCGATCTTTCTGTTTGCGCTGTCGATAACGTATGTGTAGGGCTCTACGTTTTCAATGTCAAAATCGACGGTCACGCTTTCAAGTCCTTCGCAGGAAACTATGACAGATGCCTTTCTTGCTCTGTCCTTTGCCTGCACGATAGCCTGACATCTGCCCGCAAAGAGGAGTCTTTCGCATGCCTTGTCCTCCTCGTGGCTGTTCGGGTCGCCGTTTCCGACTCCGATTATTTCGCAGTCACCGACAGCCTCGAATTTTATAAGGCTTGTGGCGTTGTGAATAACGCTTCCCGAAGCATCGGTCAGATAAACGTCTATCGCCGCGGCATCGCTTCCGCTGTTGTCAAGAGTGGTTTTGTGAGCGGTCGCTATAATTCTCGAAGGCGCGGACGGAGTTCTGAGTGTGTCCTCGCAGACTATCTCGCCATCCTTGTAGCCTACTGCGTTAAGTACACCGGGGGTAAATACGAGATCCCAGTAGCACTGCTCCCAAAGCTTTGAGGGACGTCTTCCGAGTGACTCTCCGTTAAGGAAGAGTTCTACCTCGTCAGCGTTTGTCACCGTCATTATCTTGACATTTTCGCCCTCCCTGTGATTCCAGTGATGAAGTATCTTCATCATAGGCTCATCCTGCATAAAGCAGGCGCGCATAACGTGAGCCGAGGCTTTGGGGAATCCGCAGAGGTCGAAAACTCCGAAGAGCGAAACGACGGTCGGATATTTGAAGGGCGTGGGCTCTCCGCGGTAATCAAATCCCGTCCATATGAAGAGTCCCGCTATCCACTCGCGCTCGGAGATAACCTTCCAAGCATCCTGCATCGTGCATCCCCAAGGAACCTGATAGCTGTCGAAGTCCTCGATGAGGTTGTTTTCAAGATCACGCGTGTGCTGACCTCTTATGGCAAGCGCGGAGAGATTTTCAGCACCGGTTGTCGGAATACTAGGATACTCGGCGCGGATCTTGTCGATCGAATGATAGTTGTAGTTGACGCCGAAAACGTCCATTTCGTATATCGCACCCGTGCCCGTATAGAAATTTGTGTTCTGTGCGGCGGTTACGGGGCGTGTGGGGTCAAGCTTTTTGACTATGCTCTTGAGTCGGGCGTAGATCGTGCGCGACTCGTCGCTTCCCTGGATCTTTTCCTCGTTGAAAAGCGACCAAAGGATAACGCTCGGATGATTTCGGTCACGCTTCACCATCGTACGAACGTTGAGAATGGTGTCGCTGTCGGTCTCAAAGCGTCTGTTTTCGTCCATTACGACAAGTCCGTACTTGTCGCAGGCATCGAGGATCTCCTTTGCGGGAATGTTGTGAGCGCATCTGTATGCGTTTACTCCGTATTCCTTTAAGGTCTGTATTCTCATCTCGTGTATAGAGTCGGGAAGAGCAACGCCGACGCCCGCGTGGTCCTGATGACAGCAAACTCCCTTAAGAAGCAGACGTCTGCCGTTGAGGAAAAATCCTTTGTCGTTGTCAAAATAAAAGCTTCTGAATCCGAAGCTCGTGACTTCCTCGTCGAGGAGTTCTCCGCCGCGGATGATCCTTGTTACGGCTTTGTAAAGCGTAGGAGAGTCAACGTCCCAAAGCTCGGGGTCTTTAGCGGGTATTTCAAGCTTTACAGCCTTTGCTTCGTCGAAATCCAGAGAGTCTGTTTTGGAAGCCTTGGCTACCGTGTTGCCGTTTTTGTCGATAAGCTCGACCTCGACGGTAAACTCTCCGCTTTCGGTGTACGCGCTGTTTTCAGCCTCGATCTCGGCGAAGACCGTCCATTTTCCGTCATCGCCCTTTACGGGGTTGATCCATACTCCGTTGTGAGCGATGTGGAGAAGCTCCTTGGCATAAAGACGTACGTGTCTGTATATGCCCGTGCCCTCGTACCACCAGCCCTCGCACGATTTGCCGTCGACCTCAACGGCTAACGTATTTGAAAGCTTGCCGAATTTCATTCTCGGAGTCAGATCAAGCACGGTCTCGCTGTATGCGCTTGTCGAGCGTCCTGCAAAGGAGCCGTTGAAATATATGTTTGCAAATACCGAAATTCCTTCGAAAACAAGAGTGAAATGCTTGTTTTTGAATTCTTCGGGTATTTCGAAGGTCTTTCTGTACCAGACGTTTTCTCTTATCTTGGAGCCGTGTACCGCGGTAGTGCTTTCGTCAAATCCGACCTCGACTCTTCGGTCGTGAGGAAGGTCTACCGTGCGCCAATCGTCGTCATTGTATCTGAGTCCCGCCTCGCCCGACAGATATCCAGTCTTGACACTTGTGTAGGTTTCTGTATGGCTTAGTCCGCCAGATGATGAAATATCGTCCGCGACCTTGAATTTCCAGTTTCGTTCAACATTAAATAAGGTTCTCATATGTAACTATCCTTTCATCTTGCTTTACATAATTATAGCTTATTTGACTTTGTTTGTCAATAGAAGCGCCAAAGCCTGCTGATTTGATACGTCAAAGACAATTTGATAAAAAAATGACAAAAAATAAAATAAATTTCTAAATCCCACTTGTATTTTTTTGAAAGTATGGTATAATCATTTTAGAATGGGGTAGGATGTTGGTTTGCGATAAGCCGTAGCTTTGCAAACCTGCTTCCACCGTTCGGAATGTGTACGGAAAAGGCGATGCAAACCGATTCCCGTATGCAAAAAAGAATATATCAGCTTAAAGCTGAAACAAATAAAAAGTGAGAAAGGGTTTTGTTCACTTATGTGAACAGCAAGGTAAGTCAGTTCTATGAGCAACACAAACAAAAGCATATCCCTGCTCTTCGACGAAGGAACGTTTGTTGAGACCGGAGCCTATATCACAGTAGGAAACGACGATGCTAAAATGTCGGGCGCTACTTGCGGCTACGGTGCTGTAAACGGAGCGCTGGTCTTTGCGTTTGCACAGGACTTTTCTGTCGAAAAGGGTGCGCTCGGAAGAGCACAGGCAGAAAAAGTTTGCGCACTTTACGATATGGCACTTAAAAACGGAGCTCCCGTCATCGGAGTTTTCAGCAGTGCGGGCGCAAGAGTAAAGGAAGGAAGCGCGGTTCTTACAGCCTACGGTAAGCTTCTCGCGAAGATAAACGCGGCTTCCGGTGTTATTCCGCAGATCGCGGTTGTAGACGAGGTTTGTTCGGGTCTTTCCGCAACAGCCGCTGCAATGTTCGATCTCGTAATTGCGGATAAGGATTCTAAATTCTACATCACACCCCCGAGTGTGGCAAAGGCTAACGGTGTTTCCGAGGCGGGAAGCGCGGCTTACGCCTTTGAAAAGGGAAATATCGATATAATTTGCGATACTAAGGAAGATGCACTTGCAAAGGCACGCGATATCGTGTCCGTTCTTCCTCAGAACTCTGTTCAGGGTTACGCATACGCAGAAGCCGATGACGATTCCTGCAGAGTAACGGCAGAGCTTGAAAATGTAAAGGATATCCGCGAGGCGGCAGCTGTTATAGCAGATAACGGTCATTATACCGAGCTTAAGGCTGATTTTGCCCCGAACGCTCTTACCGCTATCGCTTCTCTCGGTCAGATCACAGTAGGTATCTGCGGTCTCGGCGGAGCACTCGGCGCTTCCGAGGCAAAGAAGCTTTCTTCCTTCATTTCCTTCTGCGATAACTTCTCTATGCCGGTTATCACGGTAGTTGACAGCTGCGGCGCAGATCACGAGTCTCCCGACGAGATACTTCCCGGCGAATTTGCAAAGCTCGCTTCGGCATACGCAGGAGCTACCTGCCCCAAGATCACGTATATTCTCGGCAAGGCTTACGGCGCGGCATTCACTCTCGTTGGCGCAAAGGCTCTTGGCGCAGATATGGTTTATGCAGCTCCCAAATCCGAGATCAGCGTGCTTTCTCCCGAGGCTTCGGTACAGTTTATGTTCGCTGATGAGATAAAGAACGCAGAAGACAGCGCGGCAAAGCGCGCAGAGCTTCTTAAGAGCTGGAAGAGCGAAGAGGCTGCTCCCGAAAAGGCAGCGGCAAACGGCTCGATCGATGACGTAGTTGCTTACGCAGAAACAAGAGCAAGAATCATCTCGGCTGTCGAAATGCTTTTCGCTAAGATCTCGGGCAACCCCGCAAAGAAGCATTCCAAGCTTCCTTTCTGAGTTTAAAGCTCGGAAATTTAAACTAAACTAATGATGAAAGGGGAAAATTTTACGATATGAATATTCCCGTACTCGTAGATCTGACATCGGCAGACGTTACAAAGCCTATTGAAAATATGGCAGACCGTCTTTCGGCGGCAGGACAGACAGTCGTTCTCGGAATGTGTGCAATATTTGCAGTTCTTGCAATACTCTGGCTCGTGCTTGCTATTGTGGGTAAGTTCTTCACAGCTCCCGCGCCCAAGAAGGAAGAGGAAAAGAAGGAAGCTCCCGTGCAGACCGAGACAGCACCCGCTCCTGTAGAAGCGCCCGCTCCCGTGTCAAACGACGAAGAGATCGTTGCCGCTATAACAGCAGCTATCTCTCTTATGCTTGATAAACCGCAGACCGCTTTCCGCGTAGTCTCCTTCAGACAGACCTCGCGCGAGGCTTTCCGCAGAAACAATATTAACAGAAATTAACCTGAGTTAAATTAAACTAAGAAAGAGAAGGTTTTATACAATGAGAAAATTCAGCGTTACAGTAAACGGTACAGTATATGAAGTTGAAGTTGAAGAGATCGGCGCATACGCATCTGCTCCCGTAGCAGCTCCTGCAGCAGCTCCCGCTCCCGCAGCGGCACCCGCAGCACCTAAGGCAGCTCCCGCTCCTGCAGCAGCACCCGCAGCACCTAAGGCAGCAGTTCCCACGTCGGGAACACCCGTTAAGGCTCCGATGCCCGGTACTATCGTTAAGGTAAAGGTATCCGAGGGTCAGGCTGTTAAGAACGGCGACGTTGTTTGCGTTATCGAGGCTATGAAGATGGAAAGCGACATTTGTGCTCCCTGCGACGGAACAGTTGGTTCTATCGTTACAAAGAGCGGTGCATCGGTTAATACAGACGATCTTCTTCTCACTATTGCTTAAATCAGAGCACATCCTTAAATTTAACGAAAGGACTTTGTAAAAATGCTTCAAAGTATCTTAAATTTTTTGGAAACTACGGGCATTGCACGGCTTTTTGAAACCGATGACTGGTGGAAAGCTCTTGTAATGATCGGCCTTTCCTTTGTGCTCATATATTTTGCAATAGTCAAAAAATATGAGCCTCTCCTCCTGCTTCCGATAGCGATCGGAATGCTTCTTACAAACCTCCCCGGTGCAGGCCTTTTCCACCTCGAAATGTGGATAGATGAGACCGGAACAATGACGGTTGCAGAATCCATAAAAATGGTTCTCAATAAGGGCGGATTCCTTGATCTGCTTTACGTGGGCGTTAAGCTTGGTATCTATCCCTGTATAATCTTTGTGGGTATCGGCGCTATGACCGACTTTTCACCCCTTATCTCGAACCCTAAGAGCCTTCTTATCGGTGCGGGCGCACAGCTCGGCGTATTCGTTGCTTTTTCGGGAGCACTTATTTCGGGTGTTTTCTCTCTCGCAGAAGCGGCTTCTATCGGTATCATAGGCGGTGCAGACGGTCCTACCGCAATTCTCGTAACAAAAACACTCGCTCCCTCGCTACTCGGAGCTATAGCGATAGCAGCATACAGCTATATGGCGCTTATCCCGATGATACAGCCGCCGTTTATGAAGCTCCTTACCACAAAGAAGGAACGAATGATAAAGATGTCTACTCTCCGTCAGGTATCGAAGACAGAGAAGATACTCTTCCCGATAATCGTAACAGCAGTCGTAGGACTTATCATTCCCGACGCACTTGCACTTATCGGATGCCTTATGTTCGGTAACCTTCTTAACGTTTGCGGAGTAACAGAGCGTCTTTCCAAGACGGTGCAGAACGAGCTTATGAATATCGTTACGATATTCCTCGGCATCAGCGTTGGTGCTACCGCGAGTGCGGAAAACTTCCTCAGACTCGAGACTCTTCTTATAATCGGTCTCGGACTTGTAGCGTTCTCTATTTCTACCTGCGGCGGACTTATTACCGCAAAGATAATGAACTGGATTTCGGGCGGAAAGATCAACCCCCTTATCGGTTCTGCAGGCGTTTCGGCTGTTCCTATGGCGGCACGTGTTGCTCAGCTTGAAGGACAGAAGGCAGACCCCTCTAACTTCTTACTTATGCACGCAATGGGACCTAACGTTGCCGGAGTTATCGGCTCAGCGGTCGCAGCGGGTGTATTCCTCTCCATGTTCGTTCGATAATTAGTCAGATTCGTAATTCAGAATCGGAAAGTGAGATAAAAAATGGCAAAAGTAAAAATTTGTGAAACAGTTCTCCGTGACTCACACCAGTCTCTTGTTGCGACTCGTATGACCACAGAAGAAATGCTCCCCATACTCAAGGCTCTTGATGAGGTTGGATATCACTCTCTCGAAGCATGGGGCGGCGCAACCTTCGACTCCTGCCTCCGCTTCCTTAACGAAGACCCTTGGCAGAGACTTCGCACCATTCGCGATAACGTAAAGAACACAAAGCTTCAGATGCTTTTCAGAGGACAGAACATCCTCGGATACCGTCACTATGCTGACGACGTTGTTGAATACTTCGTACAGAAGTCGATAGCAAACGGTATCGACATCATCCGTATTTTCGACGCTCTTAACGACGAAAGAAACCTTCGTACAGCTATAAACGCCACAAAGAAGGAAAACGGACACGTTCAGGTAGCATTCTCCTATACAACAGGTCCTTGCTACACAACAGAATACTTTGTAAACTACACAAAGCGCCTCGTTGATATGGGTGTTGACTCTATCTGTATCAAGGATATGGCAGGTCTCCTCAAGCCCTATGCGGCAGAAGAACTCGTTAAGGCTCTCAAGACAGAGATCCCCAACCTTCCCGTAGAGCTTCACACACACTACACAGCAGGTCTTGCATCTATGACAGCTCTCAAGGCTATCGAAGCAGGATGCGATATCATCGACACAGCAATTTCTCCTCTCGCACTCGGAACATCTCAGCCTCCTACAGAGCCTATCGTAGCGGCACTTCAGGGTACTCCTTACGATACGGGTCTTGACCTCGAAAAGCTCAACGTAGTAGGAAAGTATTTCGAAGCCCTCCGCGAGAAGTATCTAGAAAACGGACTTCTGAGTCCTAAGGTACTCAAGGTTGACGTTAACGCTCTCCTTTATCAGGTTCCCGGCGGAATGCTCTCCAACCTTATTTCTCAGCTTAAGAACCTCGGTAAGAGCGATAAGCTCACAGAAGTTCTTGAAGAAGTACCGAGAGTTCGTGCAGACGCAGGTTATCCTCCGCTCGTAACACCCTCCTCGCAGATCGTTGGTACACAGGCTGTGTTTAACGTGATCAACGGACGTTACAAGACGGTAACAAAGGAATTCAAGGGACTTATCAAGGGCGAATACGGTCAGGCTCCTATGGAGATCGATCCCGAATTCAGAAAGCAGATCATCGGAAACGAAGAGCCGATCACCTGCCGCCCCGCAGATAATATTGCTCCCGAGCTTGAAAACCTCAAGAAGAAGGCTGCTGACTACATTCAGCAGGACGAAGACGTTCTTTCTTATGCACTCGTTGAACAGGTTGCAGAGAAGTTCTTCGAAAAGCGCCGCGAGACACAGCTTGCTCTCGATTCCGAGAACGCTGATCCCGACGCAAAGATCCACAGCGTATAAGTATAATAAAAAAAGCCAACGGATTTTTAAAGTCCGTTGGCTTTTTTAGCGAAGTTTTTGAAGATTTTTAAGAAACTTTTTTCAAAAAGTTTCTTAAATGGGTTTTAGGGCAAAGCCCTAAGAAAAGTAAGTCCCTGATGCACGAAGGGTTTTGTTCTGTGCGAACACACAGAAGACGCGTTTATAAGGTTTTCTCTTCATTTCTGTGCCGACAGAAATGAAGCAAAGAACGGCTTCTGGGAAGGGAAGTATCCCTTCCCTAAGAGCACCCAACCCTCTTTCCGCAAAACCTCCCAAGAGGCAGGTCGGTTTTGCTCGCGCCGCGGCGAAACGCGGCGGGCAGTATCGTTAGTTTTATGGGTGAAATTTTGTGCTGCGCTAACACAGAGAAAATGAAATTCTTTTTTCCTTTCAGTAAGTTTTTGGGAATCCAAGGACAGAGTCCCTTTGGCGAGTTTCGCGCTTTAGGGCACGCGCGACTCAAGGGCTCCGCCCTTAAGAAACCCGCGAGCTTTTGAAAAAGCTCGACCAAAACTTTTCTAAAACAAGTTTTCCCTTTTTCAGTAAAGTTTTTGGGATTCTTAAACCCTTTTTTCAAAAAGGTTTTAACCAGGTTCCAAGGACAGCGTCCTTGGCAGGGTTTCCAAAGGGACAGAGTCCCTTTGACAAGTTTCGCGCTTTAAGGCACGCGCGACTCAAGGGCTCCGCCCTTAAGGATCCCGCGAGCTTTTAAAAAAGCTCGACCAAAACTTTTCTAAAACAAGTTTTCCCTTTTCAGTAAGTTTTTGGAGATCCAAGAACCTTTTTTCAAAAAGGTTCTTGGTGGGTTCCAAGGGCAAAGCCCTTGGCGTTCCCTTACATACTTACAACCTTGCAGGCTTTTTCGTAGGCGAGGGCGATGAAGGCTTCGTGATCGAGACCGTCGTAGATGTCGTGTGTGTGACGGTCGGGCTTGTTGTTGCGGGTGATCTCGAAGGTGATGATGCCACTGTAGTTTTCGCGCTCAATGCGGCGCATAATGCCTGCCCAGTCGGCGATACCGTCGGTGGGGAGAAGATGCGCGTCATCGTGCCAGGTCACGTTTGCGGGATCGGTAATACCGAGATTGTCGTTGAAGTGAGTGGCAATAAGCTTGCCGGGAAAGCGTCCGGGAATGTCGGTGTGGAAGTTGTAGCACATTTCGTGTCCGGTGTCCCAGCAGAGTCCGACAGAAGAGGAATTTCCGAGATCGGCGAAGATCTTATCGAGATATTCGAGATTTTCTACGTTCTCAAAAGCGAGCATAACGTTTGTTTTTTCTGCGGCTTCGACAAGGCGAGCAAAACGCTTGATGCCGAGATCGTTAGGAGTGTGTCGGTCCATTCCGATTATGGGATGAACGATCATTATCGGGACGTCGGAGCGCTGACAGGCGTTCAGACAGCTGATAAGAAGATCGGTCTGATGCTCACCCTCTTCGCCTTCCTCCCAAAGATGATGAACATTTGTAAAGGGAGAGTGCACAGACTGATAGATAAGACCGTTTTTGGCGATTGTCTCTGCCATTTCTGCGATATCAGAGCCGTCGCGGTTGCAACCGGTGAAGCAACCGTCAAATCCGGCGGATTTTGTGAACTTTACCGTGTTTTCAAAGGAATCCTGATATCCGACTCCGATTCCGAGTGCAAGTTTGCGATTAGTCATAGCTTTTGCCATCCTTTTCGTTTGAATTCTTGTAGTTCGTTTGGACTGTATGAAATAAAAAATTAATCGTCGCTGTCAGACTCTTCGTCCGATTCGGGAAGAACCTCGAGTCCTTCGGAAGCGCGGCAGGCAGTCGCCGAGGTGAAGAGTATCCATATGTGGAGAAAAATATTTATGACAAAAAAGGGTTGCCATCCGGTGGTAAAGAGGGTGGATATTCCGAAATATATGAGCATTACAATGTCCACGGAGGCGAGAACGTTTATAAATTTAAGAAGCTTGTAGTTTCGGCGTGCAAAAATAAGACAGAATGCAATAAAAAGAACAAGAACAAAGGAAAGTATTACAAGTAAACTAAAAAGTGCGCGGCTTTCGCCCGATTTTGATAAAAATTTTGCGTAAGATGCTATAAACTGCGGAATATAAAAGGAAACGGGGAGAACAAATCCGGGAAGCACGATCTCAGCAACACAGTTGTAGGCTGTGACGGCTAAAACTGCGTATAGCTGTATCATACTCGAAATAAATCGTTTTTTGAGTAATTGACGTCTTTGCGCGATAAGCTCGGTTTTCATTTGAATGCTCCGTTTTGTTTTTTAGTATTATAATTGTCCCTCGAATCCGACGGGCATGGGACTTGCTGTGTCGGCGGTTTCATGGAAAAGAACGATCACAAAGGTTATTGACAGGGGTACGGACAGACTGTAGCAGAGCGACATCGCCGTGTTGAATAGGGTCTGCATGATCTGCGACGCAGATTCTATGTTTATATAGGAGATAAGCGATACGATATTGAATCCGAAATGAGTCGCTATGCTTGCTTTGACAGAGCGCGTGCGTACGAAAACAGTTCCGAGGAAGCAACCTAAAATAAAGGCGTAGGTCGACCATACGATATGTCCGTGGACGGCTCCGAAAACTGCGGATGAGAGTATTATGGCAAGGACGTTTCCGGTGGCGGTAGAGATCCTTGACAGCATCATTGCGCGGAATATGACCTCTTCGAGTATGGGCGCCATAACGACGGCGGCAAGTATATACCAGAGAGACTCGCCCTGCATAGTTACAGAGCTTGCATCTTCATAGGATTCGAGCAGACTCGGGGGAAGATACGAAATTATCAGAGTAGTCATAAAATTCAGCGCTATACCCGCAAAGAAGCAGATGAGTATCACAGAGGCGCGGCTTTTGTTAAGATAAAAGGCGGTAGAGAGCTTCTTTTTGCGAAAAGCAAAGAAAACGGCAAGAAGGGCGAGTATGACTATTCCCGAAATGAGCGAGAGCATATTCGCATTGTCGAAATACATTTTTTCGCCCGCTTCAAGGTCGCCGCCGCAGGCTGAAACAAAGTAAATGTACGCGGCGTTGAAGATGATAACTCTTGCTATATAGTAGAAGAGAAAATACAGCACCGCATATAAAAGCGCGGAAATGAGGGGCGCTCTCGGATAGTAATTTTTGTTTATTTTTATTTCGTTGTTTAACATATGGTCTCCGTGTTGAATGATAAATATTAAATATAATTATATACGTATATTATCTCTTGCTTATGAACAACGTATTAACAATTTTAAGTATTTTTCGCAAATTTTCTGCTAAATGTCCGTGACGTGGGAAAATAAACGAAAAAAAGAGAGCTTTTGTTAAATTTGTATTTGACAAAAGGGCTAACGTGCGTTATAATGTAGGGTGGAACCGAGCTGTGCTGTCGCGCGGTATGTCGCCGAAAGGTATTACCGTGAGGAAAGTCCGGGCACCGCAGTGCAGGATAACGGATAACGTCCGCCGAGGGTGACCTCAGGGAAAGTGCAACAGAAATAAACCGCCCGCCCGTTTTCGGGAAGGTAAGGATGGAAAGGCGAGGTAAGAGCTCACCGGCACATTGGTAACTTTGTGCGTCACTGTAAACCCTATCCGGTGCAACACCTGCGCAAACCGGCAGAAATGCCGATGTCTGCACGGCATATGCTTTGTCAGGTGGCACAGAGCCGTACGGCAACGTACGGACAAGATAGATGACAGCTCGAGGTCGGCAAAATTTCCGCCGACCCGGACAGAACCCGGCTTACAGGCTCGGTTTCGGATATTTATATTTTTATGAGGTATAATACTATGCTTGACTTCTCACAAAACGGTATAAATTTAATATTTGACGTAAAAGAAGATAAGTCGGTCGTTTTCCTGGAGTTTTCCAAAAACGCTCCGAAAAATACTGCCGAAAAGAGTGGCCCGCATTTTTCTCCCGTTCAGCTTCAGCTTACCGGAGTCAATAATTGTGACCATAGCTTCGGAAAGCATAACGGAACGTCGGGAAGCCGTGATCTGAAATATGTTTCTCATAAATATTTTGAAAATAAAGAGGGAAATAAGCTCGAAATGCTTCTTTCCGACGGAAGGGTCAACGTAACACTTCATTATCAGTTTTATAACGGTATCGCGTGCGTGCGCGCTTGGACGAGTGTTCAGAATATTTCGGATGAGAGCGTCGGTCTTGAGTACGTTTCATCCTTCGTTTATAACGGATTTGACGGCGGAGACAAGCCTCTTGACGAGAAGATCCGCGTAATGATAGCGCATAACGCGTGGTGTAAGGAGGCAAACTGGAAAACGCATACGCTGTCCGATCTCGGATACGAGAGATGCGGTGCTATATCCTGGAAAAAGATATCGGTATCGAACTCGGGTACCTGGTCGGCAAAGGATTTCCTTCCGATGGGCGCGGTACTGAATACTCAGACAGAAAACACCTTCCTCTGGCAGATAGAAAATAACGGCTCGTGGCAATGGGAAATAAGCGATGCGGCAAATATGATGTATTTCTGCCTAAGCGGCCCTACCGAACAGGAGAATCAGTGGCATAAGGAGCTTGGCAAGGGAGAGTGCTTTGAGAGCGTAAAGGTCTGTGTTTCGCTTGGCGAGAATTTCGACAAAGCGCTTGAAGAACTTACGAAATACCGCAGAAAAATAATAAACAAGAGCGAAACGGACAAAAAGCTCCCCGTAATATTCAACGACTATATGAACTGCCTTATGGCTGAGCCTACCGAAGAAAACGAGCTTCCGATAATAGACCTTGCCGCCGAGATGGGCGCGGAATATTACTGTATGGACGCGGGCTGGTATGCAGACGGCGCGTGGTGGGATTCTGTCGGAGAGTGGCAGGAAAGCAAAAAGCGCTTCCCGAACGGTCTGAAAAAGATCTTCGATTATATCAGAGAAAAGGGAATGATCCCCGGAATATGGCTTGAAATTGAGGTTATGGGTATAAACTGTCCGCTTGTCAAGGAATTTGACGACGACTGCTTCTTTATGCGTCACGGCAGAAGAGTTATCGACAGCGGAAGATATCAGCTTGATTTCAGAAGTCCCAAGGTAAGAGAACACGCAACAAGGACGCTTGACCGCGTTGTAAAAGATTACGGCGTGCAGTATATAAAGAATGACTATAATATAGAAGCGGGTCTGGGCACGCAAGTCGATTCGGACAGCGTCGGCGACGGACTTCTCGGTCATAACCGCGCGTATAGAGCGTGGATCGAGGAAATGAAGCTTCGTCACCCGTCTCTCGTATGGGAAAACTGTGCGAGCGGCGGTATGAGAATGGATTACTGTCAGCTTTCGATCGCAGACGTGCAGTCTACGAGCGACCAGCAGGATTATAAGATCACCTCGCACGTTGCGGCGGCAGCGGCTACGGCTGTGCTCCCCGAGCAGGCGGCTGTCTGGGCGTATCCGATCATAGCAGATGACGAAAATGCTTTTGTAGTCAATATGGTAAACGCACTTCCTCTGCGTATCCACCTTTCGGGAGAGATATTCGGATGGCAGGATGATAAAAAGGCTCTCGTAAAAGAGGCGATAGATTGCTATAAGGCAACACGCGACGGTATATCCGAAGCGATACCCTTCTATCCGCTCGGAGTACCGCAGTATTCGGACAAGAATTTCTGTAGCGCATACCGTATAGGTAATGATATAAGACTTGCCGTATGGCGTCTCGGATCGGATCTGTCAGAGCTTGATATACCGATCGAAAACGTGAAGAATATGAGCGCGAAAGTGCTTTATCCGTCAAACACAAAGGCGACTGTGAAAATGACGGACAGCGGTATAAAGGTTACTCTTCCCGAGGATAACAGCGCGGTATATATTGAGCTGAAATCTATTTAACGCTTCGTTTCGGAGCTTTTGAAAGGAATAAATAAGATGAAAAAATTTGTACTCAGTGCATTTGCCGATGAAGCGAGCGAGCTTCTTCACGAGCAGATCGACGCAATGAAGGAAAACGGCGTTGAAATGCTTGAGATCAGAGGAGTCAACGGAAGAAATATTTCCGATATGACGAAGGGCGAGGTAAAAGCCGCTAAATATTTGCTCGACAACGGCGGGATCAAGGTCTGGTCGATAGGCTCTCCGATAGGAAAGGTAAAGATCACCGACGATTTCGATAAGCATTTCGATAAATTCAAGAAAACTATGGAATACGCGGATATTCTTGAGGCAAAATCCTTCAGACTCTTCAGCTTCTTCGAGGTCGATACCGAGGAGAAGGAAAACGAAGCTATCGAGCGCCTCGGAAAATTCTGCGAATACGCAAAGGGCTCGGGCGTGACTATCTGCCACGAAAACGAAAAGGGAATATTCGGCGATACCGCTCCCCGCTGCCTTAAAATACACAAGGCTCTTCCCGAGCTGCCCGCAATATTCGACCCCGCAAACTTTGTTCAGGTCGGTCAGAATACCCTTGAAGCCTGGGAAATGCTCGGAAAGTACGTTAAGTATATGCACATAAAGGACGCGCTTGAAAACGGAAGTATCGTGCCCGCAGGCAAGGGAACGGGACATATTCCCGAAATACTCGGTATGTTTGCAAGCGAGAACGAAACGAAGGTGCTCACACTGGAGCCTCACCTCAAGGTCTTCTCCGGTCTTGCGGGACTTGAAGGAAAAGAGTCGGGTCTTTCCGAGCATTACGAGTACGGCTATCCGGACAACCGCACCGCATTTTCTGCCGCTGTAAGCGCACTTAAAGAAGTAATTAATAATATTTGAAAATAATTATCTGAAACGAAAGGAATTACCAAAATGAAAATTCTTGTAACAGGCGGAACCGGATATATCGGTTCGCACACAGTCGTAGAGCTTGTAAAGAACGGATACGAGCCTATCATCGTCGACAACCTTATTAACTCCAAGGAAAGCGTACTCGGAAAGATCGAGCAGATCTGCGGCGTATATCCCAAGTTCTACAATGCAGACGTTTGCGACGAGGAAGCACTCGAAAAGATCTTCAGCGAAAACGAGATCGAAGCAGTTATCCACTTTGCCGGACTCAAGGCAGTAGGCGAAAGCGTTGCAAAGCCTCTCGAATATTACTCCAACAACATCTTCGGAACTCTCGTTCTCTGCAAGGTTATGAAGAAGTACGGATGCAACAGGATCGTATTCTCCTCCTCTGCAACCGTTTACGGAATGAACAACACAGCTCCTTACACAGAGGAAATGCCCACTTCTGCAACAAACCCCTACGGTCAGACCAAGTTTATGCAGGAAATTATGCTCAAGGATATCGCATATGCAAATCCCGAAATGTCTGTAGCTCTTCTCCGTTACTTCAACCCGATCGGTGCGCACGAAAGCGGACTTCTCGGCGAAGACCCCAACGGAATCCCGAACAACCTTATGCCCTACATCTGCCGCGTTGCAGACGGACGTCTCGCTTGCCTCACGGTTTACGGTAACGACTACGATACTCCCGATGGAACGGGCGTACGCGACTACATCCACGTAGTTGACCTCGCAGAGGGACACATCTCCGCGCTCAAGTATCTTGAAGCAAACAAGGGTGTTCTCACCGTTAACCTCGGAACAGGCAAGGGAAGCAGCGTTCTTGACGTTGTAAACGCATTCGAGCGCGTAAACGGCGTTAAGGTCAACCACAAGATCGGCGAGCGCCGCCCCGGCGACATCGCTACCTGCTATGCTTCCACCGACAAGGCAAAGGAAGTCCTCGGCTGGGAAGCAAAGCTCAACCTCGACGAAATGTGCCGCGACAACTGGAACTTTATCGTTAAGAACAGATAAGAAGGTTTGCCAAGGACTCTGCCCTTGGATCCCGCTTAGAAACTTTTTGTAAAAAGTTTCTAAGAACTTCAAAAACTTTACTGAAAAGAAAAAAATAACAGTCGAAGGGTACAGTTTGCGGTTTTGCGTCAGCAAAATGCACACGGCTGTGTGCAAGCGAAACTGCTAAACGACACGAAGTGTCGGTTTTGTCCTTGGATCCTGCTTAAACCCTTTTTGAAAAGAAGGGTAAAACGATTTGCTTGCAAATCGTTTTGGAATCCCAAAAACTTTACTGAAAAAGGAAAACTTGTTTTAGAAAAGTTTTGGTCGAGCTTTTTCAAAAGCTCGCGGGATTCTTAAGGGCGGAGCCCTTGAGTCGCGCGTGCCTTAAAGCGCGAAACTCGTTAAAGGGACTCTGTCCCTTTGGAAACCCTGCCAAGGACGCTGTCCTTGGATCCTGCTTAAACCCTTTTTGAAAAGAAGGGTAAAACGATTTGCTTGCAAATCGTTTTGGAATCCCAAAAACTTTACTGAAAAGAAACAAAATCAAAAATCGGCAGAGATTTCTCTGCCGATTTTGTGTTTTTTAAACATCTAAAATTATAGGAAGGATCATAGGGCGGCGCTTGGTCTTGGAATAAATATAACGCGCAAGATCGTCCTTGATCATATTTTTGAGCTGTGCCCAATCGATGTAATCGCTGTCGAGTCCGTCGTATATCGATTCGTATGCAATGCGGCGAAGCTCGGCTATAAGCTCTTCCGATTCGCGCATATAGACAAATCCGCGGGTGATGATCTCGGGTCCGGACATAAGAAGCCCTTCGTCAAGAGAAACGGAAGCAACGACCACGATGATTCCTTCCTCGGAAAGATGCTTTCTGTCGCGGAGAACGATGTTTCCGACGTCGCCGACTCCCGAGCCGTCAACGAAGAGCACTCCGCCGGGGACTGTTCCGTTGAATTTTGCGCTTTTCGACGATATTTCGAGAACCTTGCCGTTTTCTCCGATAAATATTGTGGAGGCATCCTGGCCCATGGATTTTGCAAGGTCGCGGTTGGCGGCAAGATGCTTGTGCTCGCCGTGTACGGGCATAAAATATTTCGGCTTGACAAGAGCTTGAAGAAGCTTCAGCTCGCCCTGGCAAGCGTGACCCGAAACGTGGATCTCAACAGAAGAATCGCGGAAAACGGTGACGTTGTTCTTAGTAAACTCATTTATGAGTCTGTCAACGAGCTTTTCGTTTCCGGGAATCGGATTTGCGCTGATAACGACAAGATCGTCGTTTCCGAGATTTAACTTCGCGTGGTCGGAAAATGCCATACGGTAGAGAGCGGACATAGGCTCGCCCTGGCTTCCCGTGGTGATAACGGTCACGTTCTCGGGATTGTAGTTTTTGATGTCACCGATATCGATTATAGCGCCTTCGGGAACGTGCATATATCCGAGCTCGATGGCGGCACTGACTATGTTCTGCATACTTCTTCCGATAACGGCCACCTTGCGCTTGTGAGCGACGCTGATATCGATTATCTGCTGTACGCGGTGAACGTTTGACGAAAAAGTGGTGATAACTATGCGTTTTTTCGGGTGGCGCATAAATATAGACTTGAGAGATTCGCCGACGGTCTTCTCGGAGGGGGTGAATCCCGGTCGCTCGGCGTTAGTCGACTCGCACATAAGAAGGAGGACTCCCTCTTTTCCGAGCTCTCCGAAGCGCGTGAGGTCCATTACCTCGCCGTCAATGGGAGTGAGGTCGAGCTTGAAGTCGCCTGTATGGATAACAGTTCCGAGAGGGGTGAATATTGCGAGCGCGCAGGCGTCGGCAATAGAGTGGTTTACATGTATAAATTCAACGAACATTTCGCCCGCTTCGATAACGTCGCCCGCTTCTACGCAGAAAAGACGGGGCTTGAAGGGGATCTTGTGCTCCTCGAGCTTGTATTTTATTATTCCTATCGTGAGTCTTGTGCCGTATATCGGAACGTCGATCTCGCTGAGAAGATAGGGGATAGAGCCGATGTGGTCCTCATGTCCGTGAGTGAGAAAGACACCGCGGATGCGGTCGGCATTCTTTTTGAGATATGAAAAATCGGGAATAACGAGGTCAACACCGAGCATATCGTCGTCGGGGAAGCCCATTCCGCAGTCTATTATGATCATGTCATCGCCATACTCGAGCACGGTAAGATTCTTTCCGATCTCACCGAGACCGCCGAGGCAGGCTACTTTGAGTTTTTTTGCAGCTTTTTTTGCCATAAATTGTCCTTTCTTTAATTTTAAAATAAAAATATAGGGTGTGCATAACAAGTATCAGGGCAGGAGAAAAGACCGTGCAGACACAGTTATACACGGAAAAAGAGCGGAACACGCCTAAGTTAAACGAATTTGCAGACAAAACCCCAGCTTTTGTCTTGACCAATACGTAAAAAAGCAGTTCCGAAGAATTATGTATTTGACAGGCACGGTGACCATACACAACACGTCCCGTGTATGTCGGTGCCCGTCTTTTGTACACGCACAAAATAAATCACTTTATAATATCACGCATTAATGAACAGGAAAAAAATTGATTTTTGCCTAACTGTAAATATTTTCCCGAAGTCAAGCGAGAAAAATCACGATAACAGTAAATATTACAGAGCATATCGCACATCCGAGCGAAAATGAGAAAAAGCGCTTCAGCACCGTCGGACATTCGTCTTCAGCCGTCTTTTCCTTTATTATGCGCGAGGCCTCCTTCAGCATATCGCGTATGGCGTGCTTGTCTGCACCCTCCCGAAGAACGAAATAAGCGCTTTCAAAGAGCGAGCTTTCCGTGTTTCGGACGACGACTACCTTGCGTTTGTAACCCTTGTACACTATATGCACCACCTTTCTGTAAAATTATAGATCAGTTCTGAAAAATATCAAAAAGCTCCTCGCCTATCCTGCTTGATATTTCGCTTTCCGTGCCTTCCTCATCGCCTTCGGTCATTTCGTATATCTGAGAGGCTGAAAACGAGTTTTTCGAGGCGCTTCTCTCGCTGTGCGCGAGAAAGCAAAGAGAGGCGATAATTATAAGCGCGGCGATAATAAATGCAAATAAGCAGCGTGAATATTGTTTGATCATTTTTATCATTTTGTGTTTCCTTTCGATTGGTGTTTTTTGTTTACGGATATATTTTTACCGCAAGAAATTGCCGTTATACGAATTTTGGGAAATAAGATACAAAAAGAAGAGAAAAGAAATTTCACGATAGTACATAATTAGCATTGACATATTAAAAAAAAAGTGGTATAATTTTTGGAAAGAAAAAAACAGAAAATAATATGTGCCAAAGGAGTGAGAAAAATGCGCTGCATACTTGAAAACGCATACGTATACGGACTTAACGAAAACAAAGATATAGAAATTCTCATTTCCGATGACGGGATCAATAAGGCGCGTATTTCCGATTCTTCTGCTGACTTCTCCGTGGACGGAGAAGCATTTTCCGTTTTTAAAAATTGCGCCGTCTTCCCCGGTTTCGTCGATGTGCATACGCATCTCCGAGAGCCGGGTTTTTCTTATAAAGAAACGGTAGAGAGCGGTACGGCGGCAGCGGCGGCAGGCGGATGTACGGTAATTTGCTCGATGCCTAACCTCAGTCCGTCACCGTTCAGCAAAGAAAATCTTGACAGACAGCTCGAGATAATAGAGCGCGATGCAAAAATAAAGGTAATACCCTACGGAAGAATAACGAAAAACGGAGAAGATCTCGCCGATATGGAAGAGATGGCAGACTTCGTTGTTGCTTTCTCGGACGACGGTATAGGCGTTCAGACCGAAGAGGTCATGCGAAGGGCTATGACAGAGTCGGCAAGACTCGGCAAGATAATCGCCGCACACTGCGAGGATGACGTTCTGCGCGCAGGCGGAGCGATACACGCGGGAAAGTATGCAAAAGAGCATAATATCCCCGGAATTTCTTCCGAATCAGAGTGGAAACAGATAGAAAGAGATATAAAGCTCGCAAAGGAAACAGGATGTGCATATCACGTTTGCCATATATCCACAAAGGAAAGCGTACAGCTTATACGCGAGGCAAAGGCAAACGGCGTTAATATCACCTGCGAAACCGGACCGCACTATCTCGTTATGGATGAAAACGACCTTGTCGACCACGGAAACTATAAGATGAATCCCCCGCTTCGATCAAAAGAGGACAGAGAAGCGCTTGTAGAGGGCGTGCGCGACGGTACTATCGATATGATAGCGACAGATCACGCGCCTCACAGCGAGGAAGAAAAGTCCAAGGGGCTTGAAAAGAGCCTTATGGGTATCGTCGGTCTTGAAACCGCCTTCCCGATACTCTACACGGAGCTGGTTAAAAAGGGCGTTATCACGCTCGAGCGTCTTATCGATATGATGAGCACTGTACCGAGTGAGAGATTTTCGCTAAGCAGAGGCGAGATATTCGGTGAGAAGGGAAGCTTCACGGTATTTTCGCTTGACACGGAGTACGAAATAGACCCCGAAAAGTTCCTCTCAAAGGGAAGAAATACTCCGTTTGGCGGCAAAAAGGTGTTCGGAAAGTGCCTTATGACAGTTTGCGACGGAAAGATCGTTTATAACGCTCTGTAAGAAGATAAAAGATAGATAAGATAGATAAGATAGATAAAACAAGGTAAAACAAGGTAAAACAAGGTAAAACAAGGTAAAACAATCGCTTTACAATAGAAAGGAACGTGCATAATATGCCGAAGAGAACAGACATTCACAAGATAATGATAATAGGATCGGGTCCGATAGTTATCGGTCAGGCTGCCGAATTCGACTACGCAGGTACGCAGGCTTGTATAGCTCTTAAGGAAGAGGGCTACGAGGTCGTGCTTGCAAACTCTAACCCTGCTACGATAATGACAGATACGTCCATTGCCGACAAGGTATATATGGAGCCGCTTACACTTGAATACGTGTCACGGATCATCAGATATGAGCGTCCCGACGCAATTATCCCCGGTATCGGCGGACAGACAGGTCTTAACCTCGCTATGCAGCTCGAAAAGAAGGGCATACTCGCAGAATGCGGAGTAGAGCTTCTCGGAACCTCGGGCGAAAGTATCGAAAGAGCAGAGGACAGAGAGCTTTTCAAGGAGCTTTGCACGTCTATCGGCGAGCCCGTAATTCCTTCCGAAATAACCTACTCGGTTGAAGAAGCAAAGGAAGCAGCCGAAAGAATAGGATACCCGGTAGTTCTTCGTCCCGCATTTACACTCGGCGGTACGGGCGGCGGATTTGCAGGCGACGAAAAGGAGCTTGAAGATGTTGCCATCAATGCGTTCAGACTCTCTCCCGTTCATCAGGTTCTTATCGAAAAGAGCGTTAAGGGCTATAAAGAGATCGAATTCGAGGTTATGCGCGACGGCACAGGACACGCTATCACTATCTGCGGTATGGAAAACGTAGACCCCGTCGGCGTTCATACAGGCGACTCTGTGGTCGTTGCTCCCATTATGAGCCTTTCTAAAGAAGACGAAAAGATGCTCAACGATAGCGCTATCAAGCTTATCAAGGAGCTTAAGATAGAGGGCGGATGCAACGTGCAGTTTGCACTCCATCCCACGACGTCGCAGTATTACCTCATCGAGGTAAACCCGAGAGTTTCGCGCTCTTCGGCACTTGCATCCAAGGCAAGCGGATACCCGATTGCAAGAGTTACCGCAAAGATCGCTGTCGGTATGACACTTGAAGATATTAAGCTCGGAAATACTACTGCGGCTTACGAGCCTTCGCTCGACTATATAATCGCAAAGCTTCCGAGATTCCCGTTTGATAAATTCGCAGACGCTACGAACAAGCTCGGCACACAGATGAAGGCAACCGGCGAGGTTATGGGTATCGGCTCAAGCCTTGAAGAATGTCTTCTTAAATCGGTGCGCTCGCTTGAGATCGGTGTTTGCCACTTCTATATGCCTAAGTTCGATAATATGACGACAGACGAGATAATCGAATATATGGCTGATTTCAGAGATGACACTCTCTTTGCGGTATGCGAGCTTCTCCGCCGTGGAGTTTCTATCGAAAAGCTCCACGAGATCACAATGATAACAGAGCTCTTCCTCGAAGCGCTCAAGCGTATTACAGACTGCGAAGAGCTTCTTAAAAACAACGTTATGAGCGAGGATGTGCTCAAGGAAGCAAAGAAGCTCGGCTTCTCGGATAAATATATCGCAAAGCTCTGGAGCATGAGCGAGCTCGACGTATGGAAATTCCGTACGGGCAAAAATATTTATCCTATCTACAAGATGGTTGATACCGCGCACACGGGACACTATATTCCTTACTTCTATTCGAGCTACACGGGCGAAAACAAGTCGATAGTTACGGATAAAGAAAAGAAAATGGTTCTCGGTGCAGGTCCCATCCGTATCGGTCAGGGTGTAGAATTCGACTATTCGTCGGTTCACGCAGTTCAGACGATACGCAGCGCAGGCTATGAGGCAATTATAATAAACAACAACCCCGAAACGGTTTCGACAGACTATACGACGGCAGACAAGCTCTATTTCGAGCCTCTTACAGTCGAAGACGTTATGAATATCGTGGCGTTTGAGGGCTCTGACGAGGTCATCGCATCGCTCGGCGGACAGACCGCTATAAATCTTGCCGCACCTCTTCTCGAGCGCGGAGTAAAGATAATCGGTACAGACGTTGAAGCTATCGACCGTGCGGAAAACCGCAAATCCTTCGAGCATATTCTTTCACAGCTTCACATTCCTCAGCCGACGGGTGCGGCAGTTACCGACATCGAAGAGGGAGTTGCAACTGCGGCAAGGATCGGATATCCCGTTCTCGTTCGTCCGAGCTTCGTTCTCGGCGGACGTGCGATGCAGATAATCGCAAACGAGTCACAGCTTCGCCATTACCTCAAGAACGCAGTTGAGATCGATGCAGACAAGCCCGTTCTCGTTGACAGATACATTATGGGTAAAGAGGTCGAGATCGACGCCGTATGCGACGGAAAGGACGTATTCGTTCCCGGTATTATGGAGCTCGTTGAGCGTACCGGCGTACACAGCGGCGACAGTATCAGCGTATACCCCTCCTTCAGCATTTCTGACGAGGTAAAGGCAAAGATACTCGACTATGCAAAGAAGCTCGGTATCGGACTCGGAATCGTCGGACTTTACAACATTCAGTTCATCGTTGACAAAAACGACGAGGTATTTATCATAGAAGTTAACCCGCGTTCTTCAAGAACCGTGCCCTTCCTCTCAAAGGCTACCGGATATCCTCTTGCTGACATAGCGACGAAGGTCATCCTCGGCGAGTCGCTCAGAGATCAGGGTATTACCGAGTTCTATCCCGCAGAAAAGAAGAAGTACTACGTAAAAGCACCCGTATTCTCCTTCGCAAAGCTCCGCGGAATGGATACCTACCTCTCGCCCGAAATGAAGTCCACAGGCGAAGCGATCGGCTACGACACAACTCTTAACCGCGCGCTCTACAAGGCTCTTCAGGCATCGGGAATGCAGATACAGAACTACGGAACAGTTCTCGCAACCATCGCAGACAAGGACAAGGAAGAAGCACTTCCTCTTATCAGACGCTTCTACAACCTCGGATTCAACATCCAGGCAACCGCAGGCACTGCCGCTTTCCTTAAAGAGCACGGCATCCGTACCAAGGTCATGTCCAAGATCACCGACGGCAACGAGAGCAGCGACGATATCCCCAACGCTATTCGCAAGGGTTATATCGCTTACGTTATCAATACCCGTGAGCCCGGTTCTATGGATCAGATGCAGGACGGCTATCAGATCCGCCGCCTCGCTGTAGAAAACAACGTGACTATGTTCACCGCTCTCGATACCGTTAAGGCTCTCCTCGACGTCCTCGACGAGATCACCTTCAAGGTCTCTACAATAGATTCGTAATCGGGGTTTTGCCCCGAACCCCACCAAAGAACTTTTTTCAAAAAGTTCTTTGGAATCTCAAAAACTTAACTGTAAAGAAAAGATAATTACAACTGTAGGGACCGGCGTCCTCGACGGTCCGTTCTACAGTGTTCGAACGGCACAAAAATCTTGTGGAACGAACGGCACCGTATCCGACGTTTCCTTAGGGCGTTGCCCTAAAACCCAATTAGAAACTTTTTGAAAAGAAGTTTAAAACGATTTGCACGCAAAACGTTTTGGAATCTCAAAACTTAACTGAAAAGAAAAGATAATTACAACTGTAGGGACCGGCGTCCACGACGGTCCGTTCTACAGGGTTCGAACGGCACAAAAATCTTGTGGAACGAACGGTACCGTCTCCACCGTTTTCTTAGGGCGTTGCCCTAAAACCCAATTAGAAACTTTTTGAAAAAAGTTTCTAATAACTTCAAAAACTTCATAAAAAATATAATTTTCTTTCCAAGTTCAGAAAAGTTTTTGGAAAGGTGTGGAAACCCTTTTTACAAAAAGGGGCAACCGAACAAACGGAAAAATAGAACAAAAAGAAAACCATCTAAACTAAAATAAATTCCTTTCCATTTCAGAAAAGTTTTTGGGAAGGTGTGGAAACCCTTTTTTCAAAAAGGGTTTCCGCGAAAAAAAGAAAGGCTTGGAAAATGAAGCAATCGATTTTTACTGTGATCTCCAATCGAAAGATCGCGAAGAACACGTTTGAAATGAAGCTTTCGGGCGATATATCGGATATTACAGCGCCCGGTCAGTTCGTAAATGTTCAGCTTGACGGCTTCTATCTTCGTAGACCGATATCGGTTTGCGACGCCGAAAACGGTGCGCTGACACTTGTATATAAGGTCGTCGGTAGGGGAACGGAGAAGATGGCTGAGATGACGGGCGGCGAGGAGCTTGATGTACTCACAGGTCTTGGAAACGGCTATGACCTCTCAAAATGCGGAGATACACCTCTGCTTGTGGGCGGCGGTGTAGGACTTCCTCCGATGTTCCTGCTCGCAAAGGAGCTAATAAAAGCGGGTAAAAATGTCAAGGTCATTGCAGGATTCGGAAGCGAAGACGAGGTCTTTTATAAAGAAGAATTTGAAAAGATAGGCGCAAGCTTTACAGTTACGACGGTGGACGGAAGCTGCGGAATCAAGGGATTTGTAACAAACGCACTTGATACGGTCGGTGAGTATTCGTCGATATGCTCGTGCGGACCCGAGCCAATGCTCAAGGCACTCTATAATGCGACAGATGCTCCGGCACAGTTCAGCTTCGAGGAGCGTATGGGATGCGGCTTCGGCGCTTGTATGGGATGCTCGTGCAAGACGGTAACAGGATATAAACGCATATGCAAGGACGGCCCCGTTCTTTGCAGAGAGGAGATATTATGGGACAAGCAGTAGAAACTAAAGTAACTCTTTGCGGTATAGAGCTCGATAATCCCGTGATCCCCGCAAGCGGAACGTACGGCTTCGGATATGAATTCGCAGAGCTTTACGATATAAATATGCTCGGTACCTTCTCGTTCAAGGGTACGACGAAGGAGCCGAGATTCGGAAATCCTACCCCGAGAATAGCAGAATGCCCGATGGGAATGATAAACTCGGTGTGTCTGCAGAATCCCGGAGTCGAAAAGGTTATTTCAGAGGAGCTTCCGAAGCTTAAAAAGTGCTTTAATAAGCCGGTAATGGCGAACGTTTCGGGATTTTCGGTCGAAGAATACGTTTATACCTGCGAAAAGCTCGATAAATGCGAGCAGGTAGGCTGGCTCGAGGTCAACGTAAGCTGTCCTAACGTACACGGCGGCGGAATGTCATTCGGTACTTCACCCGAGGCGGCGGCAGAGGTAACTCGCGCGGTAAAGGCAGTTACGACAAAGCCGGTCATAATTAAGCTTTCGCCTAACGTTACGGATATCGTTTCGATAGCAAAGGCGTGCGAGGAAGCGGGCGCAGACGGCATCAGCCTTATAAACACCCTGCTCGGAATGAGAATAGACCTTCGCACCAAAAAGCCGGTAATCGCCAATAAAATGGGTGGATTTTCGGGTAGCGCTATATTCCCCGTGGCTGTAAGAATGGTTTATCAGGTGGCGGGCGCAGTTAAGATTCCGGTTGTCGGAATGGGCGGCGTTTCGAGCGCGGAGGATGTTATAGAAATGATGCTCGCAGGAGCAACGGCGGTAGAAGTCGGTGCGGCAAACCTTGTAAATCCTTACGCTTGCCGAGATATTATAAACGATCTGCCGAGAGTTATGGAAAAATACGGTATAAAAAAATTAAATGAAATTATAGGAGGAGCACACTAATGGGAAAGGACGTAATCATTGCTTGCGATTTTGACAGCGCAGAAAAAACATTTGCATTTCTTGATAAGTTTACAGGCAGAAAGCCCTTTGTTAAGATAGGAATGGAGCTTTACTATGCAGAAGGACCTTCGATAGTAAGAGAAATAAAGAAGAGAGGACATAAGATATTCCTCGATCTGAAGCTTCACGATATCCCAAATACGGTCAAAAAGGCGATGGCTGTTCTCTCAAGACTCGACGTTGATATGACAAACCTTCACGCAAGCGGTACTATCCGTATGATGGAGGGTGCTCTTGAGGGACTTACAAGAGAAGACGGCACAAGACCGATCCTTATCGCTGTAACACAGCTTACCTCCACAGACCAGGAGAGTATGGAAAACGATCTTATGATCCACGAGCCGATCGATAAGGTAGTTATGCACTATGCCCATAACGCAAAAGTCGCAGGACTCGACGGCGTTGTATGCTCGCCTCTTGAAGCAGGTAAGGTACACGAGACCTGCGGTAAGGATTTCGTTACGGTTACTCCCGGCGTAAGATTCGCTGACGGAGATATCGGCGACCAGAAGAGAGTTATGACTCCCGCAGAGGCTAAGAAGATCGGATCCGACTACATCGTTGTAGGCCGTCCGATAACAGCGGCTGCAGACCCCGTTGCCGCATACGAAAGATGTATTGCCGAATTTGTTGACTGAAATTTAATGTGAGGTTTATATGAGATATACGTTCGATCACGATTATCATATTCACTCGAAGCTTTCGACCTGCTCAAGGGATGAGGCACAAAACGCAGAGCGTATTCTTAAGTACGCGCTTGATAACGGACTTCGCAGAATATGCGTTACAGACCACTTCTGGGACAGAACGATCCCCGGTGCTATAGACTGGTATAAGCCGCAGGATTTTGAGTGGATATCGCAGATACTTCCTCTTCCGAAGAATGAAAACGTAGATTTTATGTTCGGAGCGGAAACCGAAATGGCGAAGGATTTCACCATCGGAATGGAAAGAGCAACCTACGATAAGCTCGACTTTGTTATAGTACCCACAACGCATCTCAATAATAAGGGCTTCGGACTTTCCGACGAGGATGCCGCAAGCGTAGAGGGTAGAGCAAAGGTATGGCTTGAAAAGTTTAACGCTCTGCTTGCAAAGGATCTTCCTTTCCGTAAAATGGGAGTTGCACATCTTGCGTGCGGTCTTATAGCACCCGGCAAGAGAAGCGATTACCTTGCAGTTCTTGACCTTCTTCCCGAAAAAGAGCTTGTAAAGAGCTTTACAAGAGCGGCAGAGGTCGGAATCGGAGTTGAGCTCAACTCGAGCGATATGAACTTTAAGGAAGCAGAAGCACAGACCGTTCTGCGTATGTTTGAAATAGCGAAGAAGTGCGGATGCAAGTTCTATATGGGAAGCGACGCGCATCATCCAGCAGATCTTGACCGTGCAAAAGGCATTTTCGAGCGCGCGATCGACTATCTCGAGCTCAAAGAAACAGATAAATTTTATATAGAAAGATAAAGAAAGGTATATAGATATGGAAAGCTACAAGAGAGAGTTTATACAGTTCCTGCAGGGCGCAGGCGTACTTAAGTTTGGTGATTTTACCGCGAAGAGCGGAAGAAAGATTCCCTATTTCATCAATGCGGGAATGATAAAGACAGGCGACGATATCGCAAGACTCGGTGAGTTCTATGCGAAGGCGTATTTTGAAAAGCTCGGCGCAAAGAAGGCAGTTCTTTACGGACCTGCATACAAGGGAATTTCGCTTGCGGTATCTGCTGCGGTTGCACTCTCCAAGAAGGATCTTAACGTTCCCTTCTTCTTCAACCGTAAGGAAGTAAAGGACCACGGCGAAGGCGGAGTTTTCGTAGGATACGTTCCGACAGCAGGCGAAGAGGTAGTTATTATCGAGGACGTTATCACGGCAGGAACGGCTATCCGTGAGAGTATGGAGATCCTTTCTCACCTTGAAAACGTAAAGGTTGCGGCTACCTTCATAATGGTTGACCGTAAGGAAAAGGGTCAGACCGAAAAGGGCGCAATGCAGGAGATCGAAGAGCAGTTCGGATTCCCCGTATATTCGATAGTTGACGTTTACGATATTATCGAGTATCTCGAAGAGGACGAGGCAAACAGAGAAAACGTTGAGCGCATCAAGAACTATCTTGCTGTAAATGGCGCGAGATAAGCGCATAAAGTAAGAACTAACAAAGAAGGCGCTTATCCACGATTTTGGCAAATCCAAAATCTCAAAGCTATTGCTGAATAAGTACAAACATAGAAGGTGCTTATCCACAATTTTGGCAAAGCCAAAATATCAAAATAAGAATACACGACATTTTTGCACCTTTTTGCATTTTTAGCGGAGGTGCAAAAGGCGTATATATAAGGAAATGAAAAATCTTAGTTTCCCACGGAAAAAGGAGAACAAATGGTGGTAAATGTTAAGAAAAATAAAAATCACATATATGCAGTTCGCTTTTTTGCATCGATTTTTATTATTACGGCGTTGATGCTATTTGTGTATTCTAAATTTAATTATATAATTGTTTTGTGTTTGGGAGTAGGTCTCGGTTTTCCTATAATAACCATGTTGATATATTACGAGGTTTGGAAAATTTCTTTTTTTCCTAACAAAATATGTGTGGTTTCTTTGTTTTTCAAAAGAAAAGAATACAGCTATGCTCAAATAAGAGATGTGGTTAGAGGATATTCATATACGGAGCGTTTTTATATAAGAATAACTTTCGATGACGGAAAAAGTATTCAATTCCGATTGAAAGATGAAAACGCGCAGAAAGCAATAAAGAAGATTATTTCACACCGTCCAATACGCGAGATAGGATAAAAAACATTTACAACAAAACAAGAAAGGTGAGGTACGAAAATGAGAAGTCTTATCGATATAAAAGATTTGTCACTTGCCGAGATCGATTCGCTTATCGAAACGGCAGAGGATATAATGGCAAATCCCGAAAAATACGCAGAGGCGTGCAAGGGCAAAAGACTTGCTACCCTCTTCTTCGAGCCGTCTACAAGAACAAGACTGAGCTTTGAGTCTGCGATGTATCAGCTCGGAGGTAACGTTCTCGGCTTTTCGGAGGCGCAGAGCAGCTCGACAGCAAAGGGCGAGAGCCTTTCGGATACCATAAGAACAGTTTCCAATTACGTAAATATAATCGCAATGAGACATCCCAAGGAGGGTGCAGCGCTTGCCGCTACTATGCGCTCTGAGGTTCCGATCATCAACGCGGGCGACGGCGGACATAACCACCCGACTCAGACTCTTACCGACCTTATTACGATAAAGCTTGAAAAGGGAGGCTTCGACGGACTTACCGTCGGTCTTTGCGGCGACCTTAAATTCGGACGCACCGTACATTCGCTCATTTCGGCTATGGCAAGATATAAAAACGTGAAATTCGTTCTCATCTCGCCAGAGGAGCTAAAGGTCCCCGATTATATCAGAGACGAGGTCATCATCCCGTCGGGCGCAGAGTTTGAGGAAACAACCGATCTTGTCGGATCGATAGATAAGCTCGATATACTCTATATGACGAGAGTTCAGAAGGAGCGTTTCTTCAACGAGGCAGACTATATAAGACTCAAGGACATATATATTCTCACACCCGATAAGCTTGCAAATGCAAAGAAGGATCTCGCGATACTCCATCCGCTTCCGAGAGTCAATGAAATTTCGGTCGCTGTGGACGACGATCCCCGCGCTTGCTATTTCAAGCAGGTAAAATACAGCGTATATATCAGAATGGCTCTCATTCTTATGCTGCTGAAGGAGGCTGAAGGCAAATGATTATAGGACAGATCAAAAACGGAATAGTTATAGACCACATAAGCGCAGGAAAGGGAATGTATATATATAACGTTCTCGGTCTTGATAAGCTTGACTGTACTGTTGCTATGATAAAAAACGCAGACAGCACAAAAATGGGCAAAAAGGATATCATCAAGATAGGCGAAATAATTGACCTTGATTTCGACCTGCTCGGATTTATCGATCCGGGTATTACGGTCAATAGAATCGAAGACGGCAAGCTTGCAAAGAGAGCAAGGATCACTCTCCCCGAAAGAATTTCGGGCGTTATAAGATGCAAGAATCCCCGCTGTATCACATCGGTAGAGCCCGAGCTCAGACAGGAGTTCAAGCTCAGCGACCGCGAAAAGCGAATTTATCGCTGTGTATACTGCGAGCACGCGGCTCAGATAGAAAACGCTTGACAAAGGCTTTGGCGTTTTATTACAGTTTACTATATAAACGATTGAAATTTTGTACAAGATATATATTGACTTTAGTGCTTTAAAGTGATAAAATCATACGTAATTAATCCCGGCGAAAGGCAGAAACAAATATGAACGGTACTTTCCGTACAGATAAAAATATATTCAAGACAGAGGAGAGAGTAATGTTCTCTCTCCGCGGTCTTTACCGTGCTTTTGGATATAAACCGTATAAAATGAGTAAATTCGAGGAGTATGATCTCTACGTGCGCAACAAGGATTTTCTTGTTAGCGACAGAGTTATCACCTTTACGGGAGAGAGCGGCAAGCTTCTTGCCCTGAAGCCCGACGTAACTCTTTCGATAATAAAAAACACACCCGAAGCTCCTTCGGGAATAAATAAAGTATATTATAACGAAACGGTATACCGTTCATCGGGTGCTTCTGCATCAAAGGATTTTTCCGAAATAATGCAGACCGGTCTTGAATGCTTCGGAAGGCTTGACAGCTACAGCGTGTGCGAGGTAATTATGCTCGCACTCCGCAGTCTTGCTACGATAAGCGATAAGTATATACTCGATATTTCGCATATGGGTATACTTTCAGCCCTTCTTGACGAGGCAAAGCTTTCTGGCGAGCTCAGACATAAGATGCTTCTCTGTATAGGCGAGAAGAATCGCTCGGGCGTGGCATCGGTTTGCGAGGAGGCATCTCTTTCTGAAGATATGAAGAACTGCTTTGCAAAGCTCGTTTCCGCATACGGAAAGATAGAGGACGTTATTCTGATACTTCCCGAAATATGCCGCACAGAGAAGGCACGCGAGGCTCTCGGCGAGCTTAATACGGTTTGCGATATGCTCAAAAAGAGCGGAGAAGCAGAGCACGTATGGATAGATTTTTCTGTAGTAAACGATATGCGTTACTACAGCGGAATAGTTTTCAGAGGATTTATAAACAACGTCCCGACAGGCGTTCTTTCGGGCGGAAGATATGACAATCTTCTTTCAAAAATGGGTCGCGAGGGCGGAGCTATCGGCTTTGCGGTATATCTTGATCTGCTCGAGCGCCTTGACAGGACTTCTGCCGACTATGATGCCGATATTTTCCTTGTTTACGGCGAAAACGATTCTCCCGCAGACATATTTGCAAACGTGGAAAAGCTCACGGCAAACGGAGAAAGTCTGATGTCGGGAAGAGAAGTGCCCGAAAATATGACATTCAATAGGATCGTCGATATGAGAAAGGGCGGTGAGGTCTGATCATGGCTGAATTTGTAAATATAGCGCTTCCCAAGGGAAGACTTGGCGAAAAGGTCTATTCTATGTTTGAGGCGGCAGGCTATCCTTGCCCTTCGATCAAGGAAAACAACCGAAAGCTCATATACGAAAATCCCGAGGTCGGCGTCAGATACTTCTGGGTAAAGCCGTCCGACGTATCGATATACGTAGAAAGAGGCGCGGCTGACATCGGTGTTGCGGGAAAGGACATTCTGCTTGAATATTCCCCCGACGTTTACGAGCTTCTCGACCTCAAAACGGGAGTCTGCCGAATGATGGTCGCCGCTATGGAGGACTACCGAAGCGACCCCGACAAAACGCTCCGCGTAGCAACGAAATTCCCGAATATTGCGCGCAACTATTATGACAGACAGCGCAGGGAAATAGATATAATTACACTTAACGGCTCGATAGAGCTTGCCCCCATTCTCGGACTTTCGGACGTTATCGTAGATATAGTCGAGACGGGCAAAACTCTCTACGAAAACCATCTTGCACCGTTTGAGAAGGTAGTAGACATAAGCGCACGACTTATCGCAAACAAGGCAAGCTTCAAATTCAAGAACGAGGCGATAGAAAATATATATTCTTCGCTTGCAAAGATAGTTGAGTAAGAGAAAAAGTTTGAAAAAATGTGTCATTTTTCAGACTGAAGTTTTGAGCCTTTCGCATCAAAGCTGCGAAATTACCAAGGCAAAACGCGCAAAACTTCATAACTTCAAGAAAGGAATGGTCATATAAATGATAAAGATATTTGAAGATATAAAAAATATAGATAAAACGCTCCTTTTCAACCGTTCGCTTTCGGCATCGGGCGTTGAGGATATTGTAAGCGACATAATCGCAAACGTGCGCGCTCGCGGCGACGAAGCACTTTTTGAATACACCGAGCGCTTTGACAGAGCAAAGCTCACCTCTCTTGAGGTATCAATGGAAGAAATCGAGAAGGCGGTTGATGAGATCGGCGAAGAATTTATGGGAGTTTTACGCCGCGCCGCCGAAAATATCGAAGCATTCCACAAAAGACAGGTAAGAAACAGCTTTATTATAAATGAGAAAAACGGCGTAGTTACCGGACAAAAGGTGATTCCTCTTGCCAAGGTAGGCATTTACGTTCCGGGTGGCACGGCGGCTTATCCTTCGTCCGTGCTTATGAACGCAATTCCAGCAAAGCTTGCGGGAGTCGGCGAGATCGTTATGGTTTCCCCTGCAAGCGGAGGAAAGATCGCGCCCGCAATTCTCGCTGCGGCTCACGTTGCGGGAGTTGACCGCGTTTTCGCGCTCGGCGGAGCGCAGGCTGTTGCAGCACTTGCATACGGCACGAGGAGTGTTCCTATGGTTGACAAGATAGTCGGACCGGGCAACGCGTTTGTTGCTGAGGCAAAGCGTCAGGTTTACGGTCAGGTCGCGATAGATATGATCGCAGGGCCGAGCGAAATTCTCGTAATCGCAGACAAGAACTCGAACCCCTCTTACGTTGCCGCTGATATGCTTTCGCAGGCAGAGCACGACAAAAATTCGACTGCCGTTCTCATTACCGACAGCATAGATCTTGCAAATAAGGTTTCAGCCGAGCTTGAGCGTATGATTCCTCTTCTCCCGAGAGCAGAAATTGCCCGCGCTTCTGTTGACAACAACGGCAAGATCATAGTCACCGACGATCTTATCGAAGCAATCGAGCTTTCAAACGACATCGCCCCCGAGCATCTCGAGCTTTGTCTTGACGATCCCTTCGCCGTACTTGACCGAGTTAAGAATGCAGGCTCTGTATTTATGGGCAGATATTGCCCCGAGGCTCTCGGTGACTATTTCGCCGGACCCAACCACACTCTCCCGACAAGCGGAACTGCACGATTCTCGAGCCCTCTCTCTGTTGACGACTTCGTTAAGAAAATGCAGTACACCTACTTCACCAAAGATGCTCTCGCTGATGTTGCGGACGACGTTATGGCTTTCGCCGAAAAAGAAGGCCTCTCCGCCCACGCCCGCAGCGTAGGAGTACGCAAAGGGACTCCGTCCCTTTGAACCCTGCCAAGGGCTTTGCCCTTGGAACCCACCAAGAACCTTTTTGAAAAAAGGTTCTTGGATCTCCAAAAACTTTACTGAAAAGGAAAATTAACTTTTTAGAAAGGTTTTTGAAAGAGCTCGAGAAAACTTTTTTCAAAAAGTTTTCTCGTATGAATGTTTTGAATAAGGTAAAACATAGCTATGAGTAAATATATGAACCAAAAATACGCCGAGCTTACGGCGTACACACCGGGCGAACAGCCTCTTGGTGTCAAATACATAAAGCTTAATACAAACGAGTCGCCCTATCCGCCGTCACCCGATGTGCTTGTGTCGATAGGCTACGGAGAGCTTTCCGACCTGCGACTCTATTCCGACCCCGACTGCCGCGGACTCCGTAAGGCGCTCGGCGAGTTTTATTCACGCGAGACCGACGAGGTCTTCGTTTCAAACGGCTCGGACGATATACTGAATTTCGCCTTTATGGCGTTTTCCGAAAAGGGAGTTGTTTTCCCCGATATAACCTACGGGTTTTACGAGGTCTATGCAAAGCTTCACGGCGCAAATTACGAAAAGAAGCCGCTTTGTGATGATTTTACCATAAAAACCGAGGATTATCTCGAAGAGAACGGCAAGCTTATAGTTATCGCCAATCCGAACGCACCGACCGGAATTTTCAAGCCGCTCTGCGAGATCGAGCGCATACTGAAGGCAAATCCCGACAGCGTGGTGCTTGTTGACGAAGCGTATATAGATTTCGGCGGAGAGAGCGCGCTGAAGCTGCTCAACAGCTATAAAAATCTGCTTGTTGTACGCACCTATTCCAAATCGAGAAGCCTTGCGGGCGCGAGACTCGGATTCGCATTTGCGGACAAGGAGATCATCGCAGACCTTAACAAGCTGAAATTTTCGACCAATCCGTACAGCATCAACCGTCTCACTCTGATCGCGGGCGAAGCGGCACTCCGCAACGGCAAATATTACGATGACAATGCTCAGAAGATCATCGAAACGCGTACCTACGTTACGGCAAAGCTTCGCGAAATGGGCTTTGAGGTAATTGAATCCGCGGCAAATTTCGTTCTCGCAGGTCACGAGGCGATCTCGGGCTCGGATTTTGCAAGCGAAATGAAAAAGCGCGGCATTCTTATAAGACATTTTTCGGGCGGACGCCTTGAAAAATACAACCGCATAACCATAGGCACTCGCGCCGAAATGGATGCATTCCTCTTCGCCACCGAGAAGATAATAAAAAAATAAACGTAATAGCAAAGGAAACTTTTTGAAAAAAGTTTCCTCTGCACTCCTTCAAAAACTTTACTAAATAATTTGTTTATTCTCTTTTTAAGAAAAGTTTTTGGGAAGGTTTGGAAACTTTTTTCAAAAAGAAATCGAATTTAATTTTGGCAGAAATTCAGAGGAAACAGCCTTTTTATAAAAATAATCCAAATCCTTTTCAGAAAAGTTTTTGAAAGGGTTTGGGGAAACTTTTTTCAAAAAGTTTCCCCAAAAAAAGAAAGGATATAAAAATGAGAAATAGTGAGATTTTACGTAAGACTGCGGAAACAGATATTGAACTGAAGATCGATCTTGACGGTAAGGGCGAGAGCGACGTCAAGACGTCGTGCGCGTTTCTCGATCATATGCTGACACTTTTCGCAAAGCATTCGAGATGCTCGCTTTACGTCAGATGTAAGGGCGATATAGAGGTCGACTATCATCACACGGTAGAGGATATCGGAATCTGCCTTGGCGACGCGATAAAGGAAGCTTTGGGCAACAAAATGGGAATCGCGCGCTACGGAAACGCGATAATTCCGATGGATGAAGCGCTCCTGCTTGTGTCGATAGACCTTTCGGGCAGAGCAACACTTGCGTATAATACAGAAGGTCTTGCAGAAAAGGTGGGCGACTTTGATACAGAGCTTGTAGAGGAATTCTTTGCGGCACTTGTAAGAAGATCGGAAATGACGCTCCATATAAGACAGCTTGCAGGCAAGAATACGCACCATATTATTGAAGGAATATTCAAGGCATTTGCGGCGGCACTTCGCGCGGCGGTGTCGATCGACTCGGCAAGAGCGGGCGAAATACCTTCAACAAAGGGAGTACTTTAATGATAGCAATAATTGACTACGGCGTAGGAAATCTTTTTTCGCTTGGGTCTTCGCTTGCCGCACTCGGTATAGAATCTGTGGTAACGGACGACGAAAAGATAATAAGAAACGCCGATAAAATAATTCTGCCGGGCGTGGGCGCGTTCAGAGATGCGTCCGAAAAGCTCGCAGAGCGCGGATTTGATAAGCTTCTCAAGGAGCTCGCGGCAGACGGCAAACCGATTATGGGAATCTGCCTCGGTATGCAGCTTCTTTTTGATGAAAGCTACGAATTCGGCAGATACAAGGGTCTCGGACTTATAAAAGGAAGCGTTAAGCCTATAGCAGACGTGATCCCGTCCGACCTTAAGATTCCGCATATCGGCTGGAATGGGCTGATCTTCCCCGAAAATAAAGAGAAGAATGAGATATTTAAGTATATTAACGAGGGCGACTGCGTATATTTCGTTCATTCGTATTACGCAAGTGACTGCGAGGATGCGGTGATCGCAAGCACGTCGTACGGCGCACCTCTCACAGCCGCTGTGGCATCGGGCAACGTTTACGGCTGTCAGTTCCACCCCGAAAAAAGCGGTAACGTCGGACTTTCGATAATCAAGGCGTTTGCCGAGCTTTAATAAGTATATAAGGACTAAGCTATGATAATTTTTCCCGCAATAGATCTGTACGAGGGCAAGGCTGTGCGCCTTTATAAGGGTGACTACGCAAAGCTCACGGTTTATGATGAAAATCCCATAAATACGGCAAAAAAATTTGTAGAGGAGGGCGCGACTCATATCCATATGGTCGATCTTGAGGGCGCGCGCGACGGAAATACTCCGAATTTCGAAACGGTAAAGCAGATAGTGAATGCGACCGATCTTTTCGTTGAGATCGGCGGCGGAATACGCGATATGGAGACTATTGAGAAATATCTCTCCGTCGGTGTCGGACGAGTTATTCTCGGCACGGCGGCGGTTTCAAGCGAAGGCTTTGTTGAGCGTGCAGTAGAAAAATACGGCGACAAGATCGCGGTCGGCGCAGACATCAAGGACGGTGAGATCGCCGTCAAGGGTTGGGTCGAAAAGAGCGGTGTCAAAAGCGACGATTTTTTTGAAAAAATGCAGAATATCGGAGTAAAAACAATTATTTGCACCGATATCTCACGCGACGGTGCTATGCGCGGCACAAATCTCGAGCTTTACAGATCGCTTTCACAAAAATACGATATGAACATAATCGCTTCGGGCGGCGTTTCCTCGCTTGACGACGTTATCGCGCTTCGCAAAATGGACGTCTATGGCGCAATAATCGGCAAGGCTTATTACACAGGCGCTATCAAGCTCTCGGAAGCTATTGCTCAGGGGCTTTGCCCCTGAGAACCCCACCAAGGGCTCTGCCTGCGCAAAGGAAACTTTTTGAAAAAAGTTTCCTCTGCACTCCTTCAAAAACTTTGCTAATAAATTATTATTCCCCTTTTAGAAAAGTTTTTGGGAGGTTCGGAACCCTTTTTTCAAAAAGGGTTCTGAGAAAGGAATATAATATATAATTATGATAACAAAAAGAATAATACCGTGCCTTGACGTAAGGGACGGAAGAGTGGTAAAGGGAGTAAATTTTCTCGGACTTTCGGACGTGTCTTCGCCGGTTGAGCTCGCGCAGTTTTATAGTGAAAACGGAGCGGATGAGCTCGTTTTCTACGATATAACGGCATCAGCGGAGGGACGCGCACTTTTCACGGATATTCTCTGCGAAACGGCGAGAAAGGTATTCATACCGCTGACAGTCGGCGGAGGAATAAATACACTTGCAGACTTCGACCGCGTGCTCAAATGCGGAGCGGATAAGGTCAGCGTGAATTCGGGCGCGATAAGAAACCCGATGCTCATAAAAGAGGGCGCAGAGAAATACGGAAGCCAGTGCGTGGTGCTTTCGGTCGATATAAAAAGAGTGGACGGAGTCTTCCGCGTTTTTGCTAAAGGCGGAAGGGAAAACACGGGAATCGAGGCGATCTCCTGGATAAAGCGCGGAGTTGAGCTCGGCGCGGGCGAGATCGTAGTAAATTCGATAGATACAGACGGCGTCAAGGGCGGATTTGATATCGAAATGCTGAACGCAGTCTGCGAGGCTGTCAGCGTGCCGGTTATCGCATCGGGCGGAGCAGGCTCGAAAGAGGACTTTGCGACACTCTTTGAAACGCTTCCGAAGGTCGATGCAGGGCTTGCAGCGTCTGTTTTCCACTTCGGACAGATAAAAATTCCCGAGCTGAAGAAATATCTCGCGGACAAGGGAATAAGTATGAGACTTTAAAACTTGAAAATGAAAGGTGAAAATAAAATGCTTGATATAAACAAACTCAAATTTGATGAAAAGGGACTTATTCCCGCGGTCGTTATAGATGCCGAAACAAAAAAACTGCTCACACTTGCATATATGTCAAAGGAAAGCCTTGAGATCTCGATGGAAAAGGGACTTACCTGCTTCTATAGCCGCTCGCGTCAGGAGCTGTGGCTCAAGGGTGAAACCTCGGGAAATTATCAGCATATCGTGAGCATTACCGCAGATTGCGACGGAGATGCGCTCGAGGTGCTCGTGCTCAAGGACGGACCTGCATGCCATACGGGAAGCGAGTCCTGCTTCAACGATAAGGTGTACGTAAACGAAGAAAACCGTGCAGAGCTTGAAAGCAAATTCTCTTACGCAGGTCTTATGAAGCTTATCGAGGGCAGAAAGATCGAGAAAAAGGAAGGCTCTTATACCACATACCTCTTTGAAAAGGGAATCGATAAGATACTCAAGAAGGTCGGAGAGGAATGCACAGAGGTCATTATCGCAGGTAAGGCAAACGATAAGAAGGAAACGATATACGAAATTTCCGATCTCGTTTACCACGTTATGGTTATGATGATAGAAATGGGAATCTCGCTTGACGATATTCACGACGAGCTTGCTTCGCGTCACGTTATAGACAAAAAGGTAAAGCAGGAAAAAATGACAAAATAAGAGAGATCTGAAAGGAATATTCCATGAGAAACGAGATGAGGAAGCTTCTTGACCGACTTGAGGAGAGCGGAAAACAGGATTTTGACCTTCATATGCACACCACCTTTTGCGACGGCAAGAATACGCCTGAGGAAATGGTGCTTTCTGCTATAGATAAAGGGCTTAAAACGGTCGGGATATCCGGGCATGCGCTTACATTCTTTGACAAAGGCTATTGCATGAGTAACGAAAAGCTTTCGGGTTATTTTTCACAGGTAGAAGGACTCAAAGAAAAATATGCCGATAAGATAAAGGTTCTCTGCGGACTTGAGGTCGATTATTATTCGAGCGTTCCCGAAGAATATTTAAAAAGAGCCGATTACATAATAGGCTCGGTGCACTATATCTATAAGGACGGCGAATACGTAACGGTAGATAAGACGGCGGATATTCTGAAGGAAGCCGCAGAGCGTCTTTGGGGCGGTGACGTTTACGCTATGATAGACGATTATTATAAGACGGTCGCCGACGTTGTAAGAAAGCTTGACCCCGACGTGATCGGACATATCGATCTTATAACGAAATTCATCGAGATAGACGAGTTTTTTGACACATCAGACCCGAGATATATGGAGTCCTCGCGCAGTGCGGCAAAGGCTCTTATACCCTTTGGAATACCGTTCGAGATAAATTACGGCGCGATAACGCGCGGATACCGCACTCTGCCTTATCCCGAAAAAACGCTTCTCGATTTTATAAGTGAAAACGGCGGATATTTTATCAGATCAAGCGACGCACACTCAAAGGAAAATATTTTGGCGGCGGAATAAAATACTCGGAAAAAGAATTATGTTTCCTTGGATGTCAATGGATGTCAATGGATGTCAATTTTACGAATATATTTTGCTGTGAAGCTTACGCAGGATTTTTAACGTCCTGCGTTTTTTGTTTTTCGGCGTAATAAATCAAAAAATCGAGCAGTATATTTATTATATAATATTATATAGGAGTAAAATATGAAAAGATTTTTGATCTGCTTTCTGATGCTTGGACTTCTTTTCACGTCGTGCGAAAAAAAGTCGGAATACATGCCGCTTGCAGGAAAGTATACGGCTGTTTGCAAAATATCGGGGATAGAATATTTGCTTACAATAGAAATAGAGGACGATCTCTCGGGAAAGCTCTGCTTTTCTGAGGAGTGCGCGATGTCAGATTGGTATTATTTCTACTCATCTGCAGATAAAAAGATAAAAAAATTCTCTTCACTCGGAGAGGCGAGTGAAGAGAAAAGCGAAAACGTAAAATATATTTTCAGATTTATTCTTGCCGATTTTGATAATATAGCGAGCGTTTCGCAGGATAAGATAAGCGGTGTCGACGTAAGCATTCTCAAACTGACAGACGGCGCGCTTGTGTATACAGATTCAAAAAGCGGAGCACCGCTGCGCCTTGAATACGGGAATATGACGGTCGATATTATTTCCCATCCGCAGTAGAGTCAGAGCGCTCTTTTGAAAAGAATTTGCGCGATATTTTCAAAAGAGTTATGACCATTGCTATCGAAAATACAGAGGTAACGGCAAATCCGAGACGTATTGCCGCCTGATCGCAGGAGACGTTCATAATTTCGGCAAAGCTCTTTGTAAGAGAGAAATCGGCAAGCATATCAGAAACGAATCCGTTTACGCTCGGACCGACAGTGCATCCGATGTCACCTGCAAGTGAAAGCAGAGAAAATGCAGTAGTGCCGCAGACGAATGCCGATGAAGCGAGGTCGAGAGATGCGGGCCACATTATGCTCACGGCAAATCCGGATAGCGCACACGCGGCAAGAGAGAGTATCGGAGAGGGCAGAAATGCGATCGCAAGATAGCAAACGCTTGATGAAAGGGCGCATATTATAAGAGCCTTGCGCAGATTCAGCTTGCTTCCCGAAACTCCGAGAAGGGTACGTCCTATCGCCATAAAGAGGGCAAACGTGCAGGGTCCGAGCAGGTCTCCGAGAAGCTTGCTCGAGCCGAGACCCTTTTCGGCCAAATATGAAGCCCACTGCGCAACGCCCTGCTCGGCGGCACCCGCGAATATCATAAGCAGAATAAAGAGAATAAAGCCTTTTCCGAGCTTTACGTTCTTATGATTTTGGCTGTCACTTGCCTTGTCTTCCGATCCTCTTTCGGGTATTGGGAGAAAAAAGCAGCAAACTGCGAGAAAGGTTGGGAGGAGCGCCCAAAATATCGGGATAAATCTCCATTTTCCGTCCGAGATAGCAAGAACAAGCGCGCTTATCAGAATAACTCCCATCTGCCCCCAACAGTAGAATGAGTGAGCAAACGTGAATCCCACGCCCTCTTTTTTGGGCAGGCGGTCGAAAATAGGATTGATAACGACCTCGAGAAGAGCACTGCCGAGAGAATAGAGCACTACCGCAATTATTATTCCGCAAAAAGGGTCGATGACTCCGGGGAGGATTGCAAGAGCTGTAAGTCCTGCGGCGGATGTGACGTGTGAGAGTATTATCAGAAGTCGCAGATTCACACGCTCGCCTATAAAAGCAAGGAGCGCGTCTATGGCTATCTGAAGAAAAAATGTAAGAAAGACGGTAATAGAAAGCTTTGCCGTTGAAATTCCGTAATCGGTTTGAAAAATAACGAAAAACAGCGGAATAAGGTTCAAATTTATCGCCTGCGTTACATAACTGAGATAGCAGGCGATTTCTGTATAGCGTAGATTTTTCATAGTAGGTCTTGAAGCTTGAACGGATAATTATTTTGCGAGCTCGATAAGAGAGCTTATAAGCTCTGTGAATGACATTCCCTCGTTCATCATAAGCTTGGGATACATGCTTATCGAGGTGAAGCCGGGAAGGGTGTTGATCTCGTTGAAGAAGATGTCTTCGCTTTCGGTAACGAAGAAGTCGACGCGCGAAAGACCTCTGCATCCGAGCGCCTTGTATATCTTTTTGGCGTATTCGCGCACCTTTTTCGAGGTCTCCTCGGAAAGTCGGGCGGGAATGTAGTAGGACGCGGTATCGTTTTTGTATTTGGTGTCGTAATCGTAGAATTCAAAGCCGGGGTCTATCTCGCCGCAGACGGATACGGTCAGCTCGTCGTTTCCGCGCACTGCTACCTCGATCTCTCTACCCTTGATATACTCCTCGATAAGAGCCTTTCCACCGTAGATAAGAGCGTTGTCAAGCGCACCTGCAAGCTCGTCTTTGGATGATACCTTCGAGCTTCCGACGGATGAGCCCGCCGAGGTAGGCTTTACAAAGAGAGGATATCCCATCTTTTCCGCCCATGCAAAAGCATCGGCATATCCGCCTGCTTTGTCATAATCGTTTACAACGATAGCCTTTGCCTGCGGGATATTTATCTCGTTAAGTATAGATTTTGTAACGCTCTTGTCCATACAGACCGCGGAAGCAAGGCTGCCGGGACCGACGAAAGGTATTCCGGCAAGCTCGAAGAGCCCCTGAAGTCTTCCGTCCTCGCAGTTTTCGCCGTGTACTGCGGGGTACATAACGTCTACCGGGATCTTTCTTCCGTCAGCGAGAAGAAGAGCCTTTTCTCCAAACGATGTGGAAAGACAAGCCTTTGTGAGATTTTCGCTGTCATTTATCCAGCTTCCGTCCTTTATCTTTGAGCTTTCTCCCTCGTAGAAGTACCATTTACCATCTTTAGTTATTCCAAGAAAGACGGTTTCGTATTTTGAAGAGTCTATTCCGCTGAGTATTGCACTTGCACTCATAAGCGAAACCTCGTGCTCAGAGGATCTTCCTCCGAAAATAAGACAAACTTTTTTCATATTAATCTCCATTCCGCTGTCCTATGGACAGCTGCATAAATAGTGGATGAATTTACTTAAAAGGCGTTCAGCCTTTTAAGTAAATTAAGCGTGAAACAGGTTTGAATTTTGAAGCGCTCAAAATAAACTTTCACGCTTATCTCCTTTTAAGGTAATTTACTTGTATATTATTTTCGCGAAAGGATAGCCGCACGGTCGTTTCCGCCGTAATCCTTTACTGTTTTGCAAATAAAGCCGTATTTGTCCGCAAGCGCGGCAAGGTCAAGAGCCTGATCGAATCCGATCTCAAAGATGAATTTTGAACCGTCTGCAAGGTTTTTTGAAAACTCGGATACGAAATGCCGATAGAAGATAAGACCGTCGTCGCCGCCGTCAAGCGCGATATGCGGTTCGTATGCGAGGTCGGGATAGTCGGCAATGACCTCTGTGCGTATATAAGGCGGATTTGAAATTATCGCACCGAAAATACTGTCGCCGAGCGATCCTTTGCTCAAAAGATCGGCTTTTACAAAGCTTATTCGATCGGAAACTCCGATAAGACGCGCATTTTCCGAAGCGGCTTCAAGTGCTCCGTCTGATATATCGTACGCGATCGCACGAAGGTCGGGACGCTCACCGAGGATCGAGAGCGCAATACAACCGCTTCCAGTACAGAGATCTGCGAAAACCGAATTTTTCGGTATCTCGCGGATAGCCTCCTCGACTATTATCTCGGTATCGGGACGCGGGATAAGACAATCCTTGTTTAATTTGAAGGTGTATCTCCAAAAATACCACTCGCCTATTATGTAAGCGGCAGGCTCACCTGAGTCAAGACGCTTCATAGCTTCGGCTATAAGGGTCTCGCGGTCGGGATGATCCTCGTAAAAATCTTTTATAATATCTCTGTCGTTCATAGCTCGTTTATAACGTCGGTCGCAATATTTATTATGCCGAGACCGCCCGCCTTTGCATAGTTCATAGTATAATATGATCCGCCGCTCTCTTTTGTTACGTAGCAGATGCAGTATGCGCTGCGGTCTACCATATATCTGTTTCTGCGAAACATACAGTCGGGAGTGTATCTTTCGGATACGAGCGTGACCTCGTCGGCAGAGCGCATAATACTGTTATAGAGTGTTTTGTCTGCAAACGACCATCTGCTGCTCTGAGTCGGACAGGGGATGGCAAGCGAAAGTGTGATGCGCACGGGAGAGCCGTCAGCATCGGTCAGAGCCTCGTTGTCACGCATATTTATTATCGTTGCGGCGGCAACGGTGTCAAATCCGAGAGCACCGCCTGTGATAAAATGTCGGACACCCTTTTTGACAAGCGACCTTACGGCAGAGCGTATGCATTCCGACGCTCTGCTTTTTTCCGTATCGGACATATCCCTGTGCCCGGTAAAGCAGCAGGTCTGCGCTCTTGCACAATTAATATTATCAGTCGTCACTTAATGCACCCATAATAAAGGAAATAAAGGCGGTAATTCCGACGACCACCCACATAAGCGAGAAGGAGACCTTCTTTTCGTATTCACCCTCGGCAAGAGGCTTCTCGTCTTCTTTGTGCTTAAAGGCCTTTGCCTTGCAGCGAATATCGCAGGAAAGACGCGGAAAATCGATAGAGGATACAACGTCGGCAAGAGACGAAAGAGCAGATTCGATTTTTTCGATAAAGTTCATAACTGTACTCCGTATGGCACAAAGCGTGCAACTTAAAATTATTTTACTGTATTTCAGAACGTTATTACACCTATTATATCAAATACTTTTCACTTATGCAAGAGTCTTGACAAATATATTATCTTGTGATATTATTTTTTTGTAATAAAGAAGTATATGAGCGCGGAAGGAGGAAAAAGTATGCCCGACGTTAAAAGAGAAAAAAGAATAACTGTCTCATCTCCGATAACGGTAATTGCAGGAGTCGGCGAAAAAAGGGCGGAGCTTTTCGGAAACCTCGGCGTTTATACTGTAGGAGACCTGCTGAGATACTTTCCCCGAGCTTATCAGAACAGAGGAGATATAACCTCACTTTGCGAGGCAGCAATGTCGGGAGAGGTCTCTTCCATGATACTGACGGTAGGATGCGAGCCTAAATCGGTTACCGTAAAAAGAAGAATGAACCTTACAAAATTCACCGCGTTTGACGAAAGCGGTAAGTGTGAGGTAGTGTTTTTCAATCAGCCGTACGTAAAACAGCTCTTCCATCAAGGGGAGGTCTATCGCTTTTACGGCAAGGTCGGAAGAAGCAAAAATATGTGGTCACTGTCGTCGCCCGACTTTGAATCGATGGCAACCTCACGCGCGCTTCCCGATTTTTATGCGATATATCCTCTTACGGCAGGACTTTCGCAAAAAATAATAAGAAATACGGTCGCTCTCGCGCTTGCAAGCGTGGATATCGAATATGAGCCGATCCCCGAATATATAAGAAAAGAAAATTCGCTTATAAGCTTTGCACAGGCTGTGCAGATAATACACAGCCCGCAGAATCTGAAGCATCTTGGCGAAGCGAGAAGATATTTCGTTTTTGAGGAGCTCTTTAATTTCGCGCTTAAGATCGCCAAAAATGCACAAAAACGCGTGGGTGTCCCGGGAATACCGCTGTCGCTTTCGGATAGCGATAAGCGGAGCTTCCTGAAAGCGCTTCCTTTTACTCTTACCGAGGCTCAGTCGCGAGTAATAAAGGAAATATACTCGGATATGGCGTCGGGAAATGCGATGAACAGACTCGTTTCGGGCGACGTTGGAAGCGGAAAAACGGTCTGCGCGGCGGCGGCACTCTATCTCGCCGCTAAAAACGGGCATCAGAGCGCCTTTATGGCACCTACGGAAATACTTGCACTTCAGCATTATCGCGACCTGTCCGAGCTTTTCGATAACCTTGGTCTGAAATGTACGCTTCTTGTCGGAAATATGACGAGAGCGGCAAGGACAAAGGCGCTTGCCGATATATCCTCGGGTGAAACGGATATTGTAATAGGAACACACGCGCTTATCTCGGACAACGTAAAGTTCAGTGACCTCGTGCTTGCCGTGACCGATGAACAGCATAGATTCGGAGTCGGCCAGAGAGAGCTTCTCGCGGCTAAGGGTAAAGATATGCACGTCCTTGTAATGAGTGCAACCCCTATTCCACGTACGCTTGCGATGTCTATATACGGTGACCTCGACCATTCTGCGGTCGATATGCTGCCACCGGGAAGACAAAAGGTGTCTACCTTCCTTGTCGACGAGGGCTACAGAGAAAGACTCAAGGGATTTATGCACAAGCAGGCTCTTGAGGGTCATCAGGTCTACGTCGTTTGCCCATCCATAGAGGGAAGCGCTTCAGATATAGAGGACGGAGAGACAAGCACGAGCGGTCTTGTCGACTTTTTCGGAAACAAGCTTGAAGCACCGTCGTCGCGCCTTAAAAACGCTACCGAATATGCGGAAAAGCTGTCCGCCGAATTCAGTGATATAGAGATAGGATGCCTGCACGGAAGGATGCCGCCCGCAGAAAAGGATGCGGTGATGTCGGATTTTGTGTCGGGAAAGATAAAAATACTCGTTTCGACTACGGTAATAGAGGTCGGAGTAAACGTTCCGACGGCAACTCTGATGGTGATAGAAAACGCCGAGCGCTTCGGTCTTTCACAGCTTCATCAGCTGCGCGGAAGAGTCGGAAGAGGTAAGGATAAATCGTGGTGCATATTTGTGAGCGATAATCCGGGCGAGCAGTCGAAAAAACGCCTCGACTCACTTTGCGCGACTACCGACGGCTACCGAATTGCCGAAGCAGATCTTGCTATCAGAGGTCCGGGCGATTTCTTCTCGTCAAGCGGACGGGATCTGCGTCAGCACGGCGCGCTCGAGTTCAGAATGGCTGATCTTTGCGATGATATCGAGCTGCTCTATAAGGCGTTTGACGCGGCAAAGAAGCTCTTTGAAAAAGAGGGTCTTTAAGAGAATTTTGAAGCTGAAATGCCGATAGCACGAAATATATCGGCTTTTCGATATAAATTTTATTTAAACATAGGAGGAAATTATGAGAATCGGAAGAATAAACAAATACTCGGCAGAGCATTTTGACCGTACGAAGGAAAGCGGACTCAGCTTTATCGAAATATGCTGTAATAACGCGGCGGAGGCTGACAATCTGATAAACGCAAAGGAAGACGTGAAAAAGCAGATCGTGCGCACAGGAATAGACGTTTCGAGCGTAGGAAGATGGAATCACGATCTTAACGAAAATGGCAAGATAAACGCAGATAAGGAAGCGCAGTATATCGCCCTTATGGATGCGGCGATAGAGCTTGGCGCAAAGACCTTTGTTTGCGGAATAAATAAGGATGACAGCATCAGCCTTTACAGAAACTACGTAAACGCGGTTGAGTTTTTGGGAAAGCTCGTTGATCACGCAGATCGAAGAATAAAGGTGGCTGTGCAGAACTGTAACTGGAACAATTTCGTTGTTTCTCCCGAAAACTGGGATATCGTTCTCGGTGAAATTCCCGAGCTGTATATCAAGTACGACCCGTCGCACGCGTATAACAGAAATGCAAACTATCTCGCGGAACTCTCCGATTGGGGCGACAGAATAGCGCATTTCCACGTTAAGGGAACGACACGCGCAGGAAGAAGACCGGTCGATGATCCGCCTGCAGGTATGGACGATATTCAGTGGGGCTCGGTATTCTCGATTCTGTATGCGAGAAAATATGACGGCGATCTTAGTATAGAGCCTCATTCAAGAACGTGGATGGGCGAGCTTGGCAACTTCGGAATAGAATTTACACGTGATTTCGTTAAAAAGTTTGTTTTCTGATTTAAAATCACTGCTTTGAGTAAAAAATAAAGCGTATCGGTAAGAATTTCTGCCGATACGCTTTTTGTATCCGATTATTTAATAGAGAATTCGCCGTCCTCGTACTGACCTGCGGGGAAGGGAGGCTGCATACCGAAGTACGAGCCGGGATTTACTACCTCGTATGAAAGAAGGATGTTTTCGGTTGTAGCCACGCCCGAAACGCTTCCGCTTGTGGTAAAGAGCATTGCACATGCTGCGATGAAGCCGTCTGACGTAGTTGTAACGGCAACCTCAAGATCACCGTAGCTGTATTTTCCGTCGTCGTATTTTGCTTCGCTGTAAAGCTTTGCTATCCGGTCGAGCTGTGCTTTGAGGTCGCTGCTTATCTTTTCGGAGGGAATAATGACCTCAAACGTGCTTACCTTCTTTTTGGTCTCGACTTCGGCATTAGCGAGAAGGTCGGACGGAAGCTTCAAAATGATAGTCTCTGCACTTACGTTGCCTTCCCAGAATTTTTCTTCGGAAATCTCATGCTTCATCTTCACGTCGCCCGCCGACTGATATAAAATACCGCCGTCATAATAATGCTGAAGAGTTACTCGCGCCATTTTGTCTTCGACCATAAAGCGGACTATGGACGTAGAAAGATAGGAAAGCTCTCCGTTTTGTCTTATGATCTTGACGTCTGAATCGGTGGGAATGGTCAGCGTGGAATCTCCCGTCTTGACCGTTGAATCAACAGAAAGACTGAGCTTTATATACTCGAGAGCGAGAGTGTTTTCGCGGATTCGTTCGTAGATAATATCTGCGCTCTCTTTTTTACAGGAAACGAGTCCTAAGATCATAAGAGAAGCGAGCAGAAGAGAAATGATTCTTTTCATATATTTGCAGGTGTCCTTTCTAGGGAAAAAATTGACTTTTAAATATCAGGTAAGAGTATATTACCACTTTATTGCCTAAAAGTCAACAGTAAAAGGAATATAAATAGCGCATTAAGCGGCACTTTGAATGAAAAATATATGTATGAAATGTTACAAAATCACCTATTAAATTCATTTTTTAGGTGATTTGCTGTATAAATTGCCGTTTTTTCAGACAAAAAGTTGTAATTTTAAAAAATATCTTGATTTTTTCGACGGTATCTTGTATAATAACTATATGTTTTTGAAAGGTGTGTGACTTTTTTGGAGCTTCTCGAAAAAAGAATTCTTACCGACGGAAAGACCGCGCCGGGTGACATTTTAAAGGTAGATAATTTTGTAAATCATCTTATTGATGTTGAATTTATAAACGAATGCGGTAAGGAGTTTTACCGTCTTTTCGGAGACTGTAACGTAACGAAAATATTAACTATAGAGGCGTCCGGTATCGGTATCGCCTGTATTACTGCGCTCGGATTCGGAGTGCCGGTTCTTTTTGCAAAAAAAGCGAAGTCGGCTAATGTTACCGGGCGTGTTTATTCTTCTAAGGTGCATTCATATACGCACGGCAACGACAGTAACGTTTTCGTTTCGCAGGATTATCTTCTCCCGACAGATCGAGTCCTTATAATAGACGATTTCCTTGCAAAGGGAAGCGCGCTTGAGGGACTTATCGATATTGTTAACCAGGCGGGGGCGACCCTTGTAGGTGCCGGTATCCTTATTGAAAAGGAATATCAGGGTGGCGGAAATATAATAAGAGAGCGCGGCATCAGAGTTGAATCTCTTGCAAAGATCGCATCTCTTGACGAAAACGGCATCACCTTTTGCAGATAATATCTGCCTGTAAAATGAAATTAACGGAATAGATCCGCTGATTTATAAAAAATATTTTTTGGAGGAACTAAAAAAATGTTCAAGAAAGTTTTATCTCTCGTTCTCGCAGCAGTTATGGTCCTTTCTCTCGGACTTGCTTTCACATCCTGCTCTGAAGGCGAAGACGAATTCAAGCTCGGTGTAATTCTTCTTCACGATGAATTCTCCACCTACGACCTCAACTTCATGAACGGTATCAATGCCGCTGCTGAAGCTCTCGGTCTCGAGGAAAGCCAGGTTATCTACAAGAAGGGTATCCCCGAATCCAACGAATGCTATGAAGCAGCATGCGACCTCGTTGACGAAGGCTGCGACGTTATCTTCGCTGACTCCTTCGGCCACGAAGATTTCCTTATCAAGGCAGCTAAGGAATTCAAGGATGTTCAGTTCTGCCACGCAACAGGTACTAAGGCTCACACAGAAGGTCTTGACAACTTCCACAACGCTTTCGCTTCTATCTACGAAGGTAGATTCCTTGCAGGCGTTGCAGCAGGAATGAAGCTCAACGAGCTCATCGCTAACGGAACAATTCCCGAAGGCACAACACCTAAGATGGGTTACGTTGGTGCGTTCACATACGCAGAAGTTATCTCCGGTTATACATCCTTCTACCTCGGCGCAAAGTCTGTTTGCCCTGACGTAATTATGGAAGTTCAGTTCACAGGCTCTTGGTATGACGAAACAGCTGAAAAGACAACAGCTCTCGCTCTTATCAACAACGGTTGCCACCTCATCAGCCAGCACGCTGACTCTATGGGTGCTCCCACAGTATGTGAAGAAAAGGGTATTCCCAACGTTTCCTACAACGGAAGCACAGTTTCCACTTGCCCCAACACATTCATCGTTTCTTCCAGAATCGACTGGGCTCCTTATATCAAGTATATCTGCGAGCAGACAATGAACGGCGAAGCTATCGACGTTGACTGGACAGGTACAATCAGCACAGGCTCTGTTGTACTTACAGACGTAAATACAAAGGCTGCAGCTGAAGGAACAGTTGAAAAGATCGCTGAAGTTAAGGGTAAGCTTCTTGACGGTACTCTTCACGTATTCGACACAGATACATTCACAGTAGGCGGCAAAAAGCTCGATTCCTACAAGGCTGACGTTGATACAGATAAGGACTACACAGCTGATACAGAAGTTATTAAGGATGGCTACTTCCACGAATCCGAATACCGTAGCGCTCCTTACTTCGATCTCAGAATCGACGGTATCAAGCTCTTAAACGAGGAATATTAATTATAATCAGTTTGTAAATTCTACGCTTTTGGGCGGAGCATCGCTCCGCCCAATGGCTCTTTTAGGGTAATGGTCCCGGAAATAAAACAATCGGAGGAAACACTGTGAATACACAGCTTGCACTTGAACTGCATAAGGTCACGAAGACCTTTGGAAGCGTCGTTGCAAATAAGGATGTCGATCTTTCACTGAGAAAAGGGGAGATTCTTGCGCTGCTCGGCGAAAACGGAAGTGGAAAAACCACTCTTATGAATATGATATCCGGTATATACTATCCCGACGAGGGAGAAATACGTGTGAACGGAGAAGTGGCAAATATAAGATCTCCTAAGGACGCATTTAAGTACGGTATCGGAATGATACATCAGCATTTCAAACTTGTTGACGTTTTCTCTGCAAGTGAAAATATCATACTCGGTATGAAGGACAGAGGGAAATATAAGCTTGCCGACGTCCATAAGAAGGTGTCCGAGATAACCGAGCTTTACGGATTTCATCTCGATCCCAAAAAGAAGATACACGAAATGGCGGTCTCCGAAAAGCAGACCGTTGAAATAATAAAGGTGCTCTACCGCGGAGCAGATATCCTTATCCTTGACGAGCCCACAGCAGTGCTTGCTCCTCAGGAAACGGATAGACTCTTCAGCGTTCTCAGACGTATGAGAGACAGCGGAAAATCTATCATTATTATCACCCATAAGATGAATGAAGTGCTCTCTATTTCGGATAGAGTTGCCGTCCTTCGAAAGGGTGAGCATATCGCTACGGTAAATACAGCAGAGACAAACGAGTCCGAGCTTACCGAAATGATGATAGGTAAAAAGGTAACCTTGAATATAAAACGCTCAGAGCCGCAGAACGTATGCGACCGTCTTTGCGTTTCACATATAAACAGTACAAATGCCGACGGCGTCAAGGTGATAGACGATATTTCCTTTACCGCGCGTGCAGGCGAGATACTCGGTATAGCGGGTATCGCGGGAAGCGGTCAGCGTGAACTTCTCGAGTCTATTGCGGGACTTTACCATCTCGATAGCGGTGAGATCGTTTATCACGACCCGAAGAACGGAAATGAAGAGAATCTCCGCGATAAGAATCCCCTTCAGATAAGAGATCTCGGCGTTCGTCTTTCCTTCGTGCCTGAGGACAGACTCGGAATGGGACTTGTCGGAAATATGGATATTACCGACAATATGATGCTCCGCAGCTACGGAAAGGGACATTCGGCATTCGTTGACAGAAAGAAGCCGAGAGACCTTGCAAAGCATATAATTGAGGACCTTGAGGTCGTAACTCCGGGCGTTGATACTCCGGTAAGACGCCTTTCGGGAGGTAACGTTCAGAAGGTGCTCGTAGGACGTGAAATATCGACGGCTCCCACAGTTCTTATGGCGGCATATCCCGTAAGAGGACTTGATATAAACTCCTCGTATACGATATATAATCTGCTCAACAAGCAGAAGGAAAACGGGGTTGCGGTAATATTCGTCGGAGAAGACCTTGACGTTCTTATCGAGCTTTGCGACAGGATTATCGTTATGAACTCGGGTAAGATCACGGGTGAGGTCGAAGGACGTCTCGCTAAGCGTGAGGAGATCGGTATTATGATGACAAAGGATACGTCGGTTTCCGAGGATAAAACAGAGAAAAACAAGGAAACGGAGGGAGAAAGCAATGAATAAGGCGGAAAAGCATATCAAAGAGCCTTTTGCTCGTGTTATCAGACGCGACTCAATGTCATGGCAGAAAGCAATTCTTGTCCGTGTTATTGCGATCGTTGCAGCCCTTCTTTTCAGCGGACTTATGTCATATCTTCTTATCGGAGCAAATCCGCTGAAGCTTTACCTCACTCTCTTCGAGGGTGCGTTCGGTACACAGAGAAGAATATGGAAGCTTGCTAAAGACCTTGCGCTTCTTCTTTGTATCTCACTTGCTGTTACTCCTGCGTTTAAGATGCGCTTTTGGAATATCGGTGCAGAGGGACAGACACTTATCGGATGTCTTGCAAGTGTTGCTTGTATATACTACCTCGGAAAAGGGCTTCCGAACTGGCTGCTTTTGATCATTATGCTCGTTGCGGCTTTGGTTGCAAGTGCGCTCTGGGCTCTGATTCCCGCGCTCTTCAAGGCAAAGTGGAATACAAACGAAACACTTTTCACCCTTATGATGAACTACGTTGCGACAAATCTCGTTGCATACTATCTTCTCAAATGGACTCCGAGCGGTTCGAGCACACTCGGTATGCTCAACGAAGGTCATCTGCCCAAGCTGATGAATAACGAATACCTTCTTCTCATAATCATCGTGCTTCTTCTTACGGTTGCTATGTATATTTATCTTAAGTACAGCAAGCACGGCTACGAGATAGCAGTCGTCGGTGAAAGTGAAAATACGGCAAAATATATCGGAATCAACGTAAAAAAGGTTATTATCAGAACAATGATAGTTTCGGGTGCGCTTTGCGGACTTGCGGGATTTCTGATAGTTGGCGCGCTTGACCACTCGGTAACGACAGCAAGTGCGGGCGGTCTCGGATTTACAGCTATTATGGTATCCTGGCTCGGAAAGTTCAATCCGTTTACTATGATACTCACATCTCTTCTTATCGTTTTCCTTGAAAACGGTGCAGACAGAATAGTAACAGTATTCAACATCAACGATGCTTTCCCGAGTATCGTTACGGGTATCGTTCTTTTCTTCATTATAGGATGCGAATTCTTCATCAACTACAAGATAATATTCCGTAAAAGGGAGGTAAAATAATGATAATTTTTGAATATTTGCTGAGTGCATTGGCACTTGGAATGACCTTTCTTTACGGTTCTACAGGTGAAATAATCACTGAAAAAGCAGGACACCTCAACCTCGGTATACCCGGAATTATGTGCGTAGGCGCGGCAAGCGGATGCTTTGCTCTCCATCACACGATAATGGCAGGTATGACGAACGGATTTTTCCTCGTTGTGATAGGCATACTCGCGTCGTTTGTGGGCGCGGCTCTTATGGGACTTATATACAGCTTCCTTGCAGTAACTCTGCACGCAAATCAGAACGTTACAGGACTTGCTCTTACTACGTTCGGCGTAGGCGTTATGAAGTTCATAATATTTGACCTCAGAGACGGAAACGCTATTCCTTACCTCAGAGCGCTCAAAGCCTTCCGTTTTCCCTTTGCATCGCAGGACAATGCACTTAAATATTGCGGCGTTATGGTATTCCTTGCTATTATAATAGCTCTTATAGCGTCATGGGTGCTCTTCCGCACAAAGGTAGGACTTAATCTCCGCGCAGTTGGAGAAAACCCCGCTACAGCGGACGCGGTTGGTATAAACGTTACGGCATATAAGTACGTGGCAACCTGCATAGGAAGCGGAATCGCAGGTCTCGGCGGACTCTGCTACGTTATGGACTATGCCGGCTCGCAGGAAGCTTATCTCAGCGTAGAGGCGCTCGGATGGCTTGCTATCGCGCTCGTTATATTCGCGCTCTGGAGACCTCATATCAGTATTTTTGGCTCGATAGTATTCGGTGCGCTCTTCATAGCAGGTGCGTTTATTCCGATCATTATACCGCTTTCCTTCCTTCAGAAGATGGAAACGGTACCCCTTCTCAAGATGCTTCCCTATGTGGTAACGATAATCGTGCTTATAGTTACGAGCATACGTGATAAGAAGGAAAATCAGCCGCCTGCGGCTCTCGGACTTTCCTACTTCAGAGAAGAAAGATAATCAAAAAACATTATTTTGGCGTGATACTCTTATTTTAGGGTGTCACGCTTTTTTCGTCAGAAACCTTTCGTCAGAAAACCTTTCGTCAGAAACCCTTTTTGAAAAAAGGGTTTCCGACACCTTCCCAAAAACTTTGCTTAAAAGAGAAAAGAAGAAACTTATTTTTAGTAAGGTTTTTGAAGTTCCAAGAAACTTTTAAAAAAGGGTTTCCGACACCTTTCCAAAAACTTTACTAAAAGGGTAAAATATAATTTTTTGTTTTGTGATTCGTTTTTTTATTACTGCTGAATTAACGTTTTTGTGCCCTTTTTGAAAAAAGGGTTTCCGACACCTTCCCAAAAACTTTGCTTAAAAGAGAAAAGAAGAAACTTATTTTTAGTAAAGTTTTTGAAGTTCCAAGAAACTTTTAAAAAGGTTTTCCGACACCTTTCCAAAAACTTTTCTTAAAGAAAACAATTAATATTTTATTGACAAATACATTTTATTTGATATAATCAACCTAACGGCACTTGAATTTAAAAGGACGGTGACAAATTTGAATAACACAAGACCTACGCTCGAAGCGCTTATGCACTCGGTCAACTCGAAAAGATGGCCGGCACGCTGGGAAAGCTTTTACGATAGGGTAATGGATGAATACGAGAAAAACGGCTGTCCGTTTGCAGAACCGAGCTATTACGATGGCCTTGCGGAAAAATATAATATGCTCCCGAATTTTCTTGAGGACTACAAGGCAGGAGCGGCGGCTGTTAAAGAGGACGATTCTCTTTGCCGCGTACTGATGCTTATATGCGAGTCGCTGAAGGATAGAAAAAATATAGCGAGCGATATAAGAGAGCTTGAGCTTCCGCACAGCCAAGACGGCGGATACTCGATAAAATACGATATGCTCACCGCGCTTGCAATGGCTTCTGCTGCACAGTATCAGCATTCTCTTTATACAGCGCGCTCTCTTCCGCAGGAGCATATTGATTACGGTATGAGGCATCTCGAAGGAATGGTGCGCAATTTCAAGTCGAGAAATAACGGACGATCGGGCGCGATGTCGTGGGAGTGGTATCAGCTCGGTATAGATGCAAAAATTTATAGAATAGGCAGACTTGAGATAGAAATATTTGCAAAATTCACTCAAAATGCGATAGTTTATGAAAACAGCAAAGGAGAGGTCATCGCTCTTGCAAATAATGTGCGTGTCCACAGAGAAGGATATATCCTCGGTTCGGCACACTATAAGGACGAAGAGGGCGCGTGGGAGGCATCTGTCACGGAGGACGAGCTTTTCTGTGCGGGATATCCTTATATCCGCCGCGGAGTGGTCAGCAAGGGCAAAATAAGACTTGCAAAGGACGAGTGGAGAAGGATAATAGAGCCGGGCGACCCCGTGGTTTCTCTTCATATCCCCGCAGGAGGCGGCTTTACAGACGAAGCGATAGATAAATGCTTTGCCGATTCAAAGGAATTTCTCGCGAAATATTTTCCCGATTTTGATTATAAAGCCTTCGTTTGCAGCAGCTGGCTTATGGACGATATGCTTTCCGATATGATCGGAGAAAACAAAAATATATCAAAATTCTGCGAAAGATTCTCGAAAATAGGGCAGAGAAGCGCGGGAAGAGCGGTATTTTCTTTCGTTTTCCTTCAGCCGGACGTAAATAACGTCGATTATAACGCGCTCCCCGAAAACAGTACGCTTGAGCGTGAGCTGAAAAAGCATTATATCGACGGAAAAGCGATATACGAATGCTACGGATTTATCGCTAAGGATAATATATAATAAAAAAGAGTAGCTCGTAGGGCGTGCAAAATTAGCGGGAAAATAATAACAACCGAATAAGCAGCTCTTACGGCAAAACACCACGGAAGAAAAATCCGTGGTGTTTTGCTTTTCAATTGTGCACATGGCGTAAATAATTCATCGCTGTAAACAAAGAAAATTGTTTTCTTGACGAAATGACACAGTTTAGATATTTTAAGTTTTTCGAGCCATTCCCAAGCAGGTCATTTGTTGTATTAGGGACTGCCTAAAACAACTTTACAATTTTCAATCAATTTTCAAACCATATTCTGTTTGAATTGCTTTAACTGCAGGAATTCCTGCAAGTTCTGCATACTCACGGATCTTTATTTCGTGCTCTTCTGATATTTTCATACCCATTATTATCCGCGCAGGTCGAATGAACGGGATACTTTTCCCATGTGTCCAAAAATCTTGCGGAATATCCTCCGGTCCAAAATACCAAGAACCAGCATCATAAATCAGTCGCCATTCGTTTTCATACCTCCAGTCTTTGAGTTTGTGTATAGCAAGATAATCCATAAACCCAAATTCCGCACGCATTTTTTGTAGTAGCCTATCAGTCATATCCGGCATTTTATCGACATAGTATACCGGAAACAACTTGTTTATTTGATAAATATTTTTTATGTCCTCTGTATTATATTCCAAGCATACTCCTGTGTGTCCATTGGTGTAGTGATTCCACATCGGCAGATTATTTGGAGTGGTTGTAAAACAAGCCAGTCGTACCATTTTTCTTGTCATATCACTTACGTTAGAATTTATCTTTTCAAATTCTCCCATAATGACCCTTGATAATGCTTCTTTTGTCGAGTCAACCTTATCCTGGGGTACGCTTTTTTCAGCCACATAAGTGAGAAGATTATCGTACCAAAAATCGCTGTCAAACACGTTTGCGTAATCCTCATCACTCATTTTATCCTTGAATAATTTCGTAAAATCCTCTTTATCCCTCATATATGCAGAGGGGTTAAAAGCTGCTAAATTAGAAGTTGCCTCGAAAGGATCGTTTAGTTCACTTGGATGCGACATGTACAATTCGCCTCGAACTATTTCCCCAAAACGGTATTTAGCTATGCTATCATCGCTTAATGTCCGGTAACGATATAACCTTTTAGGTATATGTAGTCGTTTCAAAGACAGTGCTTTATCAAAGTCCCCCGCATCGCCGGACATATATAGCTCTAAGAACTCTGCTTTCCAGTCCTCCCCCATTTCCATATAATTGTCATTCGCCACATCGGAAGTTTTCATTGGATCAATCCTTTCTCACCGTAAGTTTTCGAAACAATCATTTGCATTGCCCGTATACATAGCTCACCTCAGATAAATAAACTAATTTGGAAGTTGTCGCGGGGCAATCAGATGGATTGAAGATAACATAGTTAGTGCCATCCTTGACGAGAGAACTCCTAAAGCAAAGACCGTCATAGCCAATATGCTCGATCAATGATGCAATAAACTGAGTTATAAAGTAATCGGAATTTTGCGTTTTATTTATTTTGGCGAAATCTCTTCTGATATCATCAAACAAAAAGTCCCTACCGTTGACTACTGCAGTTGGTTCGAAATCGAAATTTACCAATCGCAGATCCCGAGCGGGCTTCAGTACAGCAACACTGATGGAGTCACGGATAAAAGGTCTTATTTCCGCGATAGCAGTATGCTCTTCCAGTGCAGCATACAAATAAGAAACCCCTTCAGGGTTACATCGGCCTGCGCTTGCTTTCCCTTTTGGGGGAGCAGAACTCCCGATCGCATCAAACCCTTGAAAACCAGATTCGATACGTTGTTTTATTTCCTTGGTCTGTTCGGAATTAACGAAACCCTCATATTTTTTCCAAAGTTCTGCAAGTTTAGCCGCGGGAACATCTCTTTTTTCAAGAGCTTTTATTTGCCTGGGTTCTGAATCAATTCTGCAATAAGCATTCCATTCGTTCCACAATTTACTATCGCAATCTATCCTTGCACGGTAAATCGCTGTATCCTGTAGTAAGGTACATGCGTTGCGATTAAACTCAGACTCCAGCACTGGCAGGAGCGGATGCTCAAAGAAAAAACGATTATTTCTTTTCAAGCAGTCCTTAAAATACTCCCACATATAGTATTCGATGTTATACCAGCCTGGATGCGTATTGTTATTCCGAATATACTGCTCAATGACTTCTGTCCAATATGCGTCATCTGTAAATGCAGGAAAATTCATTTCAAAGTCCACCTCCGTTGTTTATCTGCACAGCTTATAATTTATTATAGCATAAAAAGCGTTATTTTTCAACCGCCATAGAGTGGTTAAGTCAAAGAGAAACCGCCGAGAGCGACCAAACGGTTACTCTCGGCGGTTTTCTTATTTCGTATAATATTGTGCTTGAGCTGTCCAAAGCTCGTAGTATTTGCCGTTTTCATCGGCTAACAGTTCCTCGTGAGAACCGACTTGGACGATCTCACCGTTATCAAATACGGCGATCTTGTCACAGAAGCGGCAGGAGGACAGACGGTGGCTAATGTAGATAGCTGTCTTATCACCGACTATTTCATCAAACTTAGCATAGATCTCTGCCTCGGCAATGGGATCGAGGGCGGCAGTAGGCTCATCAAGAATAATGAAAGGTGCGTCCTTATAGAGTGCGCGTGCAAGAGCAATTTTTTGTGCTTCGCCGCCCGATATATTTACGCCTTCATTGTCAAAATTCTTGTAGAGCGG
>JAFXJH010000046.1 GCA_017532425.1 Clostridia bacterium | reverse complement strand
AGCAGCTTTATAAGCACCTTGAGAAGACCTCGTATAATTACGTAGAGTAGCTTCCAGATACCGAAGGTAACCGACATATCAAGATCGATAGTCGTCTTTTCTGCAAGAAAATCGCTGTTTATCTTTACCTTTGCAAGCTGTCTGTTTGATAATTTGGCGTTTTCTGAAAGTATCGTGAGAAAATAAGCGGCTGCCTGTGAAATTATACCGTAGCGTATAGCGGTGTCTGCGGGATCGCTTGCGGCGACCGTCAGCTCAAATTTCTTAAAACGGATGCGCGCGTTTTGTACTATGGGGAGAAGAAGCTCACCGAAGAGGGTCGAAAGAGCGTCAAGCAGGTCCTCGACGTCGTCGGGAAACTTGAAATTGAATTTCTTTTTCTTCGGCTCGGCTGTGCCAGCCTTCTCGGCTTCCTTTCTCGCCGCCTTTTCGGCAGCCTTCTGCTGCTTTTTCAAAAGAGCCTTTTGGGCCTTCTTTTGGGCTTTCTTTTCGCGCTTTTCAATGGCTTTTTTCGTGTATTTGCTCTTTTTGGGTGTCTTTTTATTTATCGTATCGACAAGCGTTATGTTTATAAAGCAGGTGCGCAGCTTAAGCGACACGCCGTTTTTACAAACACAGATTATGCTTGCACGCCAAAAGATCACGGCAAATAAGATCAGAAGTATGACAGCATATTTTATAAATTCATCCAAAAGTGCACTACCTCCTTTTTTGTTTTAATTCATAATATTAATTTTCTTCCGGACTGTTTTCTTCGGAGATCTCTTCGCTTTCTGTGCCTGCAAGATCTTCGTCTTCAAGCTCAAGCATACTTATCTGCTCGTCGGGATGCTCACTCTTTTCGTCGTAGTCGGGAAGCTCGAAGAGCGAGGAAAGTCCGAAGCAACGGAGAAAATCGTCGGTCGTGCCGTAAAGTATAGGCTTTCCGGGAGCATCAAGACGTCCCTTGGCTTCGATAAGATGTCGGTCGCAAAGGGTAGAAACTGCGTACGATGAGTCGACACCTCTGATCTTTTCGACCTTTGCCTTGGTTATCGGCTGATTGTAAGCAACGATAGCAAGCACCTCAAGTGAGGAGTTGGAAAGACGTCCCTCGCGTCTGATTCCGAGTGCCTTTCTGACGTACTGCTCAAATTCCTCCTTCGAGCAGAGCTGGCAGGAATCGGAAACGATTATAAGCCGTATTCCGCGATTGTCAAGCTCAAGCGAATTCTGAAGCACGCTTACTGCTTTTCTGACCGTGAGCGTAGACGTTTCAAGAACCTCGGCAAGCTTTTTGAAGGTGATCGGATAGCCTGCGGCAAAAAGTATCGATTCGATGATCTGAGCGCAGGATTCGACGTCAAGCTCCTGCTTTTCGGATATGTTTTCATTGTCCGGGGTGTTTATCATTTAAAAAATTACCTCACTGATATTTATTCGGGCAGACCGCCTTCGGATATCGGGTTGTCCGTTATGTCATCCTCGTTTATCAGACGAAGACGGGGCATTTCGGGGTCATCCGAAAAGTCGGCGGTTATTTTTTGCGATTTCATAAGCTCAAGGATAGCAAGGAATGTGGCAACAAGCTCAGAGCGGCTTGTACAATCGGTAAAGATATCGTCAAGCGGTACGTGAGATTCCTTCGTTATCCTGTTTATTACGATAGTAATTTTTTCGGTTACGGGAGCGGGCTCTCTTGTCAGAATGACAGAAAGGGAAGCGCCGATCTCCTCGTTTCGCGATTCCTCAAAGAGCTTTTTTCGAAGAGCCATTCGCTCAAAAGCCTTTACAAGGAGCTCTATATCCTGATTTTCGGGAATGTCCTCGCAAGGCGGAATATCGTCCGTGTCCTTGGCAAATCTGCCCGAAAAGGTGCTGTAAAGATGGGCGAGACCTTCGGCGGCGCGCTTGGCTTTCTGATATTCGATAAGCATTTCGGCAAGCTCTGCACGCGGGTCCTCTGCCTCCTCGGTGCTCTCGGGCTTCGGAAGAAGCATTCTGCTCTTTATCAGCATAAGTCGGCTTGCCATCTCGAGGAATTCTCCGGCAACCTCCATATCAAGCTCGGTGAGCTTCTCTATATATTCCATATACTGCTCGAAAATAAGCGAGATAGGAATATCGTAGATATTTATTTTGTTTTTTGCAATGAGAGCAAGCAAAAGATCAAGCGGCCCCTCGTATATTTCAAGAGTGAAATTAAGCTTGCTTTCGCCCGATTCATTGTTTTCTACTATAATTTCAGCGGTATTTGTCATAATATGATTCTTATTATCCACTCCATACCTTTTATAATGTTTTCGGTAATATAAGCGAAGGGAAGGGAGAGTGTTCCCGTTGCGATAGCGATGAGAACAATGAACATTATTATGCGTTCGTATTTCATTATCGCAAAATAATGTCTGTCGGGCAGGAATGCGAACATTACTCTCGATCCGTCAAACGGAGGAATGGGCAGGAGGTTGAATACGGCAAGATATACGTTCATATAGCTGAAGTTGCTGAAGAAGGTAAGAGCCGCGCGCGTAAACGGCGTGACCTCAAGTATCTGAAGCTTCAGCATAATGCTGATTATCAGCCAGTATATAAACAGACCGATGAATCCGAGAAAGAGATTCATAAGAGGGCCTGCTGCCGCTGTGATAGCCATTCCTTTTTTTGGATTTTTGAAGTAGCGTGCATTTATCGGAACGGGATTTGCCCAACCGATTCCGATAAGAAGCATAGCAAGCATACCAATAGGATGAAAATGCTTTATAGGATTAAGTGTCAGGCGTCCCATGCTTTTGGCGGTGGGATCACCGAGCTTGTAAGCTGTGTATCCGTGTGCGTATTCGTGAAACGAAAGCGAAATAAGAACGGTCGGGATGGTGAGCAGAAGGATGAGCAGGATCTCGCTGAAGCTTGCTCCGCTCGAAAGATATCTGAGCATTTAGTTTACCGTAGCCTTTTCAGTATTTTTATTAAATGTCGTTTTCAATAATGTTGTCAATAGTTTCGCGCTTTACGGCAAGTCGATCTTCTCCATCCTTGATTACGACAAGCGCGGGGCGGGGAACTCGGTTGTAATTCGACGCCATAGAATAGTTGTATGCACCGGTGACGGTAACGGCAACGATGTCACCGCGCTCTGCCTTCTGGAGAAGCATATTTTCTCCGATGAGGTCTCCCGATTCACAGCATCTTCCCGCAAGACTGCAGGTAAGAGTTTTCGGCTTGCTTGCCTTGTTTGCGACCATAGCCTCGTATTTTGAAGCGTAGAGCGCGTATCTCGGGTTGTCGGTCATACCGCCGTCAACAGTAACGTAGGTTCTGAAATCACCGATATTTTTGACCGATCCGACCGTGTAAAGGGTAACGCCTGCGGCTGCAACGATAGAGCGACCGGGCTCCATAAGGATGTGCGGACGGTCAAGACCGAGCATCTTGCAGAAGATAGTAAGCTTTTCACCGAGGATGCGGATGCTTTCGGTGATGTCTATGCTGTCGTCATTTTCTGTGTAGCGTGTGCCGAATCCGCCTCCGATGTTCAGATATTCGGGCGTATAACCCAGCTTTTCCTTCATATCGGCAGAGAATCGGAGCATGACCTCAAGCTGATCGATGTAAGGCTGGATCTCAAAGACCTGCGATCCGCAGTGGCAATGATATCCTATAACGTCGAGCGCTGAAAGAGAGAGCGCGTGCTCGACAAATTTTTCTGCCTGACCTGTTTCGATAGGTACACCGAATTTGGAATCAAGCTTGCCCGTAGATATAGCTCTCAGACTGTGACAGTCAATGTTTGGGGTTATTCGGAGAAGAACGCGAGCCCTTTTGCCGAGCTTTGTTGCGATCTTCTGAATGGCATCAAGTTCGTCGAAGCATTCTACAACGAAGCTGCCTACGCCGTAGCTGAGAGCGGCGGATATCTCCTCGTCGGTCTTGTTGTTTCCGTGGAGACAGATGCGCGAGGGTGTGTATCCCGCTTTGATGGCGGTGTAAAGCTCGCCGAGAGAAACGACGTCGGTGTTGATATCCTCTTTTTCGATGATTCGGTAAATTTCCTTGCAGGAAAGTGCCTTTGAAGCGTAGTATATCGCGCTTTTTTCGGAAAAGTATTTCTTTACAGCGTCGCGGTAGGTGCGGCAGGTGGAAACTATATCGTTTTCATTAATAAGATAAAGAGGAGTGCCGTACTTTTTGGCAAGTGAAACGGTATCTGCACCGCCGAGAGTGAAGTGACCTTCACTGTTTATTCCATAAGAGGGGTGAAGCATTGCTTAATATTCCTTTCGGGTAGAAGACTGGGTATTTTAATTTAAGATCGAGAGTATTTCACGAAGAACGCTCTCCTTGCCCTCGCCGCTGAGCGAAGAGAAGGGAATGACCTTTATTGACTCGAGCAGAGGATGGCTTTCAAGATATTCAAGCATCTTGCTTCGATCGGTCTTGTTGAGCTTGTCGCACTTGGTTGCAACGACAAAAAACGGAATTTCGGACTGTCTCAGATAGTCAAGCATCATCTCGTCGTCAGCGGTAGGACCGACCTTGAGATCGATGAGCTGAATGGTCGCCGCAATCTTTTCGCCGTCCTTGACGAAGTAATCGTTCGTAAGAGCGGACCATTTTGCCTTGTCGGCAGGATTTCTTTTAGCAAATCCGTATCCGGGAAGGTCGACAAGATAGAGCGACGAGTTTACGTCGTAAAAGTTTATAGTTATTGTTTTACCGGGACTTGAGCTCACTCTCGCGAGATTTTTGCGCCCTATCAGAGAATTGATAAGCGAGCTTTTACCTACGTTTGAGCGTCCCGAAAGAGCGATCTGCGGTTGGTTGTCCTTCGGAAACTGCGAGGAAAGTCCTGCGGTTATTTTGAGATTGGTTTTGGTAAAATCGACTTTCATTATTCTAAAAGTCCTCCAAATAAGAGTTTTGTGTTGTCAGCGGACGACAGCACCGGAATTCAGATTCTCGCTTGCTTTGCCCGAAACGATGGGAATAATGCTGTCGGATGCTTCGGAAGCGGTGATTTTTTCGGGAATTATAAGAGCGCCTGCAATAATGTCCTCGACGGTTTCGCAGAGAACGAATTCAACGTTTTCGCGAACTGCGATATCGGTCTTGTCGATGTCGCGCGCGTTGTCCTTGGGGATAAATATGCGCTTAACGCCGGTAAGATAAGCCGCCATAGACTTTTCACGGAGTCCGCCGATCGGGATCACCTTTCCGCGAAGAGATACCTCACCCGTCATAGCAATATCTCGGCGTGCGGGATATTTGCCAAGCTCGCTGATAAGCGCGGTAACGAGTGTAACACCTGCGCTCGGACCGTCTTTCGGAACTGCGCCCTCGGGAAAGTGTATATGTATGTCCTTGGTCTTGTAGAAATCGGGGTCGATGCCAAGCTTTTCGGCACGCTCGCGTACGATGCTCACCGCAATGCGGGCAGATTCCTTCATAACGTCGCCAAGCGAGCCTGTGAGCTCGACTTTGCCCGTGCCCGGCATAGAGATGACCTCAACCTTGAGCATATCTCCGCCTGCGTCAGTGTACGCAAGACCGTTTACAACTCCGACCTCGTCGGTCTCGGAGAGCTTTTCGGGAATTATCTTTTCGGGACCGAGGAATTCGTGAAGATTTGACGCTTTTACCGTGATCTTCTTTGCTTCTTCGGGGTTTTCAACTATTTTGCGCGCTACCTTGCGGCAGATAGAAGCGATCTCTCGCTCAAGATTTCGCACTCCCGCCTCGCGTGTGTAAGCCTCGATGATGCGCAGTATCGCGCTGTCGTCGATGCGCAGATCCTTCTTTGTAAGACCGTGAGCCTTCAGCTTTTTGGGAATAAGATGATTTTTGGCGATAGAAAGCTTTTCTCTTGCAGAATAGCTCTTCATTTCGATGACCTCCATACGGTCGAGAAGGGGACGCGGTATGGTGTCGAGCGTGTTGGCTGTTGCTATGAACAGACAGTCGGAAAGATCGAAGGGAAGCTCGATAAAATGATCTCTGAACGCCTTGTTCTGATCGGGGTCGAGCACCTCAAGAAGAGCGGAGGACGGGTCGCCGTGAGCATCGCGAGTGAGCTTGTCGATCTCGTCGAGAAGGATAAGCGGATTTGAAACGCCTGCCTGCTTGATAGCGGCGATGATTCGTCCGGGCATAGAGCCGACGTAGGTCTTTCTGTGACCGCGGATGTCAGATTCGTCGCGCACACCGCCGAGAGCAACGCGTACGTATTTGCGCTTAAGCGAGCGTGCGATAGAAGCTCCGATAGAGGTCTTACCGACACCGGGAGCGCCTACAAGGCAGATTATCTGATTCTTTATGTCGGGAGTGAGGTTTTTAACAGCGATAAATTCGAGAATTCTCTCTTTGACGTCGTCGATTCCGTCGTGATCGGCGTCGAGGATCTTCTTTGCAGCAGCGACGCTCAGACAGTCGGTCGTCTTCTTTTTCCAAGGGAGCTCAAGACAGGTGTCGATGTATCCGCGGATAACGGCACTCTCGTGAGAGGAATAAGGCTGCTTGGAGAGCTTGATAGTCTCCTTTGTGAGCTTTTCGCGCACCTCGTCGGGGAGGTCGGCATCAGCGATCTTCTGCATATATTCTGCAATTTCTTCGTCGTATTCCTCGTCCTCGCCAAGCTCGCTTCTTATAACCTTGAGCTGCTCGCGCAGATAGTAGTCGCGCTGATTTTCCTCGATAGCCTCGCGGGTCTTCTTGTGGATCTTAGCTTCCTCGCCGAGGATAACGAGCTCGCTTTCCATAAGAAGGGGAAGAAGCTCAAGACGGCGGATGGGATCGTATTCGTTAAGAAGAGTAAGCTTGTTTTCGGTGCGGAAAATAACGCTGCTTGCGATAAGATCGGAAAACATAGCGGGAGATTTTGTCGATCTGACCGCGCTTTCGAGCTCTTTTGAGAAGTTGGGGATCATCTTGGGATAGCACTCAAAGAGCTTGAGCACGTCTCTGCGAAGAAGCTCGGAGCGCACGCCGTCGTCGTCAAAACGGAGGAGCTTGCAGGCGATAGACGCGAGATCGTAAGAGGCCTGCTTTTTAATATCGATAAAATCTGCACGGCAAACACCCTCAAGTGTGATCACGGCGCTGTCGGGCGAAGAGTGGGAGATCATTTTTACTTTAGCGACAACGCCAACCTTGCCGATGACGTCTCCGATCTCGTTTCCTGCAGAGAGTGTGATAGCGAATATATTTGAGTCCGACTCTCTTGCGGCTTCGCAAGCGGCGATAGCCTTGGGGTCGGAAATTTCTATATTTGTCGGGATAGCGGGGAATACTACCGTATCTCCGATCACAACCAAGGGAAGGACCTTGGCTTTGATTTTTTCTGAATAAAGTGACACGTAATTTCTCCTTTAAAAATGCTTAAAATGCTGTCGATAATAATATATCAATATATTATATCATGTCAAACGTTAAAAATCAATAGTTTTATTATGAAAATAATGTATACAAGAGAAATGAAAAAATCCTCCCGCAATTTTCTTGCGGGAGGATTTGTGCTTTGATTTTTTACTGCTCGGTGTTGTCTTCTGTTTCTTCTTCATCATCGATTATTATAAAATCGATTTTGCTTATCTCTTCGTCGGTCATATCTCCGAAGTCAAGCTCGATAGCGCACGCTACTATAAGAGTCATTTCTTCGCGTGTATATCCGTCCTTAAGAGGATATTTGCCGTTGCGGTTAGGCTTCCAGTCGGGCGAGATACCGGGGATGACCGGGAATTCGTAATCCTCGGGGTAGAGATATTCCTCTTCTTCCTCGTTTACGGGAGTGTTGGTCACGTCGGTGTCCGCGACTGTTTCACCTGCGGTCTGTTCCGAGTTGCCGCTGTCATCTGATGAAGGTATGTCAGTTGGGTTTGTGCTACCAAGTTCGAAAGACGCATCGACACTTGCGTTTGCATTTACCTGTACACCGTTTGCTTCGTCACCTGTGGGGATGAGGACTTTTATCTTGTCGAGCATTTCGATAATGCTCTCATCGGTTGCGCCGTATTCAGGAACAATAGCACGCAAAAACTCGTATTGCGCGGTAGTGTAATCATCTTCATTGTACTCTTCAAACCAATGAAGATCTATTCTATAACCATTCACAAGTATTATTATTGACATAAAGTTATCTCTATTAACACCACGATAATAAAGAACGTCGTATTCTTTAAATTTGGCATGAATGTTGCAAAGAGAGGTGGATGTTTTAAGTTTCATTAATTCATCAACACTTTTGCACGGTATTTTGTTAGTTACACCGTTTTCTTTCATTTTATCCAGATTTATTTTATGTTTTTCGTACTTCATAACATCAATAGCTATACTATACGGAATATTTTCGTCTTTGTTGACATACTTAACGCTATACCGGTTTGTGTAGGTTGCACTTATTTTTACAATTTCCGAATCAGAAATAATGGAATTAAAATCTATGACAAAGATATCATCCATTTTTACAGTTTGGTTTTCTTTATCATTTATATATTCTCTCAAGTCATCCAAATTCGCGAAATATTCTGTTGGTAGTCCATGGCTCGCGTTGAAATCAATAGGTACTTTTTCTTCACCTACATCACTCGGCACTTCAATATCCTCACGTCCGAACATCATCGCCCCGCCAATAGACAGCGATATAACAAGTATAACAGCCGCCGCCGAGGTCAGTGCCTTTAATAGAATTTTTCTTTTTGCACCGGGGGCTTTTTCACTTGTCGATGCACCGAGTATAAGCTCCTCGTCTATGCTTCTTATTGCGTTAAAAATGTTTTTGTTTGTCATTTTAAAATCCCTCCTTTTGTAAAAAATGCTTCAGCTTTTTTCGTGTGCGGAGCATAAGCATACCTACGCTGCTTTCGCTCATAGAATATTCCTTCGCAACGTCGGTAACGGAAACAAGATAAAAGTAGCGCTTTAGAAAGATATTTCTCGTTTTTTTCGGCAGAGATGCTATAAATCTGTTCATCGCATCGCTGAGTGCTATGTTATCTCCGATGTCGTCGCACGTGCTGCTGTCGGGAATACATTCGGCAAGCTCGTCAAGCACGGCTGGAATCTGACCATTTCCGCGCTTTGCCGCGCCTCTTGCTTCGTAACGGTCAAGCGCAGTCTGCGAGCTTATCATACCAACGTAAGGCTTGAGTGCTTCCGGCCTTTTCGGGGGAATCGTGTTCCAAAGCTTTAAATATGTGTCGTTTACCACTTCTTTGGAGTCTTCATCGCTGCAGAGTATTCCGTTTGCGATGTAATAACAGTACCGCCCGTATTTTTTGTCTGTTTCTGATATTGCGTTTTCCTGACGCGCCCAGTACAGCTCTACTATTTGTTTGTCTTCCATTTTTACACTCCTTTCATGTTTTTAAGGCCTTTCACCCTAATTAACGGGAAACGTACTGCAAATATCACTCTATAATAAAATTTTTTTGTGTTTATATCTTATTTTATATTCTTGCACGTGTGTTTGTCAACTGCGTGTGCGAAAAATCTGCCGTATCATATTTTAAAATATCAAGTGTCAAAAAATCGCGCAGGCAATATTATAGTATAAGGGAAGCGAAAAAAATAAATTCCCGAGTATCTGAAAGGATGCTGAATATATAAAGAAAGTAAAAAGAAAAAGGAGCGTTTCAGATGAATTATCAAAGAACCTGCAGAAGCGGAGGCTGCTACGGCGGTATGAATAATATGCAGCGTATGGCACCGAGATATCAGGGATATGAAAATGACTCTGCGTCATACAGCAGAATGGGAGCTTCACACGGAGGCACTATGCCGACAGATCTGAAGCTTCCGATGGCAACCTCGCTCGCAATGGTATACTCACCCGTTCAGACCTGGCGCGATATTTATGATCTCGAATGTGCGCTTGAGAGGGGAACACTCTTTGCAGAGCTCGATAAGCCGCTTCTTAGTGCGGGAAAATAACTGCAGATATTTAAAAGAAGTATACGAAAGGTTTGGAAAATAAAATGAGTGAAAGAGAAAAAGCAATGTGCGCTGTAAGGCGCACGTCATTTGCACTTGTAGAGACGGTGCTCTATCTTGACGGACACCCGTGCGATACAGATGCACTTGAATATTATAGAAAGACCAAAGAAAAATACGACGAAGCCCTTAAGATCTATGAAGAAAACTTCGGTCCGATCACAGCATTCGGCGTAGACTGCGAAAAGGGCTGGACGTGGGTGGAAACTCCGTGGCCGTGGGAAATGGAGGCAAATGCATAAATGTGGATATATGAAAAGAAATTACAGTTTCCTGTAAAGATAAAAAATCCTAATCCGACTTATGCGAAGATCATAATTTCGCAGCTCGGTGGGCCGGATGGCGAGCTTGGAGCTTCGACGAGATATCTGTCGCAGCGTTTTTCTATGCCGGACAGAAAGATAGTCGGTCTGCTTACGGATATTGCCACAGAGGAACTCGCGCACGTGGAAATGGTTTCCGCGATGCTTTATCAGCTCACGAGATGCCTCACACCCGAGGAAATAAAGAAGAGCGGCTTTGACACCTATTTTGTCGATCATACCGCAGGAATTTATCCGCAGGCGGCATCGGGCGTGCCCTTTACGACCGCGTATATAGGCGTTAAGGGCGACGTTTTCGCCGATCTGAACGAGGATCTTGCAGCAGAGCAAAAGGCGCGCGTGACCTACGATAATCTCATAAGACTCATAGATGACCCCGACGTGCTCGAGCCGCTGAAATTCCTTCGTGAGCGCGAGGTAGTCCACTATCAGCGCTTCGGTGACGCACTCGGAATTGCGCAGGATGCATTCGATAATAAGAAGAACTTCTACGCGTACAATCCCGCGTTTGATAAATAAGAGAGTGGCATAATAAAAAGCAGGTGAGTGAAAACTCATCTGCTTTTTGGCTTTGTATTTCCGTTTATTCGATTATTCCGTGCATTTTCGCTGCTTCGTGATTTACAACAAGGATCTTTATGGATTTATCGTATCCTACTCTTATGCGTCTTTGAAATACCGTGCCGTCTTCCATAAGAGAGCTGAGCGCATTGTTTACGAGATCGCGGTCGATAGAATAATTTTTTGAAACCGCTTCGACCGTTGCCACAAACGTGGGGCGCGGCTTGGGATTATCAGCATATACCGCATCGATTGCTTTAATAATAAGACGCTTTATGTGCAAGGAATGCTCTTCGGGGGTGGGGACTGTAACGTAATAGGAGGCAGAATTTTTAAGCTGACTGCTGAGCGCGTCGCGCACGGCGTAAATACCGACTTCCTTGCGGCATTTTGTAACGAGATAGCTTACTACCGATGAAAAATGTCCGTCGCCTGTGAAAATAACGAATGCGTCGATGTTGTCAGAGTCTATTGCACTTTGATATATATGGTCGAGCATTATAAAATCTGTAAAATCTTTTTTGTAATGAGCATTTGAATTCTGTGTTTCTATTATCAGATTTGATATTTCACGTATTCTTGATATTTCGGCGCGCAGAGCGGGATTTGAAAAATTACCGAAAAAATAAATACCCGCGATGTCGTATTTTTCGGAAAGCATGGCTCTCCAAGCGCGCAGATCAGGCTTTATACCGTAAAGATTGTTAAGGGATATGTACCAGTGCTCATAGTCAACAAAAACGATAGCTTTTTTTCTACCCGAAGATAAACGGAGCTTTTTTCTTACTCCGAACAGAATAAATATCACTCCTTTCTTTAATATTTTACTTTATTATACACTATTTTCTTGAAAAATTCAAGAGCTTTGACTCTATAATTTTTCGTATACGAGTATTTCAAACTCGTACGAGCATTCAAGCGAGTTGAGGGCGTGAAGCTTGCTTTTGTCCTTTTCGCTTGTGCGGCAGAAATACGGTGTCATAGTGAAGAGATCAGCTATTGCACTACTGCTCGGAAGCAGAAATCTTCCCGAAAGCTCTTTTTTCGATATCATTTTGAACTTGTCAATTTCGTAGGGCATTATCTCGTTTTCGTACGGGTCGTCGTATATCGCGGCTTTAAGCTCCCAAAGATGCTTTTTCCCGGGGATGACTGTGATAAAGTGACCGCCTCTCTTTAATACGCGCGCGAATTCCTCGCTGCACAGCGGAGCAAATACCGAAATTACGGTGTCGATAGAGCTTTCTGCTATCGGAAGCTGATAAGAGCTTGCAACGGCGAGCTCAACGGAGGAATCGACACGCTTGCATTCGCCGTTAAAACGCTGTGCGGCAATTCGGAGCGCTTCCTTTGATATATCTATTCCGATAATGTGAGCATTAGTGCCGCCTGCGGACAGCTCGTCCTTTATAAGCGATGTGTAATAGCATTCTCCGCATCCGGAGTCGAGCAGGGAAAGTGTGCTTTTTCCTTCCGATACCGCGCTTACGCTGTCTGCAAGAGCATTTCTCAGCGGAGAATAAGCACCGCTGTCAAGAAAATTTTTGCGTGAGAGGAGCATTTCGCGGCTGTCACCGTGATTCCCGCCCTTTTGTGACATAAGAAGATTAACGTGACCGTATTTTGAAATATCGTGCGAGTGACCCCTTTCGCATAAGTAACGTGAGGGCTCACGCGTCAGCTTTGATTTGCAGATTGGACATATAAGCATAGCTTTGTGTTGATTACATTAAATTTTCAAGGGACAGTAAGCTGTCCCTTGAAAAAATATGCGTAAATTCCTTTTGTAGTATTTTTAGTCTTCAAGCACCATAAATGCATTCATGTCGGTGCGCTCCCAACGGATGTAGAGATATTCGTTCTTTGAAACCTTGTAATCTTCTCCGGGTGCGTATACCTTGTCGTCACCGTTTGTCCATCCGAGTGCCTTGAAGCCGGGACGGGTAACTGTGATCTCGGGCGCCTTTATAGTCTCGCCCTTGCCGGCGATAATAACGTTTCCAAAGTCGCCGAATGTGATGGCAGCCTGATTATTTTCGGGATTTTCAGAGTCGCAGACCCTGATAAGAACCGCAGAGATCGAGCGTATGTTTCCGTCGTTCTTGTATGCGATGATGTAAAGCACGTTAACGTCTCCGACGTTAAGATTAAGGTCGGATGCCTTGATCTCGTAAACGCCTGCGGTAGATGATCCGATGGTCTTTCTTCCGAGATGTGTTTTGCCGTTAAGATATACCGACGCGTTTTTTGCGGTGGTGTGATCGGTTGTTACCTTTATCTTGATCGATCCCGATGCATCGGAAGGAATTATGTAGTCTGCAACAACACCGTAGGAGGTTATCTTGTCCTTGTCAAGAGCGACTCCGTTAAGAGAAATATTCGTATATATCTTCGAGCTTATATCGTATCCCGCGTCGTCGATATTTGCATCCTTGACAGAAAGATTTTCGTCAAGCCAGGTTATATGCTTGGTCAGCCAGTTCTTGAGAAGCTCAAAGTCGGTCTGGAAATCATAGCTCTTACCGCCGTTTCGCGATTTGAGATACCAGTTTGTACGCGGACCGTTGCGCTCGTAGCACTTTACGGCTTCCTCGCCGATGTAGTAATGGTATACGTCAAGCGACTGCATCATATCGTCGATGACCTCGCGCATAGAGAACCACTGCTCCTGACAAAGGGAAGTGAAGTAGGGGTCTTTGCAAAGGTTTTTGAACCAACCGTTCTTTCCTGCGCGGTCACCGTTCCAGCGATCCCAACGCTCCCAGGTTTCGTTGAGCGTTACGATGTTGCCCGAAGCGTTGTCGAAGTCCCAACAGGGTCCGAATACTATCTTTCCGTCGTCAATGTAGTAGAAGAGCGAAAGATATCCGAACTCAATGTTGTTGAATACCGTCCATATCATCCAGAAATCAACGAGAGAATCGACGTCAACGTATTCGCTGTAGTGCTTGCCCTTTCCGTTGTGGAAGGTGGGAGACATAATAGCGTCCTCGAAATCCTGAATAAGAGAAGTAACGTACTTGTACATTTTGGGGTTGGTCTTCAGATTTTCGGGATTTACAAGCATTACGGGTATACCGCGATTCGTTCTCCAGGACGTACCCGTGGTATCAAGTCTTCCGTCGTATTCGATAAGGTAACCCGATGTGTAGTCAAGACTGTCGGGATCAAAATATCCGGTCAGATCGTACGTTTCGGTCATTTGCTTGTATATCACAGTGCCGTGCTCATCGGTGGTTTTTACCGTGTACTTACGCTCTGCCTTCTGTGTGGTTATCCAGCCAAGATCCTTTTTCATAGCATCGCGGAGAATCTGACGCTTTGATTCGTCAAGACCGTTCTTAAGAGCGTACATGTCGGCGATATCCTCTGCGAAGTCCTCCCAGTCGAAGGTCTCAATGCGTCCTTCACCGACGGTAACGCTCTCAACGAGAGAGTAAAGACCGCGGTATTCGCCGTTAAAATAAACAATTACCCAAGTCGACTGTGTATAAGTCATACCGAGAGAACCCGAAAGATCGTAAGCGAGCTTGTTTCTCATAGCGGTAACATCGAACCAGTTTGCAAGCAGATACCAGTGTCTGCTCTCGCCCATACCGAGCATATCGGTTTTCGTGCCGAGCTTTACCTTGTATGCCCACTTGTAATTTTTCTCATATCGCTGTTGTTATAAGTGGAGTTACCTCTGCAGCGGATCTCGATATCACCGCCGTCCTCGTCGGTGTAGGTGCTCGTATAGTCTGCATAACGCTCATTGAGCTCAAGACGCATGGTAGCATTCTTATACGTTTTTACGGTAACTTCCTTGCTGTCGGGAGTTGTTATATGTATAGTGGGAATAGCTTCTTCCACAAATATTCCGGTAAACGGATCCTTTGTTATATCGTTGTTAGTCTGTTCTTTTTCGGGCTCTTTTACTCTTGAGCATGATGACATAATGAAAACGAGTGCAAGCATCAGAGCGATGATGGATATTGGGAGTCTTTTGGCTAATATCATTTCGGTATTCTCCTGAATAATATTGAAAGGGCACAGCCTTTCGACGATTGGAATAATTATATAATAATTTTGAAAAAAAATCAATAAATTTTATGTATCTTTATTTCACTTTACGAAAAATTAACATTTAACAATAAAACGATACGGATGGCAAATAACCCGAGTAAATACCATCCGTATCAGCTATGTTATTATTTGTGATTTTCTTCCTCAAGAACCATAAATGCGTTCATATCGGTGCGTTCCCAGCGAATGTAGAGGAATTCACTCTTGGAGATCTTGTAATCTTCTCCGGGGGCATATACTTTGTCGTCGCCGTTTGTCCATCCGAGAGCCTTGAAGCCGGGACGGGTAACTGTGATCTCGGGTGCCTTTATTATAGTGCCCTGAGTTTCAACGATAACGTTGTCATAGCCTCCGAAGGTAACAGCAGCCTGAGTAACGCTCGGATTGCCGACGTCGTATACTCTGATAAGAAGCGAGGTCATCGAGCGTACAGAGCCGTCTGTACGGAAAGCGGGAATATAAAGTACGTTCAGCGAACCGGGCTCCATATTAAGATCGGAAATATCTATGTCGTATACAGCTGTAGTTGAGGTCGTAAGCTTTTTGTTGCCGAGATATTTAGTTCCGTTGATATAAACGTCGCAGGTGGCGGCAGTTGTGTGACCTGTTGTGATCTTTATCTGAAGATTTCCCTTTGCATCGGGAGAAATTATGTAGTCACCGGGTACGCCGTAGGAGGTTATCCTGTCCTTGCTCAGCGCGCTTCCGTTGAGTGTGGCAGAAGCGTGTATCTTCGTGCTTCTTGTGTATCCTGCGTTGTCAATGTTCGCATCCTGAACGGCGAGATTTTCGTCAAGCCATTTGATATGCAGCGTAAGCCAGTCCTTGAGAAGCTCGAAGTCTGTCTGGAAGTCGTAGCTCTTACCGCCGTTTTTCGTTTTGAGATACCAGTTTGTACGCGGACCGTTGCGCTCGTAGCACTTTACGGCCTCCTCGCCGATGTAATAATGATAGATGTCAAGCGACTGCATCATATCGTCGATAGCTTCACGCATAGAATACCATTTTTCCTGACAAAGTGCAGTGAAGTATGGGTCTCTGCAAGCGTTCTTGAACCAACCCTTAGAGCCCTTTCGGTCTTCATTCCAGCGATCCCAACGCTCCCAGGTTTCGTTGAGCGTTACGATGTTGCCCGAAGCGTTGTCGAAGTCCCAGCAGGGTCCGAATACTATCTTTCCGTCGTCGATGTAGTAGAAGAGAGAAAGAACGCCGAATTCAATGTTGTTGAATACCGTCCATATCATCCAGAAGTCAACGAATGCGTCCATATCAACGTATTCGCTGTAATGCTTGCCCTTTTCGTTGTAGAAGGTGGGAGAAGAGATCGCATCCTCAAAATCCTGAATAAGAGTCCTTACGTAATCGTACATTTCGGGATTTGTATGGAGATTTTCGGGGTTAACAAGCATTACGGGAATGCCGTTGTCTGTTTTCCAAGCCGCGCCCGTGGTGTCGAGTCGGTTGTCGTATTCTATCAGATATCCCGACGTCAGATCAAGACTTTCGGGGTCGAAATATCCGGTCAGATCGATATCCTCGGTTATTTGCTTGTATATTTTAGTACCGAATTCATCTTTTGTGGATATCGTATAGGTTATCTTTGTCTTCTGAGTTGTGATCCATGAAAGGTCGGTGGTCATCGCTTCTCTCAGAGCCTTGCGTCCGCGAGTCTGGAGATCGTTCTTGAGAGCATACATATCGGCGATATCCTCTGCGAAGTCCTCCCAGTCGAAGGTCTCGATGCGTCCTTCACCGACGGTAACGCTCTCAACGAGAGAGTAAAGACCGCGGTATTCGCCGTTAAAATAAACGATTACCCAGGTCGACTCTGTATAAGTCATACCGAGCGAGCCCGAAAGATCGTAAGCGAGCTTGTTACGCATAGCTGTAACGTCAAACCAGTTTGCAAGCAGATACCAGTGTCTGCTCTCGCCCATACCGAGCATATCGGTTTT
>JAFXJH010000045.1 GCA_017532425.1 Clostridia bacterium | reverse complement strand
GGAAGGGAAAAACCATCTCAAACGCCGAAGTTTTTTCCCTTCCCTCAAACTCCCATCCTTTTTCCTTGGCTGAAAGATTTTATTATATCATTTTGTTTTCAGATTGTGCGCACGCCGTTAAAACGGCGGGCGCATTTTATTTTTGCCTAATTTACTCAAAATCTACGATATTTACCCAGGAAAGCAGGAATTCACGTTCGTTTTCCTTGCCCTTTACCGACTGGGAAGCGGCTACGATGGGCATCCACTTTTCAACGTACTGTCTTGCGGTATCGCTCTTCTTGCAGAAGAGATTAAGATACTTATCCGCATACTGCTTCTGACCCTTCAGACAGAAAAGCAGATAGGTTCTTGCCACGTCTGCCGAAGCGTTACCCTGCGTAACGTGCGACCAGTCGATAACGTAAGGTGTTCCGTCGTTTGCGATTATAATATTCGACGGTCTGAAATCGCCGTGACATACCTTGTTGTGCTTCGGAAGTCCTTCAAGGCGCGTGTGAAGCTCGTATCTTGTAGTCGCGTCGAGCGAGGACTGACTGATCTTTCTGTTCATCTTATCCTTGAGCTTATTAAGAAGAGGGGAGGTCTGCGAATGGATAGACATCTGAATATCAACGAAAAGATCCATATATTCGTCTATCTTATCGGGGTTTTCCGAAACGAGATGAGAAAGCGTTGTTCCTTCGATATATCTTGAAACGATTGCCCATCTGTCATCGAATTTCATTACTTCTATAACCTCGGGAACGTTGATCGCGGTTTCTTCCACGCGCGCCTGATTAAGAGCCTCGCTTAAAACGTCTGCCTTCGAATAGTCTGCATTAAAGAGCTTTATAAATTTATCTCCGTCGCGGTAAAAGGATTTTGTGTCGTGAACTGCAATAAGATTATCAAGTTTCATATTTGTAGCCTTTCCTTTCTGAAATTCTTTTATCAGACATTTTCGTGTCTGCCGTAGTATGCGTTAAGATACATCTCTTTCATTTCGCTCATAAGCGGATATCTCGGGTTTGCTCCCGTGCACTGATCGTCAAACGCCTGCTCTACCATATCGTCAAGACGCGCAAGGAAATCTGCTTCGTTTTCAACGTAATCCTTGATAGCGGGCTTGATTCCGACCTTAGCTTTGAGGTCATCGAGTGCACTAATGAGATTTTCAAGCTTTTCCTCATTCGTGCTTCCGCCGAGTCCGAGGTGATCTGCAACCTCCGCATATCTTTCAAGCGTGTGCGGATATGCGTACTGTGAGAAGGTACCCATTTTTGTGGGAACGCTTACTGCGTTAAATCTTATAACCTCGTTTATCATAAGAGCGTTTGCAACTCCGTGCGGGAGATGGTGGAACGCGCCAAGCTTATGCGCCATCGAATGGCATATTCCGAGGAATGCGTTTGCGAATGCCATACCTGCCATCGTAGCCGCGTTTGCCATCTTTTCACGCGCTTCTACGTCTGTGCTTCCGTTTTCGTACGCTCTCGGAAGATATTTGAACACGGTCTTCAGCGAGCCGAGTGCAAGGCTGTCGGTGTAGTCGGTCGCAAGCATCGAAGCGTACGCTTCAAGTGCGTGGGTAACTGCGTCTATACCCGATGCGGCGGTAAGTCCGCGAGGCGCCGACATATGGAAATCGGTATCGATTATCGCCATATTTGGAAGAAGCTCGTAATCTGCAAGCGGATATTTTACTCCGCTCTTTTCATCAGTAATTACTGCAAAGGGTGTAACCTCCGAGCCTGTTCCCGCAGAGGTCGGGATAGCGATGAAATATGCTTTTTCGCCCATCTTCGGGAAGGTGTAGACTCTCTTGCGGATATCCATAAAGCGCATTGCCATATCCATAAAGTCTGCTTCGGGATGCTCGTAAAGCACCCACATAATCTTAGCCGCGTCCATAGCCGAGCCGCCGCCGAGTGCAATAATGCAGTCGGGAGCAAACGCTGACATCTGTGCCGCGCCTGCCTTTGCGCATGCAAGAGTAGGATCGGGCTCTACGTCGAAAAATACGCTGTGGTCTATTCCCATCTGACTCAGCTTATTTATTATGGGATTTGCATATCCGTTCTTGTAAAGGAAGTTATCTGTTACGATAAATGCCTTTTTCTTGCCCATAACAGTTTTCAGCTCGTCAAGAGCAACGGGCAGACAGCCCTTTTTGATATATATCTTTTCGGGAGCTCTGAACCAAAGCATATTTTCTCTCCTTTCGGCAACCGTTTTAATATTGAGAAGATGCTTTACACCTACGTTATCGGAAACGCTGTTTCCGCCCCAGGAGCCGCATCCGAGTGTCAGCGAGGGAGTAAGCATAAAGTTATAAATATCGCCGATACCGCCCTGCGAAGAGGGTGTATTTACGAGAATACGACAGGTCTTCATACGGGAAGCGAATTCATCAAGCTTTGCTTTTTCTGTCATCGCATTCAGATATATCGAGGACGTGTGACCGTATCCGCCGTCTGCAATAAGATGCTCTGCCTTTTCAAAGGCGTCATTTATATCCCTTGCTCTGTACATCGCAAGCACGGGAGAGAGCTTTTCGTGTGCAAACTCCTCGGAAATATCAACGCTTTCGACCTCACCGATAAGGATCTTGGTAGCCTCGGGAACCTGAACACCTGCAAGAGCTGCTATAGTTACAGGCTTTTGTCCGACTATCTTTGCGTTCAGCGCACCGTTTATGAGTATCGTCGCGCGGAGCTTATCGGTTTCTTCGCCGCTTAGGAAGTAGCAGCCTCTCTTTGCAAATTCGTCCTTTACCGCGTCGTATACGCTGTCAAGCACGATAACAGACTGCTCGGAAGCGCATATCATACCGTTATCGAAGGTCTTCGAGTGGATTATCGAGTTTACCGCGAGAATAATATCCGCGCTGTCATCTATAATTGCAGGCGTATTTCCCGCACCTACGCCGAGAGCCGGCTTTCCGCTCGAATACGCTGCCTTTACCATTCCCGGGCCGCCGGTAGCAAGAATAATATCAGACTCCTTCATTACGAGGTTAGTCATTTCAAGGCTCGGAACGTCTATCCAATCGATAATGCCCTCGGGAGCACCTGCCGAAACAGCAGCCTCAAGCACTATACGAGCTGCTTCTATGGTCGATTTCTTTGCTCTCGGGTGAGGGCTGATTATTATACCGTTTCTCGTTTTGAGTGCGAGAAGTGTTTTGAATATAGCTGTGGATGTCGGGTTGGTCGTCGGAATTACCGCCGCGATAACACCGATAGGCTCTGCTATCTTTTTGATACCGTATGCCGTATCCTCCTCGATGACACCGCAGGTCTTCACATCCTTATATGCGTTGTAGATATATTCAGACGCATAGTGGTTCTTTATAACCTTATCTTCAACTACACCCATTCCCGTTTCCTGTACCGCAAGCTTTGCAAGACGTATTCTCTCCTTATTTGCGGCACTTGCAGCGGCGAGGAATATCTTATCGACCTCTTCCTGCGTGTAGGTCGCAAATTTCTTCTGAGCTTCCCTTACTTTTGCTATGGCGTCTTTTAATTTGTCTACGCTATCGATTATCGTGTACTCGTAAGCCATATCCCAATAGTCCTTTCATAAGCCTTACGGCAGTTTATTTACAGTTCAGCGCGTAAAAGTACTTCACTTTATTTCATTATACAACTTCGTTAAAAAAGTGTCAATCGTCATTTTCTACAAAGTGCACTATCTTTTCAGTAGCCAAATTATTTTCATTGACATTATATCAGTCTATCGACATTGTAAGCGCGTTTGGGACATCGTTACGCATTATTTCCTGACTTGTAACCCGTGTGATATTCAGCGAGTCGGGAGAAACCACCTCGGAAGCCGATACGGAGCAGCTTTCTCCGATCACAGAGCCGCGTGCAACTCCCGCGCCGTTGCCTATATGCGCATCCTTGCAAATTACGGCGTCGCATATGCAGGCATTTGCCTCTACCGTCACTCCGTCGAAAATTATACTGCCGCTTATTTTCGCATCGGGCGAGATATTGCAGTTCTTGCCTATGATATTTTTTCCCTTTGAATATCTCATATTACATTCAAGATAGGAGGAAAGCGTGCCCATATCGCACCAATAAGCATCGCTTTTCCATGCCATCATTCTTTTATTTTCAAGGATATTCGGGAAAACGTCGAGGGAAAAATCAAGCGGAGTATTTTCGGGAAGAGAGTCTATTATCTCTCGCGAAATTATATATATTCCTATATTCACAAGCCTTGAATCGCACTCGCCCTTTTTCGGCTTTTCGCAAAAGCTTGTTATCCTTCCGTCTTTATCGGTCACAAGCACACCGAATCGCGAGGTATCCTCCATTTCCGTGCAGGCGACAGTCAGGTCAGCAGAGCTGTTATAGTGCCTTTTTATCATATCCGAGAGTTCACCCTCGAATACCGCGTCTCCGCTTATTACAAGCAGGTCTCCCGTGGTGTATTTTGCCGCGTTTTTCACTCCGCCCGCGCTTCCGAGAGGCTTTTCCTCGTGTGCATATTTTATTTCCACGTCGTATACGTTGCTTCCGATATTCTTCTTCAGCTCATCACCGAGATACCCCGTAGTTATGACCGCTTTTTTTATTTTACATTTATTTACCGCTGCGAGTATTTTTATTATATTCGGTATATTATTGACCGGAAGAAGGGGCTTCGGTGTATTCTGTGTCAGCGGATAAAGCCTGCTTCCCTTTCCTCCTGCCATTATAACACATTCAAGTTGCATATATTTTTTCCTTTCGATATAAACTGTATCTGATATTCTACTTTATTAAAGTATTCGAACTTATTTTTTCCTATACTTAAGCGATTATTCTCTGTCGCCTTGTATTAAATATTTATTGCCATACACTCAGTTTCTACTTGAAAAAGAAAATTATGTATGATATAATTTTATAGATCAGATAAGACATATATGAGGTTTAAAAATATACGCTATGAAAAAAATTGAGATATATACGGACGGCGCATGCCGTGGAAATCCCGGTCCGGGAGGCTGGGGAGCGATACTCGTTTTCGGAGCGCACGAAAAGGTTCTTTCGGGCGGCGAAGCAAACACAACGAACAACAGAATGGAGCTTCTCGGAGCCATCTCCGCGTTTGAGGCGCTTAAAGAGCCCTGCGAGGTGACCTTCTGCTCCGACTCCAAATACGTCATTGACGGTCTATCAAAGGGATGGGCGATCTCGTGGCGCAAGAAGGGATGGAAAAAATCGGACGGAAAGCCGGCTCTCAATCCCGAGCTTTGGGAAAGACTATTAAACGCTATTTCGCCGCACAGTATAAACTACGTCTGGGTCAAGGGGCACGTCGGTCACGAGTACAACGAGAGATGCGATGCGCTTGCGACCTCCGAGGCTGACAAGCTGAAATAACACCGATTTTATATCCGATACAGGGATAAATTCACGAAAAATACATTGATTTAAGCGTATTATTGTGCTATGCTTAATACAGAACGCAGTATTTATAAAATATTTTTATAAAACACGGTATTTTGGCGTATAATCACTTCGGCAAATACATTTTACAAGTAATACAAGTTCAAGGAGGCGTCTCATGGCAGACACTTCTCAAACCACAAAAAACATTCACAGACATAATACAAGCGGTATAATTTTCGCGTCTATTATACTTCTTTGCATCGCCATCATCTCTCTTGTTATCACGCTTACAGCACTTGGAAAGGACGAGGCTCCGCCCAAGGACGATTCCGAAACAAACGAAAGCGGCAACAAGGAAGAAAACAAGAATCCCGAAGGAAGCGAAGAAAAGCCGGGCGAGGAAAACAAAAATCCCGAAGGCGGCGAAGAGAATCCCGAGCAGAATCCCCCAGCAGGAAACAAAACCGAAACCCTTGAAAACAGCAAGGTATATCGCGGTCCGCTCATTCTTCTCAGCGAAAGCTCGGTATACAGCCGTCCGATCGAAGAGCTCATCACCCGAAGCTCAATGGGCAAGCTTGATGCAAACAAGGTGCGCTCGCAGTACGGCTTCATCAACCTCAGCAGCGGTCATACCGGAGATTTCATACTTAAAGACAGAAACCTCTTCCTCGACATAGAAACAGCCGAGGCACTTCGCAAAATGATGGAAGCATACGTAGCCGAGACCGGTCACAAGAACATCTGGCTCAGAAATGCCTACTATTACGACAGCAGCGAGGACATCAAAACCACACCTGACATTAACGAGGCTCTTCTCAATTCCCACGCGGCGGGAATCTCGGTCGACCTTCAGATATCGACAGCAAACGGTCAGATACCCCTCAAGAACGCTTATTCGGGATATCCCGGTGCAGAATATTACGATTGGTTTATTCTTAACTGTCACAAATACGGCTTTATCCACGAAGGAAACACCGATCTTTATTCGACCTTCAGATACGTTGGTGTAGCTCACGCAACCTATATGTTCAAAAACGATATTTCACTCGCGGCATATCTTACCGCAGTAAAGAGCAAAACCGCTCAGGACAGACTTGTCATCAGCGACGAATCGGGCAAGGAATGGTGGGTATACTATATAAAGGCAGCTGAAGGCGAATCGACCGATATAACCGTTTTCGGAAGCCTTTACTATATAAGCGGCAACAACACAGACGGATTTATAGTTACGATAGATACCTCGGGACTTTAAAAATGGCATAAAAATACGGCGGAGAAAATCTCCGCCGTATTCGTTTTTATTATTCCGGAACGATACATCCGTAATTTCCGTCTTTTTTAACGTAAACAACGTTTATTTCTTCGGTAACGTCGTTTCTGAATACGAAGAACTGATGATCAAGAAGCAGCATCTGAAGTATTGCCTCATCGATCGACATAGGCTTAAGGTTAAAATACTTCATTCTGACCTTGAAATCGCCTATCTGTTCATCGGCATCCTCTACCTCGCTCGGCACAAAGGCTTCCGAGCCTTTTACGAAAACTCCTTCGCGAAGTCTCTTTTCAAGTCTGGTCTTGTTCTTTCTGATCTGACGCTCTATAGAGTAGACCACATCATCTAAGGCGTTCTGGTAAGTTTTGTCAGACTTTTCGCTTCTGTAGATCGTACCGCCGCTTACTATTGTAAGCTCAAGCGTTTCGAGGTTATGCTTTTTCTGTATCGAGACAAGCGCTTCAACATCATCCCGAAAGAACTTGTCAAATTTGGTAAGCTTCTTTTCCACTACAGAGTAAAGTCCGCCCGGCACTTCTGTCTTTTTTCCGACAATTTGAAATTTCATATCAAAACCACCTTTGCTTTTTATTGCGAAGGTCTTTCCCTCCGCACTTATACTATATCATATTTTTTGTCTGTTGTCAACATATTTATTCGGAAAAGCTCTCGCTTTTTGTGGATTTAGACAACATATACAATTCGAGAAAATTTTTTTGTAATATTTTACAAAAACGGGTTTAACGTATAAAAAATCGCCGCAGATCGTACGGTCTACGGCGAAATAAAGGTTAAATTATGCAAAATCAGGGATTTTCTTTTTTCTCGCTTATACGGTTTACGGGCAGAATTCCGTTCTTTCTCGGGAAGACCGAGCGCGCCGTTATATGAACTATCGCGACAGCAATAGCTATAGCACCCGAAATGAAGAGGGTATTCACCGCTTTGGCTACAAACATCGAGTAATCGTGGCGTATAAGATAAAGCATACTGTTATAAAGTCCGACACCGGGTACGAGAGGGATTATTCCCGGAAAAATAAATATCGTAGACGGCTTTTTATATATCCGCGCAAGTATCTCTGACAAAACCGAAATAATGACGGACGCCACGAAATAGGCAAGTATTTCTTTATTTGCATTTATGCTTATGATCCTGTATACGATATAGGCAAGCGCGCTGATCAAAGATGCGGGTAGCAACGTATTTTTCGGAGAGTCGGCAAGAATGCAGAATGATCCAACGGAAAGTGTGCAAATAACGAATTCGAAAGCATATTGCCAGAATGACATATCAGACCACACCTCCCATAGACATATAGATGCTGAGAACGATACCCACGCCGCCTGCTATTGCAACCGCTATAAGCAGCGCCTCAACAAGCCGTGCCGTTCCTGCAACAAGATCTCCCATAACGGTATCCCTTATCGCACTCGTCAGCATAAGACCGGGCAGAATGGGCATTATTGAGCCTATTATGATGTGCTCCATATTTCCCGTCTTGAAGAGCTGCATCGAAAGCACCGCAATAAGCGCGATGACTGCTCCGCTTATAAAGCTGAAGGAAAAGCCGTATATGCTTGTTTTTTTGACCGAGAAAGCAAGAAGCTGAACTATAACGCCCGCAATAAATGCTACCGCTCCGTCAAAAAGTCCTCCTCCGAAGAGCACGGCAAACATAGCCGATGCAAACGCCGACGCAAAGATCATAACGAGCTTGTTTTCTTTACCGGACTCGGAAAGCTTTTTCAGCTCTTCATAGGTCTTTTCAAGTGTAAGATGACCTCCTATAAACTTTCGAACGAGGTCGTTGACTCCGTTGAGCTTTGCGAGGTTTATACCGCGTTTCTTTATGCGCTTAAGAGCGCTTACGGTATCGGTATTATAGTTTACCGTGATCATTATTCCCGTAGGAAAAGCTATCGCAGAGACGCTCTTACAGCCTCCCGCGTAGCAAAAATTGACTACAGTTTCCTCCGCTCTGAAGGTCTCTCCGCCGCTTTCGAGCACTATCGTCCCTGCAAGCAGCGCGGTATCCACAAGAAGCGAATGTCCGTCGCCTTGACTGATAATTTCTTTATTTTCCATTCTTTATTTTCCGTTTCAATCAGCTGATTTACGATTCATCCGACGAAATATTATACACTATTTTTTAAAAAATGCAACAGGCTGTAAAAAATATATATACATTTTTTGTAAATTATAAAGTTTTTTCTTTCAAAAGTTGATTTTTTTGGATATTTTCACATTTTTTCACTCGCAAACTTGACAAAAGCGAATAAATATAGTATTATTAATATGTATGTTGTTTTGTTATATAATAAATTAAACGAAAGAGACTTACTATGATAAGAAGTATGACCGCTTACGGCAGAGCTGTCGGAAGCACACAGACAAAAAATATAACAGTCGAGATCAAAAGCGTCAACAGCAGATACTTTGATCCGCAGATAAAGATCTCGCGCTCTTTTTCTTATCTTGAAGAAAAAGTGAAAAATTATATTCAGAATTATATTTCCCGCGGAAAGGTCGACGTTTGGGTCGGTGTTGAGGTTACCGAAAACCTCGGCGGAGATATAAAGCTCGACAAGGCTTACGCAGAAACCTATATCAAGGCACTGAGAGAGCTTCGCGACGAATTTGATCTTCACGACGACATTTCTGTAATGCGTGTGGCACAAAACAAGGATATCTTCGTTTTCACGACCTCCGAAGAGGATGCCGACGCCGCTTGGAATGAGATCCTTCCCTTCCTTGAGCAGGCCATGAACGTCTTTATGAGAGCGCGTGAATCGGAGGGCGAAAAGCTTATCGCCGATCTTCTCAAAAAGAAGGCTCACATCGCAGAGCTTGCTGAGGAGGTAGGAAAGCAGAGTGCAAACGCTACCGCAGGATACCGCGACAAGCTCGAAGCGAGGATCAGAAGCTTCCTTGAAGATCACACGATCTCGATCGACGAGTCGAGAATACTCACCGAATGTGCGATATTTGCCGACAAGATCGCCGTTGACGAGGAGCTCGTACGTCTTTCAAGCCATTTTGCAGCTTTCGACGACATACTGAAGTCGGATGAGCCGGTAGGAAAGCGTCTTGACTTCCTTATTCAGGAAATGAACAGAGAGACCAACACCATCGGATCAAAGTGCAGTGATTCCAAGATCGCTCACATCGTAGTTGAGATGAAGAACGAGCTCGAAAAGATACGCGAGCAGGTTCAGAACATTGAATAAAGGCGGTCGTAAGAAATGACACTACTGAACATCGGATTCGGAAATATGGTTTCCGCCGAGCGTATCGTATCGATAGTTTCACCCGATGCCGCACCGGTAAAGCGTCTTGTTCAGGATGCTCGCGACGCAGGTATGGTAATCGATGCCTCGTGCGGAAAGAAAACGCTTGCGGTCATCGTATGCGACAGCAGACACGTGGTTCTTTCTTCGCTTTCAACAGAGGTAATCGCTTCCCGTATGGAAAGCATACTTTCGCAAAGCAGCGATCTCTCCGACATCTGAAAGATAGCGGAAGACACGAATAAATCAAGCACAAAAAATCTAAACTGTTAATAATATTACATCATAATAGAAACACAAGGAGCAAAAAAATGTTAATTTCCCCCTCTATCGTAGATCTTACCAAAGGTAAATACAACGCTTACACGATCGTTATCGCAGCCGCAAAGGGTGCTCGTATGGTAACCGACGAATACGTTGCTCAGCGCGAGCGTGCCGACCGTATGATCGCAAACAAGGAGACCGACAAATCTATTTGCGCACTCATCGGAAGCGAATACCGTGACGAGAAATCGGTCAAAGTAGCGGTAAGACGTCTCAACGAAGGTGATTTTGAAATAATCAACGCACCCAGACTTGACGGTACTATCGAGGAAGCAGAAACGCCGGACACAGCAGCAGATTCGGACAACTGAAAATTATCGGCGAATAAATTTTGATTTATTCGCCATTAATTTTATTTTGCATTTCACAAGGCGCGAAAGGAGACGCTGATATGGCTTACAGAATAGTCGGTGTGCATATTATGTCACTGCCATACCACATCGATAAAGAATACGAATACTATCTTCCATCCGATTTTGATAAAAACGTATCGCGCGGCTCTTTCGTGATCGTTCCTTTCGGAGGCGGAAACAAAAAAATGACCGCTATCGTCGTTTCCACGCGAAAGGACGACGATATATCAAGCTTCAAGCCCGTGCTCTCTCTTATTCCTAATATTTCGCTCAGCAGCGAGCAGATCGGCATTTGCTATTTTATGAAGGATCAGCTCTTCTGCTCTATCGGAGACGCAGTAAAGGCTATGATTCCATCGGCGGCTCTTTCAAAGATACACGAGATATACCGTGCACTTCCCGACACCGACGGAAACGTCGAGCTTAATCAAAAGGCTCTTGTCGTCTGGGATTTCATACGGCAGTCGGAGGGCGGCGTCAGCGTTGAGCGTCTTGCCGCACGCTTCGGCAAGGAGGTCGCTTCTATACTTCCAAAGCTCGTGGAATATTCGTACGTCGAGAAAATAACCGAAATAAAGGACGGCACGCGCAAAAAGGAGATCGAAATAGTACATCCGAAGCTTTCCGCCGAGGAGGCTGAGGAATATATTTCGGGAAGCAAAAAGCTCCGCGGTGCAAAGCGCATACTTATACTCTCATATCTCAGCGAAAACGGTCCCTGCCAAGCCGAGGAGCTTTGCGAGCGCATAGGAGTAACGAAAAAGCAGATATCCGCGCTCAGCGAAATGGGACTTATCGAAACAGAATATCGCGAAATACTTCGAACACCGTATAATATAAAAACGGACGAAGACAGAGTTTCTCTTCTTTCCGAGCATCAAAGCGAGGCTTTCAGAAAGATAAGCGAGCTTCTCGACGCAGGCACCGCCAAGGCGGCTCTCCTGCACGGAATAACGGGAAGCGGAAAAACTCACGTCATAAAGGCGGCAATCGACAAGGTAATATCTTCAGGCCGCCAGGTGATCGTGCTCGTACCCGAAATTGCGCTCACTCCGCAGACCGTCGGAACCTTCTGTTCCTTCTACGGTGACAGAGTTGCCGTATGGCACTCGGGTCTTTCGGCAGGAGAGCGATACGACACCTGGCGAAAGATAACGAGTGGCGGTGCCGACATTTGTATCGGTACTCGTTCTGCCGTATTTGCTCCCTTTGAAAAGCTCGGAATGATAGTCATAGACGAGGAGCACGAGCACACCTACAAGTCGGAGCAGTCGCCGAAATATCACGCGCGCGACGTAGCAAGATACAGATGCACGAAAAACAACGCTCTTATGCTTCTTTCCTCGGCAACTCCGTCGGTTGAAAGCTATTACAAGGCAAAGCAGGGCACCTATTCTCTTATCGAGCTTACCGAGCGATACAACAAGGCAAAGCTTCCCGAAACTATAATTTCCGACCTGCGCGCAGATGCGGAAAACGGAAATATTTCGCCCATCGGTGCGGTTTTGGGCGATGCTCTTCAAAAAGCTTCAGACGAGCGCTCGCAGAGCATTCTTTTCATAAACCGCAGAGGATACAATAATTTTCTCTCCTGCACCACCTGCGGAGAAGTCATAACCTGCCCGCGATGCAGTGTATCGCTCACATATCACGCCAAAAGCAGCCGCGACAAATACGGATATCTTATTTGCCATTACTGCGGACACCGCGAGGAAATTCCGACAAAATGTCCCGAATGTGCATCAAAAACGCTGAATTTTCTCGGATTTGGCACGCAAAAGGCAGAAGAGATACTCAGCGAGGAATTCTCGGGTATGAAGGTCATGCGAATGGATGCCGATACGACAACGTCGAAATTCTCGTTTGACAAAATGCTCTCCGAATTCAGACGGGGCGAGGCTGACGTGCTTATCGGCACGCAGATGGTAACAAAGGGACACGATTTCCCAAACGTTGCTCTTGTAGGCGTGCTTCTCGCGGACACCTCTCTCTATCTTGACGATTACCGCGCAAACGAGCGCACGTTTGCTCTTATCACGCAGGTCATCGGACGTGCGGGACGCGGAGAAAAAAAGGGTACGGCAATAATTCAGACCTACGTGCCCGACCATCCCGTGCTTCTGCTTGCAGCGGCGCAGGATTACAAGGCCTTTTACGAAAATGACATCGCACTCAGGCGAAGTCTTATCTTCCCTCCGTTTTGCGATATCGCGCTCTTCTCGCTCTCATCGGCTGACGAGAAGATGCTTCTCAACGTATCCGCACTCTTTGCAAGCGAGCTTCGCAGACTTATGGACGGTGACTATGCTGACGTAAAGCTCTCGGTATTCGGACCGTTTGAGGCGCCAATATACAAGGTAAACGACGTATATCATATGCGCTTTATAATCAAATGCCGCTCGACGAAGCGCACGCGCGAGCTATTTTCAAAAATTCTTTGCGACTTCCAGAAAAAGACCAGCAAAAAGGTTTCTTTTTCGATAGATATAAACCCAGGAAGCCTATAATATCACAAAATCAAGTATAATTCAGCATTTACGAAAGGATAATAACAATGGCTAAGCTTACAATCAGAACAGATGACGATCCGATCCTCGGAAAAATATGCAAACCCGTAGATAAAATAACACCCAGAATACTCACTCTCCTCGATGATATGGTAGAGACTATGAGAAAGGCATCGGGCGTAGGACTTGCCGGTCCTCAGGTCGGTGTTCTTCGCCGCATAGTTGTAGTTGAATGCGAGCCCGGCGTCGTTTACGAGCTCATAAATCCCGTTATAATCGAGCGCGACGGCACACAGATAGGCAGAGAGGGCTGTCTCTCCCTTCCCGGGCAGTGCGGAATCGTTCCCCGTCCTATGACTGTCACAGTTGAAGCTACAAACAGACAGGGCGAGCGCTTCACGGTCAAGGGCAGCGGACTTCTCGCGCGTGCTTTCTGCCACGAGCTTGATCACCTTGACGGTATACTCTACCCCAAGGTTGCACAGAGAATGATGACTCCCGAAGAAATTGAAAAGCTTTACGCAGAGGAAAATGACGATGATTAAGATTCTTTTTATGGGAACTCCCGATTTTGCCGTAAACAGCTTTCGCGCGCTCTGCCGTGAATTTTCGGTAGTCGGTGTTCTCACTCAGCCCGACAAGCCCAAGGGCAGAGGATATACTCTCACACCTCCCCCGATAAAGGTTGAAGCAGAAAAGCTCGGAATACCCGTTTATCAGCCCGAAACTCTCAAGGATTTTGCTATAAAAGAGCTTTTGGAGGAGCTTTCTCCCGATATTATCGCGGTCGTTGCATACGGAAAGATACTTCCCTCTTACGTGCTTGAATTTCCGAAATACGGCTGTGTAAATCTTCACGGCTCTATTCTGCCGAAGTACCGCGGCGCTGCTCCCATGCAGAGAGCTATAATCGACGGCGAAAAGGTAACGGGCGTGACCACACAGCTTATGGCGCAGGGTATAGACACGGGTGATATTCTTGAAAAGGCTTATGCGGATATAAACGAAAACGACAATTTCGAGGACATCCACGACAGACTTTCCCTTATCGGTGCAGATCTTATCGTTTCGACTGTGAAAAAGCTCTCCGAAGGACTTATCACACCCGAGCCTCAGGACCACTCTCTTGCAACACACGCGGCAAAGATCGAAAAAGAGGACTGCCTTATCGATTTTTCAAGAGATGCAAAGGAGATACACGATCTCATTCGCGGTCTTTCCCCCATTCCTCTTTCTTTCACCTATCTCGGAGGAAAAATGATCAAGATAAAGGTCTCGCGCATTTCGGAATACGACGGAGTATTCGGAAAAGCCGGAGAGGTTCTCTCCGCCGATTCGAAGGGGATCACCGTTGCCTGCGGAAAGGGTAAGCTTCTTATTACAGAGCTTGTTCCCGAAGGAAAGAAGGCTATGACGGCTGCCGCATTCGTCAACGGACGTGGCGTTACCGCGGGAGATATTTTCAAAAACAGCAAGGAATAAGATATGAACGTACGTGAATGTGCATACAAGATCCTCACCGAAAGCGAAAGATCGGAAAAATATATTTCTATCGCGCTCGATGCTTTTATATCATCACATTCTGTCACGGGCGAGGACAGAGCACTTCTATGTGCCCTGGTTTACGGTGTGACCGAGCGCAGAATATCCCTCGACTATATAATTTCCGCGTTTTCGGGAAGAAAAGTTTCTTCTCTTGACAAAGAAGTGCTTACACTTCTCCGTCTCGGAATGTATCAGATCCTCTATCTCGACAAGATCCCCGACAGCGCCGCGGCAAACGAGACCGTAAAGCTTGCATCACGATATGCATCGAGATCAAAAAACTTTATAAACGCGCTCCTTCGCCGTCTTTGCCGTGAGAAAAACGATCTTCCCTATCCTACAGATACACTTGAGCGCCTTTCTGTGACACATTCTGTTCCGAAAGAGCTCTGTCTGCATTTCAAAAAGGATTATCCCGAACGATATGAGGAAATAATAAGTCTTGTAAACTGCCGTCCGCGTCTTACGCTGACCGTCAACACACTGAAAACTACACGCGAAAAGCTTGCAAGCGAGATCGGTGACGAATGTGAATTCTGCAGAAATTCTGAAAAGGGTCTGCGTCTCACCTCGAATTTCCCCGTTTCACAGCTTCAGCCGCTTATCGACGGACGCTGTTTCGTTCAGGACGAGGCATCACAGATAGCGGTTTCCGCGCTTGACGCTCGCGAGGGCGACACGGTAGTGGACGTCTGCTCATGTCCGGGCGGAAAAGCGTTTTTTGCGGCAATTTCTATGAATGACCGCGGAAAAATATACTGCTTTGATCTGCACGAGTCGAAGCTCTCGCTTATAGAAAATCAGGGCAAAAAGCTCGGACTTAACATACTTGACGTGTCCTGCCACGATTCCTCATCTCCGAGAGCGGATCTTATCGGAAAAGCAGACAAGGTCATTTGCGATCTGCCCTGCTCAGGACTCGGAGTGATCGCCAAAAAGCCCGAGATACGCTACAAATCACTTTCCGACCTTTCCGAGCTTGACAATATACAGCGTGCTATTCTTGACGCATCCTCTAAATACGTCAAGGTCGGCGGTACTCTTCTCTACTCCACATGCACGCTCCGTAAAGCGGAAAACGAAGAGCGAGTCCTCGCTTTTGTTAAGGAAAATCCCGATTTTGAAATTTCTCCGTTCAGCGTGGGAGAAATTTCCGCAGAAAACGGATTTATCACTCTTTTCCCATCGGAAAACGGCACAGACGGATTCTTTATCGCGAAATTGAAGAGGATCGGTCAAAAATCTTAAAATAAAAACTCCCGAAAGGAGACAGAAAAATGTTCTATATCGACTGGACATATATAATTCTCGTTATGCCCGCAGTTATCTTTGCCACGTGGGCAAGTATGCGCGTAAACACCACGTTTGAAAAATACTCAAGACAGCTTTCAGCTCGCCGTATGACGGGTGCAGAGGCGGCACGCAGAGTTTTGAGCGCTAACGGAATATACGACGTACAGATAATGAAAATAAAAGGCAACCTCACCGACCACTACGACCCGAGAGCAAACGTAATACGCCTTTCCGAGGCCGTTCACGACGGAATATCGACCGCCGCCATCGGAGTTGCCGCACACGAAGCGGGGCACGCCGTACAGCACGCGCAGAATTACGCCCCTGTAAAGATAAGATCGGCTATCGTGCCGATAACAAACGTCGGCTCAAAGCTCTCTATACCGCTTATTCTCTTAGGCATAATGCTCTCATATCTCGGACCTATCTACTCCTATATTGCTTACGCAGGAGTTGCCGCCTTTGGACTTTGCGTGGTATTTCAGCTTGTCACCCTTCCGACCGAGTTCAATGCAAGCAGCCGCGCGCTTGTCGCTATCGAGCAGTGCGGAATACTGAGTACGGAAGAGATAAAGGGCTCAAGAAAGGTTCTTTCTGCCGCCGCTCTCACTTACGTTGCCGCTCTCGCGGTAACTCTTATGCAGTTTCTTCGTCTGTTCCTTATAGTCGCAGGATCAAACAACAGAAGAAGATAAAAGCTACAACAATCATAAAAATAAAATCTGCCATAAACAAAGTTTCTCGTTTATGGCAGATTTTTTGTTTAGAGTTATGAATATTGTTCTCATTTGCGATACTTAAATGCTTACAAGGCAAAGTCCGCAAATACCCAATACCAAGCCTATTATTTTCTTTGTTGTTAATTTTTCCTTAAAAGCAAATACCGATCCCACACATACGGATATGATTCCGAGACCATTGAAAAGCGGGAATAAAATTATGGAAGGCACGCTTCCTGCCAAGGTAGTCATAACAAAGCTGATTATGCAAAGCGAAACGGCACTTCCTATGGCACAGATCAGCACTATCTTTATATCTTTTTTGTTATTTTTTTCTTTATTTTCCTTTTCTTTATAACCCACGAAAAAGCAGAGAATAAAAAACGGTATTAAAAAAGAATAAAAATTATATGCACTGATGCTTTGATCGGCAAAATAAATACCCATAAGCTTCTGAACGATCATAATGCCGCCGCTTGCAAGAAAAATCGTTATACCTATCATAATTCCAGTAATTTCAAAGCGTTTTTTATCTGACTTGCTATCCTTAAGCATAACGATAGACGTAACAGCAAGAAATATACCAATTACGGAAAGAAAATCCAGTTCTTCCGACCAGAAAAAATGTCCTATCATACACGGAATTATCATTCCCGATGAATGACAAAGCGTCATAAAAGCAACAGAGGTTTTTTCATATCCTTTAAGCATAAGCGTTTTACTTACTGCATACATCACACCGCAAGCAACTCCGCAAAGAATAACACCGAGAGCAAATTTAGGTGAGCTGTCGAGTAAAAACGGCAGCATCAGGCACAAGCTTCCGATCAGAAATTTAATACAATTATACAGAAAATTGTATTTATTTCCGTTTTTAAGTGAAACGTATTTATCGCAAAATGAGTTCACTACATAAAGAGGCACACAAGAAACAATGATCAGTATTTCTTTCATTATTGTTACAGTATCACTTTCTCGTTATTTTCGGATTTTGACGACAGCGTTATTTTTTTCGTCGCAGTTTTACCGTTTGCTGTGATCTCAACATCATATTCTCCGTAAAATCCTCTGAAATCGGCATTTCCCTTTTCGTCCGTAACAAGATCCTCTTCGGTATGCCACTTTTTCTGTATAAGCTCTTTGATCCTGTTATATGCCGGCTTTGGTGTCGTATCAAAGCGAAGCAGACCGCCGTGATAATAGTTTTCTCCTGCCGTCATATTTCCCTGCGTTGCTCTGATCTTTTCGAGATCGGGATCCCAGCAGTACGCGTAACCGTCCACGAGATTCCAGTATATGATCTGCTCGACGTTCGGATGCGAGAACCAGATAGAGTAGAGCTTTTCGGCGATCTCTGCTTGTATTTCTTCGTCCTCTTCTTCCCAAGAATACGCAGGGACGGTCACCTCTGTGATCTGAAGAGGCTTTCCGAAGTTTGAATAAAGATCCATATGTGCATAGAGCTCTTTCGGATTGAGCATTCTTCTCGTTGCGGCATATTCGTTCTCGAGTCTGTTAAACAGATGGAACTGCATACCGATAGCATCTATCCTCGCGCCCTTTAGCATATTTGCCTCGATATATGCGTAATACTTATCGGTAGCACGACAGCAGTCTCCCCACGCAAGAGCACTATGCTCATTAATGCCGAGCTTATTATTCGGAAAATATTTTTCTGCGGTTTTGAAGCACCACTCAACGTAGTCGGGCTCGTCATAGAACTTTGTTCTTCCACTTCGCCACTCCATTTCGTTTGTAACTTCAATGGTCGGAATCTTATCCGCATATCGCTCGGAAATTTCAGAGCATCTGCGCTCAAATTCACGCTTTACCTCGTCCACGCTTGCATTATAAAGCCATTTTGGAAAGAAATTATCATACGCCAAAGCGTGCTCGCGAGGCTCTATACCGTGCTTTTCACAAAATTCAATACACAGGTCTATCGCGGGACGGCGATAGATCTTCGGGCTGTCCTTTGAGTATCGGGGCTTTCCGCGCTCAGGCTCAAGAGTATCCCAATAAAACGGAAGCGTCGCCATATTGAAGAGATCTGCGAAATATTTTTTATACGCTTCATTTTTCTCATCCGATTCCATCTCGTCAAGCATAAATATATTTGCACCGAATCGGAATTCGTGAGACCTCTGCTTTACCTTGACTCTTGCATCGGGTATTATCTTACCTTCAGAATCAAGAACGGTTATTCTTGCATCCCCTTTTCGGTAATGCTCAATTCCGTATGCAACCTTTTCATCCACAAAATCCTTGTGCAGATCAAAAAGATCCAAGACTTTTCTTCTGTCACTCATTTTAAAAACCTCCGCTTGTTTTTTTATATTATATCACGGGTAAAGAAAAAATCACACCTATAATTCAATATACAAGGTTGATTTTTCGAAACAAATATGCTACAATAATCGCAAATACTGGAGGATATATTATGTTTTTCGAAAAAGAGCTTATTTTATTTAACATTCTCGACGTTATCGAGCTTGATCAAAAGGACGTCAATATGTTCAACTGCGGTCGAAATTTTAACGCCATCTCCTTTCGTCTTGAATCAGATGCTGTTCTGAAGACACAAACGGACGAATATCATATGGGAGATCATTTCGTGTCATACGTCCCCGCACGTCTTGACTACAGCAGAAGCGCAAGTATTGATAAGCTGATCGCAATACATTTTGAAACGACAGACTACACAACCAAAAGTATTGAATATTTTATTCCTAAGGACCACGAAATTCTCACACGGCTTTTTCTTCGTATCTTGGACTGCTGGAACAAAAAAGAATGCGGATACAAATACCGCTGTTCTGCCATTCTTTACGAGATATTTGCCGAATGCTACTCACAGAATTTCACAAATGCAGTTACAAAATCAAAGATCAGTAGCTCTGTAGATTATATTTTGAAAAATTACACCGATCCTTATCTCACAATAGAAAATATCGCCAAGCGTTCTTTTATGAGCGAGGTCTATTTCAGAAAGCTTTTCAGGGAGGAATACGGCACCTCTCCGCAGAAATACATAATCAGTCTGCGCATACAAAAGGCTGCCGGACTGATCTCTACCGGTTATTATTCACTCAAAGAAATAGCATATATGTCGGGATACAGTGACTACAAATATTTCTCGACCGAATTCAAAAAAGCCCTCGGGGTATCACCGTCCGAATATTTGTACAGCTACCAAAAGTAGATATTTTATCGGCAATATAAAAAACAGCTTACGATTTTCTATGCATTCTTAGCGGAGAAAGCACGAACACCACCAAGGAATTATCTTTGGTGGTGTTTTTCTGCCAGAACAACTTACAAGAGCCTCCCTTGTGTAAAGGGAGGTGGCTTGCGAAGCAAGACGGAGGGATTGTAAAATAGCAAAAATCATTACCAAACAATCCCTCAGTCACCTTCGGTGACAGCTCCCTTTGCACAAGGGAGCCTTTATTACACCGTTCTTCTTTTCGGATAGTGGGTTCGAGCTTCTGCCCGATTGCGTGAGGACGTCCACGCGCTATGCTTGCCCCGGTGTTGCCCCGGAGTTGAACCAATAACAACTAATGCGCCATTGAAACATAATTGTTCCTATGGTATAATAATAGTGCTTCGAAGCAAAGTAAAAATGTGTAAAGGAGAAAAGATGTTTTATTTGTCAGAAAATCTAAAGAAATATCGCATTATGAAAAATCTTACCCAAGAGGATATTGCAGGATTTTTGGGGCTAACCCCTCAAAGCATTTCTAAATGGGAACGCGGTGAATGTTATCCAGATATAACATTTCTACCTGCATTGGCGAACATATTTGAAACAAGTATAGATCTGCTTATAGGTATGGATACGATACGAGCGCAAGAAACACGCTATAATATTCACAAAAAAGCATCCGAATTTCAGCGGAAAAGGTATATAGAGACGCTTTGCTGATATATCCAAATAAGCCTGGAATGATTTTGGGCCTTGCAGGTGTGTTAGCCCTGCAGAATAAATCAGAAGAAGCAATCGAGTTAATGGAACGCGGTTTGCCTATATCTATCAACGAAAAGCAAAAAGCAACAATGCGTGCTACGCTTTGTTTTTTATATTTGAAGTGCGGGAAAGTAGAAAAGGCAAATGCACTTGCGTCTGAACTTCCG